>JBIOIZ010000029.1:0-32804 GCA_044450385.1 Candidatus Dormibacteria bacterium
AGCTAGTGGGACAGGCCGTTGCTGACGTTGGAGAACACGTTGTTGACCTGCTTCCCGACAACCTGCAGGATGACGATGACCACGATCGCGATCAGCACGAGGATGAGGGCGTACTCGACCATGCCCTGACCATCCTCATTGTCGGTGAGCACGGCGCGGATGGCCTCAGTCACGCGGAGATAGAGCGCGCCGAGCGCTCGTGAGGTGCCGATCATCCCCAGATGGTAGACGCGGAGGGCGCCCACATCCCGGACAGTCGAGTCACGGTCTCAGAACTGCGCGGCATCCGCTGTGCCGACTCGCTGCCGAGGGCGCTCAGGCGTTGACCCGCGCCAGATATTCGTCGCCGCCGCGAGCGCCGGCCACGCGATCCGGAGCAGCCACCTCGTTGATTTCGCGCAGATCGTCGGGACTCAGGTGCACATCCGCGGCAGCGGCATTCACCTCGAGATTCTCCCGCTTGCGAGTCCCAGGGATGGGCACGATGTCATCGCCCCGATGGAGAACCCAGGCCAGCGCAAGCTGCGCGGTGGTGATGTTGTGACGGCTTGCGATCTCCTCGAGGCGGCGCACCAGCCGGAGGTTGCTGTCGAAGTTCTCCTCCTGCCAGCGGGGTACACCGCGTCGCCAGTCATCCGCAGCGATGTCGTCGACGCGCTGGAACTGACCGGTGAGCATCCCGCGTCCGAGCGGGCTGTATGCAACGAAGCCGATGCCGAGCTCGCGAGTCGTCGGCAGGATCGCCTCCTCGGGCTCGCGGCTGAACAACGAGTACTCCGTCTGCAGTGCGGTGATCGGGTGCGTGGCGGAGGCGCGCCGGATGGTCTCGGGCGCGGCCTCGGAGAGGCCAAGGTAGCGCACCAATCCTGCGGAGACCAACTCCGCCATCGCACCGACGGTCTCTTCGATCGGAGTCGAAGGATCGACTCGGTGCAGGTAGTACAGGTCGACGTATTCCGTTCCGAGGCGCGCCAGGCTCGCCTCGAGTGCCGGCCGGACCCTGTTGCGCCTTCCGAGGCCGGTGCCGCCTCCGCCGCCGAACTTGGTTGCGAGCACAACTTCGGCGCGCCGACCGGCGATCGCTCGACCGACCACCTCTTCGCTGTGGCCGGATCCGTAGACGTTCGCGGTGTCGATGAAGGTGACGCCGAGTTCGAGAGCGCGAGCCACGGTCGCCGCCGACTCTGCGTCCTCGGCGTCGCCGTACACGCCGGCGAAGCTCATCGCACCGAGTCCGACTGCCGAGACCGTTGGGCCCTCTCTTCCGAGACGGCGATACTGCACGGGGGATCCTCCAGAGCGACTGTCTGCCGATCTCAGGCTAGCGGTTTGACCCCGCGCGGCGCGTAGGATCGCTCGCGTTCGATGGGTCTGGCCGACCACACCAAGGGGACCGTGATGAGCACTCTTGACGCTGCGAAGTTCTGGGACGGCGCGTCGGCTTCAGCCAGGTGGTGGGAGCAGCATCTCGCCGGCCGGCTCTCCGAGCATGTGGTCGAGTCGCATGTGCTCGCAGGCAACCACCTGGGCGACCCGACCGACCGGCCGTTGTGGGTCTACACGCCACCGGGATACAGCAGCTCAGAGGAACGGTATCCCTGCGTGTATGTCATTCAAGGGTATTCGGGACAGGCCGTGATGTGGTGGAATCGCACACCGTTTCGCGAGGGCTTTCCTGCCACCGTGGATCGGAACATGGCGAGTGGCGAGACCTCACCGTGCATTCTCGTGTACGTCGATGCGTGGACGAAATATGGCGGGTCGCAGTTTGTCGATTCACCAGGGACGGGTCGCTACCACACGTACCTGTGTGACGAGATTGTTCCTTTCGTCGACAAGCACTACCGGACCATGGCGAGTGCCGCGCACCGCGGCATCATGGGGAAATCGAGCGGAGGGTTCGGGGCGATGATCACGCCGATGTTGCGCCCGGATCTTTTCGGCGGACTGGCCACGCACGCGGGTGACGGGTTATATGAATGCTCCTATGTCCCAGAGTTCCCCAAGGCGGTGCGATCCCTCCGGAACCATGGCGGCGACATCCTCGCGTGGTGGGATGACTTCCAGTCGCGCCCCGCGTTCACCAGCGAGGGTGATCAAAACCTGGTGATGCTTCTCGGTGTATCGGCTTGCTTTTCGGCGACTGACGACGGAACACCAGTGCTGCCCTTCGACGCGAAGACTGGGCGACTCCGCGATGACGTCTGGGCGCGCTGGCTGGCGTGGGATCCCGTACGCATGGTCCCTCACTACGCCGACGCGATGCGGTCGCAGCGCGCTGTATGGATCGACGCGGGCACACGGGATGACTGGTATCTCGACCTTGCGGCGACGGCGTTCCACGACGAGCTCGCCAAGGTCGGCGTGACCGACGTGCAGTTCGAGCTGTTCGACGCCACGCACATGAGCATCGACTACCGCTACCCGAAATCGCTCGCATATCTCAGCGAACGCCTGCGCTGAGCCCTCAGTCGGGCGGAAGATACCACCACCGGACGGAGCACCTCGCGCGCACGATCTTCTCACGGGCGTCCCCACGTCATCGACCGTGATGACCTCCGAGACGAAGCCGTCGAGGACCTCATCCGGACCGGGATCCGAGACCTCCACGGTGACGACCTCGACCGGTGCACCGCGGCGGCGAGCGATTACGAGCGGGGACCCGGCGGGAATGGCGGTGCCCTCCCGTTGGGAGGGCCGTGACCGGGGTGACTCTAAGAGATCGACCGCGCGTCCATTGCGCACCCCGGAGGGGTTAGGCTCAGCACATGCCCGGTATCGACCTCGCCGCCGTGCTTGCGACCTTCACCGAGCCCTGGGCGCCGCGAACCGTCGCGCGGCTCAACGACTACGACGTCCGCGTCGTCAAAACGCGCGGCGAGTTCACGCGTCACCGTCATCCGGACACCGACGAACTGTTTCTGGTCCTGACGGGCACATTGACCCTCCGGATGGACGCCGGCGATGTCGATCTCCGCCGAGGCGACCTCTACGTGGTTCCCCGCGGCGCCTATCACCAGCCCGTGTCCGTGGACGGGGCGGAGGTGATGCTCATCGAGCCCACGACAACGGTCAATACCGGTGATACACCAAGCGAATTGACGCGACACCCGATTGTCGTTGCCGCGTCGGATGGGGCCGAGGCCTAGGGCCACTGCTCCCAGCCGCGCATGGCGGCGGCGATGGACTCTTCTTCATACGCGAGATGCTCGAGGAGATCCTGCTCGAGACGGGCCAGCGCCGCTACCAGCCTCTTGCGCGCGGGATTCGCCGCGGTGTCGTCCAGCTGGTCGGCAGAGGCTCCGACTTCGTCAAGCAGGTCGGAGACGGCGCGGTGGTCTGCCTCGAGCTTATCGACGACAGCGGAAAGCTCGGGGTTCGATCGGCGCAGCGCAGGAAACATGTCCGCGTCCTCGAGCCCGTGGTGCGCGTGCACCACCGTGCAGTGACGTCACGTCAGAGCAGTCGTGCGCGACGAAGGGCGTCCTCGACGTCACCGATACCATCGACCACGTATTCGGGATTGGCGCGTGTGAGCGTGTCGCGATCGCGAATCCCAGAGGTCACCGCGATGGAAACGTAGCCGAGCGCGCTCGCTGCAGCGATGTCCGCCTCGGTGTCGCCGATGACCACGGCGGGGTCATCAGCTGGGACAGTTGAACGGATCAAGCGCGCCTTCGCGAATGCTGGATCAGCACCCGCCGTTGCAGTCTCGATGACCTCGAAAAAGGGTGTCAGTGCAAAGACGGCAAGCTGCGCCCGCAAAGCGGTGGATGAGGAGCGCAGCGACACCAGCGCACAGCGGAACGTCGCCGCGAGCCGGGTGAGCGCCGGAATCGTGTCGGGAAACAGCACGTCGAATCCGAGGCTGTCGGGAATCTCCATGAGCTCAGCGAACTGCTCCTCGAACGTTGAGCGCTGCCCATCCTCGAGACCACTCTGCGCGAGGATCTCGGGCCACGCGGTGTGCTGTCGCTTGAGATCCCAGTAGGTGGCGCGCGCAAGTGGCTGTCCACCAAGCGATGAGCAGACCGTGCTGTAGACGTGGTGATGCCGTGCGGACACGTCGAGCAACGTCCCGTCTAGGTCAAAGACAAGCGTTGGCGGCCGCTGCCCTGGCAATCTGCTCCTCCAACCCGTTTGGAACAACGCGAGCCGGAGAGAATCCGGTTGCCTCGCGAAAGCGCGTGACGTCGAGCACGATATCAGCCGCGGGTTTCTGTCGAGGGTGCTCCTCGAGAGCCGCACTCCCGCCGGCCGCCTTGATCACGGCGCCGGCCGCGTCACTCACGGAGACGCGTCTCGAGCATCGGCGCCATGGTAGCCGCCTTCGGGTCAGTCGCCCGTCACACCTCCGACACAGGTCCTACTCATTCGAGTCCTTCCAGCCGAAGTGCTTCCAGCGGAAGACCCCGGCGAGGCCCAGCCGGGAGACATGGAGTTGCTGGAACTCCTCGTACTGGTCGGCTCGGGCCGCGTCGATGGACAGGTGCACCGCCTCGGTGGTGATGCGCTCGATATCGGCGGCGGGCGCCAGGTAGTGCTTGCGGTGGTGGGCGTGCTCGAAGACGATGCCGTGGAAGATGTCCTCGTTGGCGAGGGCCGCGACCTCCATGACTTTCCCGATATTGGCTCCGTCGCTGGTCACGACTGCCTCACCCGTCTTCACGGCGGTCCATGCGATCTGTTCTTCAGCCATGTGACTCATCATAGAGCCGGCGCAATTGCGCGGCTTTGATCGCGGCGGTCTGGCCGAAGACGAGGAGGAAGAGCCTCTCGCGGGCGAGACGCTGGGCATGGTCGTGGACCGCGATCGCGCGACCGCCTCCCATGACCATGAGCGCCGCCGCGGCGTGAAGGGCGAGTTCCGATGTGAGGGCGCGCTGCTCGGGCATCGCCTCAGGCGACGCCTGATCGAGGGCACGCCTGCCATCGCGCACCTGGGCCTCCAGTGACCGCCGCGAGGCGAAGGCGCTCAGCACCAAGCGAATGGTGCACAGCCGCGAGAGCCAGGCCGCGCGGAAGTCCGATGGCGCTTCGAGGAGGGCGCGGACCCGATGACTATGCCGGGCGGGGCTTTGCCGGCGTGCGGGAGCGATGCCGGCGGGCTCGAACCAGGGCATGCGCGGGGCGCTCGGGAAAGTCGGGTACGTCGAGCGCCTCGAGCTCATCGGCGAGCCAGCGAATCATCGTTCCGACGTCCGGCATGACGTCGCGATCGGCGACGATGCCGATATCGAGGCTGCCCTTGTAGCTCATCACCGTGATGTTCAAGCCGAGGCCGTCCATGATCACTGAGACGGGGTAGATGGCCTCGAGGAGCGCCCCCGCGCAATAGAGCGGGATCTGCGGCCCAGGCACGTTGGAGACGACGAGGTTCCAGGTCGGGCGCAGGCGTGGGTTGCTCGTCCACGCGTAGGTGAGCTGAGCGGCTCGCGTGAACAGGGCAGGGGGGATGAAGTTGTTGGCATCCTGCAACAGCGACGCCGGCAGCGCTTCATTGCGTTCCTTCATCTCGGCAAGCGATTCGCTGGTTGCGCGCAGGCGATCAACGGGGTCGGCGATCTCGGTGTGGAGTGCGACGCCCATCAGCAGGATACGGTTGCCGAAGGTTCCCTGCTGTTCCGGGCTGCGCACCGACACCGGTATCTGCGCGATCAATGGCTGCTTCCCGAGCTCCCGATGATGCTGCAGCCAGCGCCGCACCGCGCCCGCGCAGATCGACACGACGACGTCGTTGACGGTGACGCCGTGCCTGTTCTTGACAGCTTTGACAGTATCAAGCGGGAGCTGGCCGAAGACGATGCGACGGTGCGCCGAGATCCTGCCGTTGAACGACGTGTGTGGGGGAGTGGAGAGCTTGCGTCCGTTGACGATCGGGCTCCTGCGCAGCGCCGCCTGCAACCGCCGGGCGCCGGCACCGACAACGCCGGCGCCGGGGAGGATGCTGAAGATGCCGACCTCTTCGAAATGGGGTAACGCAGCGGGAAGCGAGCGCAGCAGGCGCAGCGGGTACTGAGGGATGCCGGCGAGGCCCCGGCCCAGCATCTCCAGCTGCGAGGGCATGTGTTGCGGCCCGTCATCGACCTGTGCAGGTGCGGGTGCGGGCCGGCCTTCGGGGGTCAGGTCGAGTAGCGACCCGAGGATCTCCGCACCCGAGAGGCCGTCGATAACGGCGTGGTGCACCTTGGTCATCAGCGCCACGCGGCCGTGCTCGAGGCCGTGGATGAGATAGATCTCCCAGAGCGGGCGACTGCGGTCGAGGGGCCGCGAGAAGATGCGCGCCACCTGCTCCTCGAGCTGCGCCGTCGACCCCGGCGGCACCAGCGCCAGCTCACGCACGTGGAAGTCGATATCGAAGTCCGGGTCGTCGACCCAATAGGCAAAATCGATGCCGAACGGGACCTCCGCCAGGCGCCACTTGAAGATCGGGATCAGCGGCAGGCGCTCGAGGATCAGGTTCTGAAGGTCCGCGACGGTCAGGGTTCCGCCGGGAGCTGTGGAAGGGTCGAGTACAAGCACGCCGGTGACGTGACCGTAGATCCGGGGCGTCTCGAGAGCGAGGAACTGCGCATCGAGGCTGGTGAGCTGGCGCATGGATGCCGGCCAACACTGGCAGAAGGTGCGGAGAACGGTCAACTTCATCCCATTCGCACGCGCATGTGGGATCGTTCGGGGGTGCCCCTGGAGATCGCGACGATCGAGACCCCAGAGCTCGGCGATCGCAGCTACGTGATTCTCGACGGCACCGAGGCTGTGGTCGTCGACCCCCAGCGCGATGTCGGCCGTGTGCTGGCCGTGCTCTCCGACCGCGGCGCGCGGCTCTCGCACGTGCTCGAGACGCACATTCACAACGACTACGTCTCCGGCGGCTCGGAGCTTTCCAGGATCACCGGGGCCACCCTGGTCATCCCGGCGGGGGAGTCCGTGGGCTACCCACGTCAGGCGATCGCCGATGGGGGCCGGGTTCCGCTCGGCGCCCTGACGCTGGTGGCCCGGCACACGCCCGGTCACACCGCGACGCACATGGCCTACGTGCTCGAGGATGAGGGCCTGCCGGTCGCCGCCTTCACGGGTGGATCGATGCTGCTCGGGTCGGTGGGCCGCACCGACCTGATCGGACCATGGGTCACCGATCGCCTCAGCCATCTCCAGCACCGCTCCGCCAGGCGTCTGTCGGATGAGCTTCCCGATGACGCAGCGATCCTGCCGACGCACGGGTTCGGCAGCCTCTGCTCGGCCGGGTTCCCGGTCGGCGCCCCGGAGACGGGGGATGCGCGCCATCAGCGCGCAGAGAACCCGGCGCTGCTGATGGACGAGGACGCATTTGTCGCCCGGCTCGTGGCCGGCATGGACGCGTTCCCGCGGTACTACGCCTACATCGCGCCCAGAAATCGTGAAGGGGCAGGCAGCTTCGACGGCGAGCTGCCCGACCTGAGCGATGGCGAGGAGCTTGCAGAGCGGGCGCGCGCCGGGGAATGGGTGGTCGACCTCCGTGAGCGCCGGGCGTTTGCGGCACGACATCTGGTCGGGACGCTTGCGTTCGAGCTGTCCGACCCGCTGAGCACCTACCTGGGCTGGCTCCTGCCCTGGGGCAGCCCGCTGAGCTTGCTAGGGCGATCACTCGACGACCTCGCGGCCGCTCGCGTGGCGCTGGCGCGAATCGGCATTGAGAGGATCGTGGCGTGTGGCATTAGCGATTGCGAGGGCGGGGACGACCCCTGGTCAGATCTCGCCACGGCCTCGTACCCGGTTGTCGGTTTTGGCGACCTCAAGCCACACATCGGCGCACCGGGGGAGATCGTCGTCGATGTCCGCCTCGGGCGTGAGTGGCGCGAGGGCCATCTCGCGACGGCGAGGCATATCCCGCTCCACGAGCTGCCCGACCGCCTCGAGGATGTGCCCCCAGGGAGGGTCTGGGTGCACTGCGCCGCGGGATATCGGGCCGCGGTGGCCGCCTCGCTGCTCGCTCGCGCTGCGCGCGACGTCATGGTGGTGAGCGATGAGTTCAGCAACGCTGTCGATGTGGGGCTCGACATCGTCTCCTCGTGCGACTGACCAGCGCCGCTTAGAACGTCGCGATGAGCCTCGCCACCCGGGCGGTCGAGCTGCTCGCCGGGATTCCTCCGGCGCGGACGCGAGCGATTGCGATGCGGCGTGACATCGAGGTGGTCATGCGGGACGGAGTCACGCTCAGGCTCGACCACTACCAGGCCCGCGGCGACGGCACTCAGCCGGTGGTCCTGATGCGGAGCCCCTATGGGCGCTCCGGGGTCTGGGCCCTGGCAGCGCGGCTATTCGCCGAGCGTGGCTACCAGGTTGTCCTCCAGAGCTGCCGCGGCACGGGTGGGTCTGGCGGCGAGTTCAACGCGTACCGCCATGAGGCTCAGGACGGTCTTGCCACGCTTGCCTGGCTCGAGCTGCAGCCCTGGTGCTCGGGCAAGGTCGCGACCTTCGGTCCGAGCTACCTCGGCATTGTCCAATGGGCGATCGCGACCAGCCCACCGCAGTCGGTGCTCGCGATGGCGGCGCCGATCTCCTCGGCTCGTGTGCGCGAGTTCACCTACCCGGGTGGATCGTTCTCCCTCCAGAGCACCCTCTCGTGGCTGGCGCTGCTGGCGAGCTCGCGGAGCGGCGATCATCGGCGTCTGCGCGAGCAGCTTCGCGCGCGGGGACGCCTGGAGCGCGGATTCGCTGCGCTCCCTTTGAGCGATGCCGACATCGTCGTCACCGGCGCGCGCGTGACCTTCTACCAGGACTGGCTCTCGCGCATGGACGACGATGCCTTCTGGGAGCCGGTCGAGTTCGACCGCAGGCTCGACTCACCGGCTGTGCCGGTCTCGATGGTGACGGGCTGGTACGACATGTTTCTTCCGGCACAGCTCGCGGACTACCGAGCGCTCCGTGCCGCCGGGTGCGAGGTCCGGGTGACGGTCGGCCCCTGGAAGCACACCGATCCCGGCCTCGCCGGCGAGAGCGTACGTGACGCGCTCGAGTGGTTCGGCCGGCACCTGCTGGACCGCCGCGATACCCCCGGGCGCTCGCGCGTCCGGCTCTTCATCGGTGGAGTCCGGCGATGGCTCGAGGTCGACGACTGGCCGCCTCCGGCGCGGCCGGTGCGCTGGCATCTGCACCCGCGCGGGCTGCTCCACACACGCTTCCCCCAGGCGTCCGCTCCTGACCGGTACCGCTACGACCCGTCGAACCCCACGCCGTCAATCGGCGGCACGATGCTCGGGCCTTCCGGCGGACCGCGCGACAACGGTGCCCTCGAGCGGCGAAGCGATGTGCTGGTCTACACGAGCCTGGCGCTGGTGAGCGACGTCGAGGTCGTCGGCCCGATCACGGCCGAGCTGCACGTTCGATCCACCCTCGAGCACACGGACTTCTTCGTCAGGCTCTGCGACGTCGAGCCATCGGGAACGTCGTGGAACATCTGCGACGGTCTGGTGCGCCTCACCAGAGCCGGGTGGCGGCGAGGGGTCGACGGCGTCGCGACGGTCCAGGTCTCGCTCTGGCCGGCCGCGCACGTCTTCCGTCGCGGCCATCGCATGCGGGTTCAGGTCTCCAGTGGCGCGCACCCGAGGTTCGCTCGCAATCTCGGCGGAGGAGAGCCACTTGCCGCGGCGGTGACCATGCACGTTGCGGATCAAGAGGTCTGGCACGACGCCGACCATCCGTCGGCGATCGTGCTGCCGATCAGGGACCTGAGTTAGCTCCGCGAGGAGCTGACCGGGACGCGCTCGCGAGGTGCGCGCTCGGTGTCCTGGCCGGCGTCGTCAGGCACCTTCCCCCAGACCCGGTCGCCCGCGCTGAGCCACGGAGGCGACGGTGATCCCGAAGGTGCCGGCGGCGATTGAGGCCCCTCATCACCATGCCCCGGGTCGTCGTCGACAGCGGCCTGCTGGTTGTGGTCGTTGTCAAACGTGATCAGGTAGATGGAGGCGATCAGTGTCATGGTCACGAACGCGAACAATGAAAACGGCAGCCGGTAGACCCATCCGAGATCTGCGGGGAGCCCCGGCATGAACGCCACCAGCACAGCACTCACGATGCCGACAGCCGGCGGCAGGAGCCAGACCCACACGGTGCGCCCTTCACGATCGATTCCGAGCCGCCGCTCGATGCCTCGGAAGAAGGCTTCGAGTCCCTCTTTGCGTGTCGCCATCTGTGTTCTCCTGACTTCAGTCTATCGTGGAATGACATGACAGCTACTGTGGCCGGACAGATCATCGGTGCAGGCGAGTTGAATCGCCTGTCGCCTCGGTTCTGGCTTGCGCGCCAGACCCAGCTCGCGCTGTTCTGGGGCCCGGTGTTCATCGCGGCTCTGGTCGTCGCACTGATCGTCAACGTCAGCACCGCCGACCTGCTGCCGGTGGTGGTTGCCCTGATTGCCTTCGTGGCCTGGTTGGTCGAGCGTGGCCGCTACCGGGCCTGGGGCTACGCCGAGCGCGAGGACGACCTGATCGTCACCAGGGGGCTGATGTTCCGCCGCGTCTCGGTGGTGCCCTACGGACGCATGCAGTTCATCGACGTCACCGCCGGGCCCATCGACCGAGCCTTCAGCCTCGCAACCGTCCAACTCCACACCGCCGCGGCGGCAACCGACGCCCGCATCCCCGGGCTCGATCGAGCCGATGCTGACGCGCTTCGGGACAGGCTGACGCTGGTGGGGGAGGCCAAGGCCACAGGCCTATGAGCGCGATGCCGCCGGCGATGGCCACGACCGCGCCGCTCGAGGTGGGCGAGTCGTGGCGCCGGCTGCACCCCCTCTCACCGATCGTCCGGTTCGGCAGGGTGCTGATCGGCGTCATCGTCGTCGCGGTGCCGTCGATCGCGGAGCAGCCTGGTCTCCACCACGACGGGGGTCTGCCGATCTCGGTCATCGTCTACGCCGGGCTGCTCGTCCTCGGTGGTCTCGGCGGCGTCATCTCCTGGCTGGTGACCCGCTGGAGAATCGCCGGGGGCAACCTCCAGATCGAGACGGGGTTCATCCGCCGGCAGTCGCTGCGGATACCACTGGCGCGCATCCAGGCGGTCGATGTCATCGCTCCGCTCTCAGCTCGGTTTCTGGGCCTGGCCGAAGTGCGCGTCGTGTCGGCTGGCCGAGGTGCCGAGCACGGCCGGCTCGCGTACCTCACCGCCGCCCAGGCGCCGGTGGTCCGGGCCCGCCTGCTCGCGCTCGCCCATGGACTGGAGGTCGGCACCCCTGAACCGGCCGCGCTGCCGCTCCTGCACCTGCAGAACGGACTTCTGCTTCCCGCGCTGGTCATGCGCTCGCAGGTACTGGCTCCGATGCTGATCGCAATCGCCGGCATCGCCGCGATCGCTGCCGCCCCGGTGGTCGGCGCAGGTGCGCTGGGCAGTGCGGTCACCGTCCTGGTCATCAGCGGGCTTGGGGTTGCTCGTGCTTTCAACGAGGACTTTGATTTCGCCATCAGTGAGGCTGGGGATGGCGTCCGCCTCGACCGCGGCCTGCTCCAGCGGCGCCACGAGACCATCCCCTACGGCCGAATCCAGGCCGTCCGCGTTGTGGAGCCCCTCTTCTGGCGCGCGCTCGGGTGGGCGCGTCTCGAGGTCGATGTGGCCCGGCAGAGCGTGTCTCGCGAAGCCGACCGCGATGCGCAACAGGTGGCCAGGACCCTGATTCCCGTGGCGTCGCGCGACCAGGCGTTGTGGCTCCTCGCGAGGGTCATGCCCGACGCACACCCGAATCCTCCGCCCGACGCGGGGCCGCCATCGCGGGCGCGCCTGAAGGCTCCACTGTCGTTTCACTTCCTCGCCGCCTGGTTCGGCCAGCGGTATGTCTACGCACGAACCGGGCGTGTGCAACGCTCCACCATCATCGTGCCCCTGGTCAAGGTGCAGAGCGTTCGCCTCAAGTCGGGACCGCTTCAACGTGCATTCCAGGTCGCCACGGTCGACGTCGACACCGCCGGCCGCCGGTGGCAGGCGTCGGCGCGCTGCAGGGATGAGCAGGAGGCTGTCGAGATGGTCCGTCATATCAGCGAGCGCGCTCGCCTGTCCCGGCGGGTGCCACCTCCGCTGCCGGCAATCCCCGCCCCCGTCGCGGCCGCCGGATAGGGCGGCGTCCGTGGCAATATCGCAGTACTGATGGCGGTGACAGCCCGGTGCGACTGCGACGGCGAGGAAACACCGATCTTCCGGCTGGCCGCGGTGATCCTCGACGGCAGGCTGGCGCGCGTCTGTCCGGCCTGCGCTTCGAAGTACAAGAGCCGCATCGAGATGCCCTACTCGCCGCGCGCTGACCAGGGGGCCATCCAGCCGAGCACGTCGAGGGAGGTCTGGTAGCGCCGTGACATTCGCCGCACGCCTGGATGCGTGCGTCGAAGCGTCTGGTTCGCTGCTCTGTTGTGGGCTCGACCCCGACGGGTTCGCGAGCGCCGCGGAGGCCGAGCGTCGTTGCCTCGAAATCGTCGACGAGACCCTCGAGCACGTCTGTGCCTTCAAGCCGAACCTTGCATTCTTCGAGCAACTGGGATCCGACGGGTACGCGATCCTCGAACGGCTTCGGGTTCGGATACCGGCGGATCGCATCCTGATCCTCGACGCGAAGCGTGGCGATATGGGCAACACCGCCGAGGCATATGCGCGAGCGCTCTTCGACGTGCTGGGTGCCGACTGCGTCACCGTAAATCCGCTGCTCGGGAGCGACTCGGTGCTGCCGTTCCTCCGGCGGGCCGACCGAGGCGCGTTACTGGTGGCGCGAAGCAGCAACCCAGGAGCGGTCGATCTCCTGGACGCACGACTCGAGTCAGGCATGCCGGTGAGCGCGCGAATCGTTGAGCTCGGCCTTGGATGGGACCCTGGTGGCGCAGTGGGCTTCGTCGTCGGAGCGACCAGGCCCGAGGCCGTCGCCGCCGTCCGCACGGCTGCCCCCGACGCGCCGCTGCTGCTCCCGGGGGTGGGGGCACAGGGTGGCGCTCTCGAGGAATCGGTCGGCGCCGGACTCGATGCACGTGGACGCGGAGCGATCATCTCGGTGAGCAGAGGGATTGCCGCAGCGCCGCAGGGTGCTGCCCTCGCAGCGCGGGAGTTCCGCGAGCGTATCGAGCAGATCCGGGCCGCGGTTGCACATGCATGACCGTCCAGCTGGCCCTCATCCGCAACGACGACCAGGTGGAGCACGTGAGCCCGGGGCACCCCGAACGACCTGACCGCGTGCTGGCGATCCTGGAGGGCATCTCCGCTGACGATCGGCTTGCGGCATTGCCATGGCTCGTCCCACCCGCGGGACGCCGCGATCTCCCGCTCATGGTCCATTCGGAAGACGAGGTTCGTCGCGTCGAGGGATTGGCGGTCAAGGGAGGAGGCTGGTTCGATCTCGACACCTACTGCACCGAATCCTCATTTGTCGTGGCCATGAACGCGGCGGCCTGCTCGGCGCGGGCCGCGGAAGCGCTGATACGGGGCGAAGCCGTGGCCTCGTTCGCGGTCATCAGACCGCCCGGGCACCACGCGACCCCGAACGTGCCGATGGGCTTCTGCCTCTTCAACAACGCCGCAATCGCGGTACGCTCCGCCCAGAAGGCGGGAGCGGCGCGGGTCGCGATCGTCGACATCGACGTGCACCACGGCAACGGAACCCAGGACATCTTCTATGCCGATCCCTCGGTGCTCTACACCTCGCTGCACCAGTTCCCCTGGTACCCGGGCACCGGCCAGGCATCTGATCGCGGCGATCCCGGCGCCTCGGGAACGACGGTGAACGTCCCAGTGCCGTCGGGGACCGACGGCGTGCGCTGGCTCGAGCTGTTCGACGCGGTGGTGATGCCCGCGCTGGCCGCGTTCGACCCGGACCTCCTGGTCGTCAGTGCGGGATTTGACGCCCACCGGGACGACCCGCTCGCGGAGCTGCGTCTCGAGGATGAGACGTACGCGTCCGTGGCTGACCGGGTGCGCACGCTCGCAGACGCGCACTGCGAGGGACGATCCTTATGGCTTCTCGAAGGGGGCTACGACCTTCGAGCCATCGCCGCCTCGGTGGCGGGATGCCTGCACGTGCTCGCCGCTTGACCCGAGCCGGTCTTCCGGCGGCCGTCGCGACTGGGGTTGCGGCGCTGCTTGCGGCATGCGCCGGAGTTCCGTCGACTCCGTCGCGGACGCCGACGCCGAGGCCCACCGTCGTCGTGGTCCCCACACCGAGCCCGACCGCGCAGCTGGTCGGCACCACTCGCACGGTGCTGAGCCCTCTCGGGCTGCGGATCCACTCCGCGCCCGTGCTCGACTCCAAGAACGTGGTCGGCGGCTTCTCGCAGGGAAGAACCTTCACCGTCCTCGCATATCAGAGCGGCGGCGGGGGATGGTTTCGGGTCCAGGGACGGACGCTCACCGGCTGGGTCGTCGCAGACCCGACGCTCACCGCCGCGGGCACGTTCAACCCCTATTCGGAGGCGAACGGCGTCACTGCGCTCTACCCGCAGACGTGGGGATTCCAGCAGGAGTCCTCCGGATCCCTGTTCGTCCCGCAGCAGGGGAGTACCGAGAGCGCTCTGCTCGAGATGGCGAGCAGCCTCAAATCATTCGGTGCCGCCGGGTTGCCGGGGTATACCCAGTCCAGCTCGACCCCCGTGCTGGTGTGCGGCTACACGGGCACTGTCAGCTACTACGTGAAGCAGACGCCGTACTCGGGCCCGACGCCGCCACCGTTGCCGGTTGCACGTCAGCCCTTCTATGCCGAGGTGCGCTTCACGATCGATTCGACCCACGCGATGCTGATCGGGTTCAACTACGAGAGCAGCAGCCAGCTCGACGTGTTCTCCGACCTGTACAACTCGGTCGCGTTCCCGTTCCCGCTGTGCGAGAAGACCGCACCGCCGACGGCAGCGCCCTAAAGAACGGAGCTTCCCGTGCTGTGATTGACGCCTGGCACCGCATTGCTGTCGACGATCGTCGTGTTGGCGATTGACATGCCGGCCGCTGCGATCAGCAGGATCGCGACGTAGGCTGCGCCGAGACCGAGGCGCCGCGAGGCAGCGGCCTGCGTCGGATCCGTCGCCGGGTTGCTCCGGCGGAATCGGCCGATGGTATGGAAGATGCCGAGGATGAGGAAGATGATGCCGATCGGGTTGCCGAACAGGAGCACGACACCGGCGACCACCAGCAGGCCGAGCACGTTGATCCACCGGGGGGTCGCGTCGGCGACCTTTGCTCCATCGAGAAAACCGACCGGAATCAGGTTGATGAGGTTGAGGAAACAGCCGAAGTACGCGAGCGCGAGCAGCAGGTAGCGGAAGTACCCCGGGCTCGCCGCTCCGGCGAGGAGGAAACAGAGCAGCGCGGCCGCGGTGCCCAGCGCGGGACCGGCAAGCGCGATGATGCCCGACTTGCCGGCGTCTGCCGGCGCGCGGCGCAGGTTCGTGACCGCGCCGAGCGGTCCCAGGAAGATGGGCAATCGCGCAGGCAATCCCATCCACCTCGCAACGATGAAGTGTCCGAGTTCGTGGAGGAGGATCAGAAGGACGATGCCGATCGCGAACGCCGGCCCGAAGAACAGCGTGTAGAACCAGATCGCGATGATCATGGTGATCAGGGTCGGACCGAATGTGCCGAACTTGACCAAAAATAGTCCGTATTTGAAGAACGCGATGATGGCCGCGACGACGCCGCCGGCTACACCCTCGCGGCGGCGGCGCTGCTGGCGCGGCGCCGTCGGGCTGTGCTGCTGCGGGACAGCCGGGCGCGCCGGCGGCGGCGGCGGCAGCCAGGGGGCGCCGTCGCCGGAGGTCGTGACCGAGCTGTCCGGAAGCCACTGATAGATCGGGGGCTCGTCGCCCGGCGTGGGGAGCTGACTCATCTGTATCGATCATGGCACGCTCTGCCGAACCCGCCGGTGAATCGTTGGCGGTAAGGTGTGCCGTCACATGAGTGCGGAGAGCCTGTTGGGCATACGGATCGGTATCGTCGGCACCGGCGTGATGGCCGAGGCGATGCTCGCAGGCCTGCTCGAAAACGAGCTCGTGCCGGCGCGCAGTGTTGTCTGCACGCACCCGCGGGCGGAGCGCCGCGAGGCCCTCGCAGCGACCTACCACGTGAACGTCGCCGCGCTGAACCTCGAGGCGACCGCGGACACCGACGTCGTCCTGCTCGGCGTCAAGCCGCAGATGCTCGCAGGGGTCATGGCGGAGCTCCGCGGGACCCTGCGTCCGGAGCAGCTGGTGATCAGCATCATCGCCGGGGCGACCACCACGGCGCTCAGCGAGGGGTTGGACCACAAAGCAGTGGTGCGCTGCATGCCGAACACTCCCGCCCAGATCGGTCGAGGTGTCACCGTCTGGTACGCAACCGACAGTGTCAACGAGGTGGGCAAGGCGCGAACTCGCGCCATGCTGGCCGCACTCGGGCGCGAGTTCGGGGTCCACGACGAGCGCCAGGTGGCGATGGCCACCGCGGTGAGCGGAACCGGCCCCACCTACATCTTCCTGTTCATCGAGGCGCTCACCGATGCGGCAGTGCATCTCGGGTTTCCCCGCCACGTGGCCCGCGAACTCGTGCTCGACACCATGCAGGGGAGCGCGGAGTTCGCGCTTCAGAGTGGCAAGCACGTGGCCGAGCTTCGCGACATGGTGACCTCGCCGGGAGGAACGTCGGCCGAGGCGCTCTACCAGCTCGAGCGCGGCGGCCTTCGGACCGTGGTGAGCGACGCTGTGTGGGCTGCGTTCGAGCGTACCCTCCGGATCGAGGCGACCCTGGAGCAGCGCGACCCCGGTCCGGCGACCGCATCACCGCGGCGCACGAGCCGTCCCTCGAGGGCCTGACCAGCCGTCACGGGGCCTGCAATACTCCCATCCACGATGCCCAGAACCCATCTCATCGGCATGTTGCTCGGGGTAGAGGAGGACTGGCCGGCTGCGTTCGAGGCGCTGCTGGGGCGGGCCGATCTCTCGGTGCGTGAGGGTGGCGAGACGCATCATTTCACAACCGAGCGCGTCACCATCGAGCCGTTCGACCTGCGCATGAAGCCGCGTCATTCACTGGTCATCGACCGCCTCGGCTGGTGGTATCCGATGCCCCGCGAATGGTTGAAGAAGGTGGTGCTCATGAACCGCGTCCACCTCCTCAACAACCCGTTCACGTTCCAGGCCATGGAAAAGCACGCCGCGTACTGCGCGATGATCCGCCTCGGCCTCAAGGTCCCCGAGACCTGGATGCTGCCCAACAAGACGCCACCGGACAATCCGCGGTTTGCCGGCACGGCGCAACGCTATCTGCGCTATTTCGACCTCGAGGCTGTCGCCCGAGCAGTGGGGATGCCGCTCTACATGAAGCCGTTTGACGGTGGGGCGTGGGTGGGTGTCAGCCGCATCGAGAACGCCGAGACGCTGTATCGCGCGTACGACGAGTCCGAGCAGCGGCTGATGCATCTCCAGGCATCGGTGGATGGATACGACGCATTCGCCAGGAGCCTCGGCATCGGCGCGGAGACGATTGTGCTGCACTTCCATCCGGAACGGCCGATGCATGAGCGATATTCCGTCGATCACGGCTTCCTCAGCGCACGCGCCGGCGACGAGGTGGTCAGCATTCTGCGCACGGTCAACGCGTTCTTCCGGTGGGAGCTCAACAGCTGCGAAACATTGGTCCGGGGCGAGGACGTGTATCCCATCGACTACGCAAACGCCACCCCGGACCTCGCTCTCACGAGCCTGCACTACTACTTCCCGTGGGCGATCCGCAGCCTGTTGAAGTGGGCCGTGTTCTGCTGCGTCACCGGTCGTCTGCAGACCGTTGATCTCGACACGGAAAGATACTTTGCGATCGCCGACCGCGCGGACCTGAGCTATGAGGAGAAGCTCGCCGGGTACCGCAAGCTCGCCGACGCTCAACTCGAGGTCGAGCGGTATCGCGAGTTCTGCGACCGGCACCTCGCCCACGTCGACGAGGTGTCGGTGGCCTGGGTGGAGAGCTCCGACTTCGACCGGATCATCGTCGACACCGTCCGGAACACGTTCCCTGCGCACGAGCAGGAGCAGTTCATCGCGCATTTCCGCGGTCTCCTGGCTGCGTGGGCCCATGATCAACGCGTGGAGGCGGCGTAGAGTCGACCTCCTCATGACCCACATCGAATTCGTCTCCAGCCCGCGGCCAACCGTTGGCGTGGAGATGGAGTTGGAGCTCATCAACCGCGACACGCGCGAGCTGGTGAGCGGCGCTCATGAAATTCTCGGCGAGATGGGCGCTCCGCACGGCGAGGCCGGCCATCCAAAGGCAAAGAAGGAGCTGCTCCAGTCGACTGTCGAGATCATCACCGGCATCTGTGAGACTGCGGCCGACATCAAGGCGGATCTCGCGGCGACGATGGCAGAGCTCCGCGAGCACACGGAGCCGCGCAATCTCGAGATCATCTGCTCGGGGACGCATCCGTTCAGCGATCCAGCGCTCCAGGAGATCAGTCCTGATCCGCGATATCTCAGGCTGGTCAACGACATGCAGTGGCCGGCGAAGCAGATGCAGATCTTCGGCATCCACGTGCACGTGGGAGTGCGGAGCGGGGAGAAGGCCATCGCGATGGTCAATGCCCTCTCCGCCTACATCCCGCATTTCCTCGCGCTGTCGGCCTCGAGCCCGTACTGGATGGGCCACGAAACCGGCATGGCGTCGTGGCGCTCCAAGGTGTTCGAGAGTCTTCCGACCGCCGGTCCACCGTGGCTGCTGAGCGGCTGGCCACAGTTCGAGCAGCTTATGGATACGCTCATCTCCTCGCGCACCATCAAGACGATTCGCGAGGTGTGGTGGGACATCCGACCCCACCCGGCCTTCGGCACCGTGGAGATCCGCGTGTGCGATGGCATCCCGACGCTGCGCGAGGTAGGCGTCGTTGCCGCGCTGAGTCAATGCCTGGTGCACCAGTTCGACGTGATGATCGACCGCGGCTACACGCTGCCGACACCGCGTGCGTGGCTGGTGCGTGAGAACAAGTGGCGCGCCGCCCGTCACGGCCTCGATGCGTCGATCATCGTTGATGAGGGTGGCAAAACCGTGCCGCTGCGCCAGGCGATTCGCGAGCTCGTCGAGGACCTGACCCCGGTGGCGGCGCGTCTCGGATGCACGGGCGAGCTCCGTGGCGCCGTCGACATCATGGACCGCGGGTCGAGCTACATCCGGCAGCGTGAGGTCGTCGCCGCGGGAGGGTCGCTTGTCGACGTGGTGGACAGCCTCATCGCGGAGTTGCGTGCCGACATGCCGGCACCGCGTTCGGCAGTGCTCGAAGCCGTGGGCAAGCACGCGGTGGCGGCCGGCGACTGAAGGCGCAACCGGCTCTGAACCATGTCGGCGCGTCTTCAATACGCGTAGAGCTGCAGCTCGGTCGCGAAGCGATCGGCAATCTCGATGCACGAGTCGAGCATCGGATGACGGACGATGACCATCCCGTCTGAGATCAGCGTCATCAACCAGTCGCGCCGCGGCGCTCCAATGGGCAGCAGATCGATGGCGCAGACCCATTCATCGTAATCGGAGAGTAGCCGCGACAGCCCGTCGATGTGCGTGATCCGCCCCTGTCCCTGGGCACGCTTGAAGATGGACGCGGCGTTGTAGCGGCGGTCGATCGGCTCGGAGAGGCGCCCGTGAACAAGCGCTTCGGCCCACTGCTGGAAGAGGTCGATGTCGTTCGCGAAATTCATCACGTCGACGGTGCGAGCGCCGGGTGGGCGCGCTCCGATCTCGCCGAAAACCACCTCGCCGCTGGCGCGCCGGTACCACTCCATGTGCGTGAAGCCGTCGCGGAACTGGAGGGCGCGCAGCACGTCGCGGCCCATGGCTCGACCGCTTGAGAGCTCGGGTGCATCGATGTCGCGGAGGACCAGCGTCACCGGGCTGATCCATTCGAGCTGCCGGGCGATCAGGGGCCTCGGGCGGTACCACGCGACGTTGTCGAAGAGCACCTCGCCGCGCGCGCAGATGGTGTCGTACGTGTACTCGGTCGCCTCGATGAACTCCTCGACGCTCACCTCGTCCACCCACACGAGTTTGGGCAGCACGCTCTCGAGGTCTGCGGAGCTGTCGACGCGGTACGTGTCGGCCGATCCCGCGCCGGCGATCGGCTTGACAATGATCGGAAAGCCGATGCGCTCGGCGGCATCGCGGACGGCCGCGGCGGTGGTGCACCGGTAGTGGTGCGGCGTCCGGATTCCCGCCGCGTCGAGCACCTGCTTCATGCGCTCCTTGTCGCGAAATGGGATGGTCTGCTCGACGGTCATTCCCGGGATGCCCAGCGTTTCGCGGATGCGCGCGGCGAGCACCATCGTGGGTTCCCACAATGACGCCACGTGGTCGATGTGGATTCCGGTGGAACGCCGCGCCACCTCGAGGACAATCGCGTCCTCGTCGGCGAAGGATGGCACCTGCCAGTACGCGGCAAGGTGGTCGCGGGCCATGTCCGGGAGCGCTGCGACGGGTTGATCGCCTGCGCCGATGACCTGTGCACCGGCACGAGCAAGACCGCGCGTGAAGAACGGCATCTCCGCGGGGTAGCCCGGCGAGATCATCAGAATTGTGGCGCTCATGAGGCTCCCCGCAGCTCAACTCGCGCGACCTCGACGACGCGGCGCAGCCCCGACTCGACGACCGACGTCTCGGGGTGCCGCAGGATCACGTGCCCCTCACCTTCATAGGTCCCCGACGATGACTGCCCCGCCTCGGGCAATGCTGCCTCGACCACGAGGTCACCGAGCTCGCCTTGGAGCACGTCGAGTCCGTGGATGCCGACCACCGACCCGGTGCCCTGGCCTCGTAGGTACGCCGCACCGACGGCGTAGCGCCGCTCGGGTGGTGAGAAATCGCCGAAGATCTCGAGGCGTGCCCATGCGGCGTACATGTCGGAGTCGTGCGCATATGAGAGCAACGACGTGAATTGCGCGCCCGGCGGCCGCGCCGCCACCTCGCTGATGGCGATGGCGCCGTCGGGCCGCCGGAACCACTCCATGTGGGTGAGGCCGGTCCGCAGCCCGAGCGAGCGGAGGCCGCGAAGCCCATCGACACGGATTGGATCGAACTCCGCACCGGAGATATCGCGCGGAAGCAGGACCGCCCACTGGATCCACGGATTTTCGAGCACCTCGAGTGGGGTGGGCAGGTAGCGAGAGATCGAGTGCCATACGAGCTCGCCATCGATGAGCACGCTGTCGAAGCTGTGCTCGGCGCCGATCACCATCTGCTCGAGGAGCACCGGGTTCTCATCGCCTGGCGGCTCGGCGTGCAGCCAGGCTTCGAGCTGCGATTCGCCGTCAAGACGGAACGTCGAACGTGCTCCGGCCCCGGTGGGCGGTTTGGCGACGATCGGATACCCCAGTTCCGCGGCCCCCTCCCGAGCCTCGCCGGCGGAATGGACAAGCCGGTGCCGCGCGCACGGCACCCCGTTTGCCTCGAACACCGTCTTCATGCGCGCCTTGTCGCGAAAGTTGTGTGCAACCGCGGCGCCCATCCCCGGGATGCCCAGGGCATCGCGGACCTCGCCGAGTGGCACCTGCAGCTGTTCGAGCATGCCGAGCAGGCGATCGACGCTGCCCAGGTGCCGCGCCATCAGCCGGGTTGCATCGGCAATCTGCTGCGGGTCGGTGCCGTCCGCCACGCGATAGTGACCGGCCAGCGCCACTCGGATGTCACCGGGAAGGCGCTCCACCGGATCCTGGCTGATCAGGCCGAGCCGGACATCCGGGAGCGAGGCGGCTGCGGCGATGAACCGCGCGGTGGCAGGCAGCAGGAAAGGGGCAACGAAGACCGCGTTCGCCATTGAGGTGTCGCGAGTCTAAACAGGGGGCGAGGGACAGGTCGCGACCCACCGGGTAGGATCTGCGCGTGAACGTCATCTTCGTGGAGCCGGCCTTCCCGGCGAACCAGCGCGAGTTCGTCCGCGGCCTTGCGGAGGCCGGCGCCACCGTGATCGGGATCGGCGAGCGACCATCCGACTGGCTTGATGCGGACCTGCGTGGATGGATGCTGCATTACGAACAGATCCCGAACGTCACGGACATCGGTGCACTCATCGAGGCCGTGCGGTTTGCGCAGGGCAAGGTGTGGGTCGACGCGCTCGAGTCGACGATCGAGTCGCACACGATGGCCGCCGCATACGCCCGTGAGGCCTGTGGCATCCCGGGCACATCGGTGCGCACCGCATACCTCTGTCGGGACAAGCCGGCGATGAAGGAAGCGCTGCGCGCGGTCGGGATCCACACAGCACAGTCGACTGCGGCGACCAGCGCCGCCGAGGTGCGCGACTTCGTCGCCGCCGTCGGTTATCCGATCATCCTGAAGCCCCGAGCTGCCGCCGGGGCGTCCGGGACATCACGCGTTGACTCCGACGCGGATCTCGATCGCGCGCTGACCGAGCTGGGTGCATCCGGCGCGGCTGACATCGCCGTCGAGGAGTTCGTCGAAGGTCACGAGGGTTTCTACGACACGATCAGTGTCGACGGCCGTCCGGCGTATGACTTCATCTCGCACTACTACCCGAACGTCCTGGAAGCGATGCGCGAACGCTGGATCAGCCCTCAGTTCATCTCCACCAACCGGATCGACTCCTCCGCGGATTACGCGGAGGTGCGCGAGCTCGGTCTGCGCGCCATCGAGGCGCTCGGGATCGGGACTTCCGCAACCCACATGGAGTGGTTCTTTGGCCCCAAGGGTCTTCGCTTCAGCGAGATCGGCTGCCGCCCGCCCGGCGTCCGTGCGTGGGACCTGTATGCGGCCGGCAACGACATCGACATCTACCGGGAATGGGCGAACACGATCGTCCATCGCACCGTTGAGCGTCCGCTGTCCAGGCGCCGCGCCGCTGGTATCGTCGCGCTGCGCCCTGACCGGGACGGCACCATCAGTCATTACGACGGCGTCGAGGACGTACGGCGCGAGTTCGGCGAGTGGATCCTCGACATGCATCTGCCCCCCTCAGGCACGCCGACCCAACCGGTGGAGGCGGGGTACATGGCCAACGCCTGGATACGCATGGCTCACCCCGACTACGACACCGTGCACCACATGCTCAACGTCGTCGGGGAGACGGTCCGCGTGCGCGCCTCGTGAGGCAGGTGACCCTGCTTGGACCACTCGACGGGGTCGACCTGGCGGCGGAGGTGGCGGCGCTCGGTGTCGACGGGCCGGTCGCGCTGATCACCGCCGGCTGGGAAGAGGGCGAGCGCAACGACGCTGAGATCGACAGGCGGTTGGGCGGCGGCGCTCGCAATCTCAACCTCTACGGGCGCCGCCTCGACGTGCTCGAGAGTGACCCTGCCTACGCCGACGCCGAGCGACTGATGCGAGCCCAACTCGACGAGCTGCGCGAGCTCTACCTGCTGCGCCTGCGCCATGCGCTCGAGGGAGTCGACGTGATCCGCAGGCGGTTCGCTGAGGCGCAGCGCCGTCCCGGCCCAGAGCTCGACGCTGCAGTCGAGTCCGTGAGGATGCTGGACGAGTCCCACCTGTCGGCGATCGGAGCAGCGTACGAACGCTTCTACTCGCTGCACCCACCGCACGCGCGACCGAGCATCGCGAGGCATCGGGTGGAGGTCGCCGCCATCGTTGCCGGCTGCGGGGCCATCGCCATCGCAGGGGGCCATGTGGGCGTGCTCAACGACTGCCTGCACCTCTGCAACGTCGGGATGCTGATCGAGGATCGCCCGCTGATCGCATGGTCGTCGGGCTGCATGGCGATCTCGGAGCGGATCCTTGTCATTGACGACGACGACCCCGCCGGGCGCCCCGACGAGTTGTTCGACATCGGCATCGGCGTCGCTCGGGGCATGGTTGCGCTGCCGGCAGCAATCCGGCTCCACGCGCATGACCCGGACCGCCTTGCCGTGCTCGCCAGGCGCTGTTCGCCCGGCATCTGCGTGATCCTCGACGCCGGCGACCGCATGGAGCTTCACTCGGGAGCACCCGCCGATCTCAGTTCGGTGGGAGTGATCGCGGGCGACGGCCGGATCGTCCGGGGGGTGGAAGCCGCCTGACTGTGAGTCCCGGCCCCGCCCGCGATCAGCGGGCACTCACCCGCCTGCGCAGCGAAGGCAGCTCGCCCGAGGCGATCGATCAACTGCTGCGTGAGCAACGGATTCCGCTGGTCGAGGGGACGACCTGTACGTTTCTGTGGCGCGGGGACGCCGATTGGGTCGGCGTCGAGCACCGGATGGCCGGGGTGGCGATGCCGCTGGTGCTCCGCCGCCTCAAGGACACGGACCTCTGGTACGCGAGCGTCGAGCTGCCCCGAGGAGCTCGCATCCAGTACCGCATCCTCGTGCGTCGCGGCGAGAACGTCGAGAGCATGAACGACCCGCTCAACCCTCGGGTCGTCGGCGACGCAGTCGGGTCTCAGTCCGTCCTGGAGGCCGACGGGTACATCACCCCCGGATGGACCCACCCGGATCCCACCACAGTGCCCGGGGAGCTGGTCGATCTGCGGCTGCCCAGCAGGGCGTTGCGGCGCGATGCGCACGTGACGTTGTACATCCCCTCACGGATGCGCCGGGATCAGAAGATGCCACTGCTCGTGGTGCACGACGGAGGTGACTTCCTCAGGTACTCGTCAATGGCGACCGTCCTCGACAACCTGATGCACCGGCGGCTGATGGCCGATTGCGTGGTCGCATTCACACACCCGGGTGACCGGCTGCGCGAGTACGCTGCGAGTGCGGCGCACAGCCGGTTTCTCACGAGCGAGCTCGTGCCGCATATCGAAGGCTCGCTCCATCTTCGCGGCGATCCGCGGGGCCGGGTGCTCATGGGGGCGAGCTTCGGCGGGGTTGCGGCGCTGTCGGCGGCGGTTCGCGCGCCGGGATTCTACGGAGCGCTGCTCCTCGAATCCCCGTCGCTCCGTTTCACCGAAGCCGCCGCCCCGCGGACCTTCGGCGACACCTTCGAGCCGGTTGTGCGTTTCGTCAACTCGGTGCGTGCGAGGCCGAAGAAGGTGACCGATCGAATGTTCCTGACATTCGGTGCCTTCGAGCCACTCGCAGTTCCGGACCGGGCGATGGTGGAGGTGCTCCAGCGGATGTGCGATGAACTCCGCGTTGTCGAAGGGCTCGACGGCCACAACTGGATCAACTGGCGTGACCGGCTGCTGGATGGCCTCGGGTGGCTGTTCCCTGGGGAAGCGCGTCTGATCTATCCGCCCTGATGCGCCGGTCATCGCCGATGCGCAAGACTCTGCGGCCATGAAAAGGCGTGAGCGCTGGTACTCGACCCGGGTTGAAAGCGACGTGACGGTTGTCCGGTGGGGGCATTTCGGCCGGCCCGTGATCGTGTTTCCAACCGCCGGCGGCGACGCCGAGGAAATCGAGCGCATGTGGCTCGTCGACTCGGTGGGTGAGTTCCTCGAAGCCGGGCGGGCGAAGCTCTACTCGTGCGACAGCGTCTCCGGGAGAGCGATGCTTCGCGGGGACGGCGATTCGCGCTACCGAGCCGCGGTCACGCGCGGCTTCATCGAATTTGTCCGCAACGAACTGATCCCGATGATTCGCATGGACTGCGACAGCCCCGACATCACCGTGATCACCGCCGGGGCATCCATCGGCGCGTTCAACGCCGTGTCGTTGCTCTGCCATTACCCGGACGTCGTGACCACGGCTGTGGGCATGAGCGGCACGTACGACATCTCGCGCTTCGTCGGCGACAACGCCGGTGACGACCTGTACTTCGCGACGCCGTCGTACTTTCTCCCCGACCTCAACGGCGAGCATCTTGCACTGCTGCGCACGCGCAACGCGATCCTCGCGTCCGGTGAGGGTCGCTGGGAGAACATCGGAGAGTCGTGGCGCCTTGCCCACGTGCTCGGCAGCAAGGGAATTCCGAATCGCGTCGATCCGTGGGGCGCCGACTACGACCACGACTGGTCGACGTGGCGTCAGATGCTGCCGAAATATCTCGGCGAGTTGGTGTAGTCCACGACGGCGCTGAGTCGACGCGGTCGGGAGCCTGAAATGATTCAGGCGGGGGAGGGGACGGGCTTGTCGGGATCGACGTCGCCGACGATCGCATCGTCATCGTCGGCATATTCATCGTCGCGGCCACGCGCAACCAGCAGGAGGGTCGTGATGAGGAGGAATGCCGCCATCGAGAGGAATGGGACGGAGATGAATCCGAAGATGTTGATCACCGCGACGTTGCAGGGCACTGCGCTCCCACACACGGTGGGCTGGGGGATGCGCTCGAGCTGGTAGTGGTAGATGGCGAGGGCCGCGCCGACTGACGAGAGCGCGATGAAGTATCGCTTTGCAACCTGCGTGTCACCTCGGAACGCGGCGATGCCGAGCAGCAACGAAAGTGGGTACATGCAAATACGCTGGAACCAGCAGAACTCACACGGGTTGAGTTGCTCCCCGAACTGGAGGAAGAGGCTCCCGAACGTGGCGAGCACCGCCACGATCCACGCGAGATGCAGCGCAAAGGGGCTGACGCCGGCTCGAAAGCGCCCCCATCGCTCACGTGCGGACGCCGAGGTGCGCGAGAGACCGAAGCCGATGGCGATCGCGAGGACGAGAGCGTCGGCAACCAGGGCAAGCACCGAATAGCCGGTGTTGATGACCTCGGAGGACGTGACCACTGCCAGACTCACCGGTCGGATCCGGTTAGCCCGAGACTGGCTTGATCGTCTTGAGACCCTGCTCGATGCTCTGGATCATGGTGGAAGAGCATACGGACGACGGCTGATCGCCGGTGGCGATGCACGTCGCTGCGGTGAGGATGTTCGCGTTGCCGATGATCGCCTTGGTGACCGGATCGCTCGCATTGGAGAGCTTCGCGGCAATCTGACTCCAGGTCAGGTTCGCCAGGAGCTGCGGCGTGTAGCTCGTGCTGTACAGGCTGAACACCCCACCGATGTCGATGAACGGGTATTGGCCCGACTGCGTCGTGTACGGGGGTCGGTCGTACTTGGTGAAGATGTTTGAGATCTGCGTGGTCATCGTCTGCAGCGGGGCCTGGTTTCGGTCCTGCAGCTCATTCGCACTGAAGTCAATGTATGGGCTGGAGTACGACGACTTGTAGAACGTGACTGTGTCGGTGTTGGGGAAGACGTCGGTGGAGGACGACTGGATCTCGGAGAGGTTCTTGAATGTCCCGAAGCGTGAGAGCCACATCACCATGACCCAGCGCTCGGCGGCACAGTACGGACAGTACTCGGCTCCGACGAAGACCACCAATGGCTTCCCATCGGAATTGACCAGCTTCGCAGAGGCGGGAAGCCGGATCATCTCGCCGGTCTGCGAACCGGAGCCGACGGTATTGACCACCGAGGCACTCGGATTCTCCACGGCCGTCAGAATCGCCTGCGGGACCGGAGTAGCCAGAGTTGCGTTGCTGCCCCCGGCCGCGTTGATCACCACGATCACGATGAGCACGATTGCGACCACCGCGACGCTCGAGATGGTGACGACCGTCGGCGACTGCCAGGGTGGCCGGCGCTCAAGAGAAACGGCCCTCGCTGCCGTCTGGGTGCGGCGTTGTTTCTTGGTCGCCGGCTTGGCCGGGTACTTGGCCGCGGTCACAGGCCGCTTGCCTGCCGGCTTGCGCGGGGTCGACTGATCCACGCCATCAGGGTACCGGACCAACCTTTCGCCGGGATGTCTGGATCGCGAAGGAACGATCGCTGCGCATCCCGGCGCACATGAAGATACGGTGACGAATTCAGCAATCTCGACGTCCCTGGCTATCCTCAGCGCGATGGTGGGTCTTCCCTCGGCGGCGGCGTGAGGTCCCGGATCAGCGTCACCGCGACAGCGCTGGCGCTCATCGCGGCCGTGCCGTTCGCCGTTCTGCACAGTGGCGTCGCCCGGGCAGCGACGACCCGCGAGGGGATCGACGTGAGCGCGTACCAAGGTTCGATCGCCTGGCACTCGGTGGCGGCCGCTGGGATCTCGTTCGCGTACATCCGTGCCGCGGATGGTGCCGGTTCTCCGGACGGTCAGTTCGGGACCAACTGGCGAGGAGCGTCCGCGGCGGGGGTGACCCCTGGGGCATACCTGTTCTACGAGCCGAATCAGAGCGCCGTTGCTCAGGCCGACCTCCTCATCTCCCAGCTGCGATCGGTGGGGTTCACTCACGGAGACCTGGTACCGACGATCGACGTCGAGACCACTGACGGCGAACCCCAGGCGGTGGTCATCGCCAACCTGCGTGTCATCGTGAACACGGTCAGTGCCGCGATCGGATCGCTGCCCGCCATCTACTGCTCGCCCGCGTGGTGGAGCGGGAACATCAACTCGGCGGCCTTCACGCTGGACCCTCTCTGGGTTGCCAACTGGTTCGTGAGCCAGCCGTCGGTGCCCGAGAACAACTGGGGCGGCACCGGCTGGCAGGTCTGGCAGTTCAGTGACGCGGGCTCCGTCCCCGGGATTTCGGGCCGCGTCGACCTTGATCAGGGCGGCGTGCGCTCGCTTCCGTATTACGGCTTCCCGGATCCCCTCGCTCTGCCGCAGGCGGCAAATGTGGCAGGGAACCCGCAGGCCGTCTCCGATCAGCCCGGGGACATCAACGTGCTCTGGCGGGGGAGCAACAATCACGTCTGGAGCCTCGCTTTCCGAAACGGGACGTGGGGGATGGCGTCGACCGACATCGGCGCTGCCGCTGGGCCCGCGGCTACCCTCGTAACGGATCCGTCGGTCGTTTCCTTCGGTCCCGGCCAGATTGACGCGTTCTGGGAAGGGGAGGACCACAACCTCTGGTACTCAGCCTTTGCCGGGGGGTGGTTTGGCGACGGCACGTGGTCGGTGCCGGTATCGCTCGGGGTCGGACCGCTCGGATCGCAACCTCGGGCCGTGTCGCCCGCCCGCGGCTCCATCGACGTCTTCTGGAAAGGCTCCGACGGCGGCCTCTGGGTCGACCGTTACAACATTGGCTGGAGTGGCGCCATGCCACTGAACACGGGGGCCGTCGGCGGGAACCCGGTGGTCGCCAGTGCCGGCCAGGGAGCTGACACGGTCTTCTGGCGCGACGCGGCCGGTGACCTCTGGTCCGACACGGGTGCCGCGTCGGGTTGGTGGGGTGCGCAGCGCCTCACGTCCAGCCCTCTGTCTGCGGATCCGTCCGTCAGTGCATCGGGCGCGACCATCGACGTCTTCTGGAACAGCTCGGGCGCGCTGTGGCATGGCGCGCTCAACGGTGCCGTGTGGAGCGGCGTCACGGCGCTTGGCACCGAGACCGTGGCCGGCAATCCGTCGGTGGTCGACCTCGCGCCCGGGTCGGTGATCGTCGACTCCCGCGAGGTCACAGGGCTCATGGCCTCGTCGCTCTACACCACGGCGAGCGGCCTTGTTGGCCCGGAAGGGCTCGGAGCCACGGCGTCGTCCGATCCGTCCTCAGTCGTGTTCGCCGGTGGCGGTGCCATCGACGTCATCTGGCGGTCCACGACGAACACGCTGTGGGTTGCCCCGGCGTGCCCCGGGTGCGCGGCCCCGGCGATTCCCGTCTTCAACCCGGCGGGCTGATGCCGGGTCGGTTCAGGGTGTGGGGTGGCCCGGCCGAATAGAGGCTCGGCGCCGCCTGGAGCGCCGTGATGGTCCAGGAGGGGGCAGGAGCCGCATCTCCCTCAGGTGACCGGACAAGCTCCTGATAATGCATATTCTCACGATATAGCCCCAGCGGCCTTCGGTGTTTCCAGTCACGGCTGGATCGACCAGGTCGGCGTGGCTCCTCCGCATCGCCGCACGGGGCTGGCGAGCGCGGTGGTGACCGAGGCGACCACCCGCATGCGCGAGCAATGGGGATTCGCACAGCCCGTCTGCATGTCAACGCCAACAATCCTCAGGCGCTGATGACCTGGCAGCGGTTGAGGTGGCTCGAGTCAGGCCGCCGTGGGCGCTTCGAGCGTCACGTGACTTCGCTGTCCGAACCCGGATTCGAGTGAAGGGCGTCGCGGTGGTCAGGGCGCTGTCTGATCAGGAATAGGGTTAGCGGCAATGGACGTCGACCCACGGATCATCCGCGCCGGAGGTCCCAGCCTGGGCTCGTTTCTCTCCCTGGCGGTCTCATCCTGGCGGAGCGCTCTGGGTCGGAACCTGGCTGGAGTCTACGTGCACGGTTCGATCTCGACCGGCGCATTCAACAACCGGACGAGCGACATCGATGTTCTTGCCACCACCAGAACGCTCACTGACGTTGCCGCCAACGAACGCCTCCAGGAGGTCCATCGGGCGGTGCACGGTTCGGGCGATGACGGCTGGGCCGACCGGCTGGAGGTGAGCTTCGTGCCGGCGAGGGCGCTGAGAGCGCCAGATGTCCTTGAACTCGCGGTCCTGGAACTGCACCCGGACGAAGGCTTCAAGGTCGCGCGTCTGGGCGCGGACTTCACGATCCAGAAACGGATGCTCCGCGAGCACGGCATCACGCTCTTCGGGCCGAAGATCGCGAGGATCGTCGCCCCGGTGACCGCACATGAGCTTCGCGAGGCCGTCCTCGGGAACCTGCGCGAATGGTGGCGGCCGCAGCTCGAATTCCCAGGACAGTTCCTCAAGCGCGGATACCAGGCATACGCCGTGCTGACCATGTGCCGATCGCTCTGCCTGCTGGCAACTGGTGACCTGGTCACCAAACCGGAGGCCGCCGCCTGGGCCCTGCGCGGTCCGTACCTTGACGTCTGGCACCCGCTGATTGAATCCGCGATCGCCTACCCGGGCGGGGCCGAACCGGACGAGCGGCGCGCGACTCTCGACTTCATCAGGTTCACGCTGGATGAGGCCGGCGCCGGTCACGGAACCTCAAGCTCCTGATAATACGGACATGGCGGCACGACTTCGCTCCACCCACCGACCGACGGCCCCACGCGAACGCCGGGGCCCGGCCTGGAGAGACCACGTTCCGGGCCCCACCGACTCGATGCCGGATCAGGTCGAGCAATTTCTCGACTGGCTGCGGGTGCAGCGCAACCGCCCCGCGACCACGGTCCGCGCGTACCGGCAGGATCTCGCCAAGTTCGTCGCATTCCTGCGAACCCGCCCGCTCGGCGACGACCTGCTCTCCGGGGTCGACCGTCCGGTGTTGCGGCGCTATCAGATCGAGCTTGCCGACGTCCTGCCCAACCCGAGGTCACGCGCACGCGCGCTCGTGGCGTTGCGGCGATTCCTGGCGTATGCGTATGACGAAGGGTGGATCGGCGCGGAGATGAGCCGTCAGGTATCGGTGCCCCGCTATGTGGTGGGCGACCCGCACCCGGTGCCGACCGAGCGTGTGCCGAGGTTGCTCGCCGCGCTTCCCAGGGAGACGCTCCGCGATCGCCGCGACCGGGCACTGGTCCACCTGCTGCTGAGCACCGGCTGCCGCATCGCCGAGGCCTGCGGTCTGGATCGTGGCGACGTGCGCCCTGAGGGTTTTCGTGTTCTCGGCAAAGGTGGCAAATACAGAACTGTGTACTGCACGGATGATGCGTTCGCGGCCGTTGACGACTATCTCAAGATGCGCGGCCCCGACCCCTCCCCTGCCCTGTTCATCAGCGTCGCGCGCGCCGACGTGCCTCACGGACGTGCTCTTCCCCACAACCGCCTGACCACAGACGGCGCGCGGCGCGCGCTGAGCGCTCTGCGGCAGCGCCTGGGTGTCGATCCGGAGATGTTCGAGCTGTTCAGCGATCTCCGCACCCCGCATGCAGCCCGGCACACGGCCGCCACGACGCTCCTCGAGGCGACCGACGGCGACGTCCGCCTGGTCCAGGAGGTGCTCGGGCACGCCACCCTGGAGACGCTGAAGGTCTACACGGAGATCACTGATCGGCGCAAACGTGAGGCCTATCGCCGGCTGGGTGACTACCTCCACGAGGTGGCGGGCCGAGGCTAGGCCAAGCTGCTGGATCCGGGGGCGATGGCCGCCCGTTATGGTCGCCACGTATTGCCGAGCACGCGCACCGCTCCGGCGCCGTCCTCCTCGCAACACGCGAGCAGCTCGGCGCCGATCGGCGGATACATCTCGAGCTCTGCCAGCGCTTGGAGCGGCTGCCACTTCGCCTCACGGAGCGACTTGTCGTCAGCGCCGACCTCGAGGGTGCCGGCGCGCACGGTCCCGGCGTACACAGCGTTGACGATGTGGCGGCCGCCGGGCTTCGGGTCGATCGCTTCGCACAGCAGCAGGAGACGGCCGATCTCGACGGCGTAGCCGGTCTCCTCGAGGAGCTCTCGAGTGGCGGCAGCGACCATCGTCTCGCCGGCGTCGACACCACCACCTGGCACGAGCCAGTAGGAGCGGCCGCCCTTTTCGTGCCGGACGAGGAGCACCTCACCCTCGCGCCAGACGAGGACGCCGACGCGGAGCCGGACGGCGCGCTCGCTCACGCTGCGGATTATCCGGCCCGGACTTCCGCTGCGGCGGCCATGATGCTTGACTCGAACATCCGTTCCCTGGTAGTGTCATCGCCATGGAACATCCGTTCGGTGCAGGGACGTGATCCAGGACAGCCTCGGCCCCAACCGCTTCTCACGCCGGTCAGATCGCCTCGGCCGTCCGACGCGGCTCGCCCTCATTGTGGCCACCGTCGCCACCGGGCTCGTCGTCGTCGGCGGTGTGGCGTACGCGGGGTCGGCGACGACGACGACGAAAATCGTTGTCCATGCGGGCGATACCCTCTGGGGCATCGCCGCAGCTCATTACCCCGGAGCTGACATCCAGCAGTCGATCTTCGCGATCGAAACCGCCAATCACCTGAACGGCGCGGCGATCAGACCGGGCGAGACCCTGACCCTGCCGGCACCCTGACCGGCCTCGGCACCACCGGCTCATCGGTCGTCCTGCCGTCACCGACGTCGTCGAGCCACCGTGGCAGCCCCGACGGTCGCGGGCGCGGGGCATCGAGCCTGGGGCTCGAACCACCGCCA
>JBIOIZ010000030.1:0-32439 GCA_044450385.1 Candidatus Dormibacteria bacterium
CCCTATGCGGCGCGGCGCGGTATTGGTTAAGGTCGCATGGGGTACAGTCACGGCTCTGGCGCGCGCCTATAGCTCAGTCCGGATAGAGCGTCTGACTACGGATCAGAAGGTCGGGGGTTCAAATCCTCCTGGGCGCGCCAGACCTGCCCAGAAGCCTAAGCTGGCTCGATGACAGGTCGGTGCTCGTGATCATTTCTCACGTCTGGCTCCTCTGGGTGCCCGTCCTGTTCATCGCGCTCTGGGTCGCCGCCTTCGTCTACTGGATCGTCGCGATCGTCGAGGTCGCAAAGATTCCCGATGCCCAGTTCCGGGCGACCGGCAGCGAGAAGATCGTGTGGCTCCTCATCGTCATTCTCGGCGGCATCATCGGCGCGTTGGTGTGGCGCTTCGCGAAGCGCAATGACGTCATTCGCTACAGGGGCGCCGCGCCGCCGCCGCCGCCCGGCTGGTACCCCGAGGGCGGCACAGGAGCGCTGCGCTGGTGGGATGGAGTCAGGTGGACTGACGTGCGTCATTTCCCGCCGCCAACCTCCTAGTCGCAGGGCGTAACCAACTGTTCCGCCGGCCGTTTGAACGAGCGCTCCTGCACACACTCCACCGGAGGTTCCGCCAGTGACCCGGGTCCTCAAGCTCGCGGCAGCTGCCACCGGCGCCGCAGTCATCGCAATCGCGGCATTCCTTCTTCACCCGCGCTCTGGAGCGCGCCGCCGGGCGGCGGCCCGCCGCGCCACCGTCGGCGTCGCATCCCTCGTCGGTTCCGCTGTCGACAGGCGCCCTGGGCGTTTCGGAGCAACGGGCTGGGATGAGACGCTCGCCAATCGCGTCCGGGTTGCACTCTCTCTTGGGTTCGGCGAGCTCGCGACCGGGCTGGAGATCCGCGCCAGCCGCGGAGTCATCACCCTGCGCGGTGAGGTCGACGAGCTCACCGATATCACGCGGTTCGAAACCGCCGTTCGTGAGGTCGGCGACGTGGCCGACGTTGACAACCTGCTCCGGCTTCGCACCCGCGATGCGAGGCCTCGAGTCCTCTCCGCGTAGCCGGATTACCGCGTAATCAGTGACACTCCGCTTGTGTCGCTGCCGTTCGACCCGCCGCTCGAGCCGATGCTTGCCCGCGCAGCTCCGGAGATTCCCCGAGAGGGGGGATGGCTCTACGAGCCCAAGTGGGATGGATTCCGGGCGATCGTGTTTCGCGACGGAGCCAATGTCCACATCGCAAGCCGGAACGCACTCGCGCTCGAGCGGTACTTTCCCGAATTGATCGAGCCGCTTCAGGCGGCGCTTCCCGAGCATGCCATCGTCGATGGCGAGGTGGTGATCGCCACCGACCATGGACTGGACTTCGACGCTCTTCAGCAGCGCATCCACCCCGCGGCGTCCCGGGTGCGCATGCTGTCGGAGAAGACGCCGGCATCCGTCGTGCTCTTCGACCTGCTCGCCCGTGACGGCGAGGATCTGCGCGAGCGACCGCTCGAGGAACGGCGCAGCGGGTTGATGCGGGCGATCACCAGCAGTCGGACAGTCGGCGTCACCCCCCAGACAACCGACCCCGACGAGGCGTCCACCTGGTTCACGCGTTATGAGGGCGCGGGCCTCGACGGCGTCGTCGCCAAGGATCCGGCCGGCACGTACCGACCGGGCGAGCGCCGTTGGGTGAAGGTGAAGCATCTGCGCACGGTGGACTGCGTGGTCGGCGGGTACAGAATCGCCAAGGACGGGCGCGGCATCGGTTCGCTACTGCTCGGTCTCTACGACGACCAGGGCACACTCCACCACGTCGGACACACGTCATCCTTCGACGCCGCCGAGCGGCGGGCGATCCTGGAACGGCTCCAGCCGCTGGTCGGCGGCGACAGCTTCGGTCATGGGCGGACTCCGGGAGGTCCCAGCCGCTGGCAGCGCTCAGCCGACAGCGCCTGGACGCCGGTGCGCCCGGAGCTCGTGTGCGAGGTCTCGTTCGATCATCTGCAGAGCGGCCGCTTCCGCCATGCGTCGCGCTTTCTCCGCTGGCGACCCGACAAGGCGCCACGCTCCTGCGACTTCGATCAGCTGTCGCCAACGGAGGAGTTCTCGCTGGACGCTATCCTCGTCACTCGAGGTTCATGAGTCGATCGGTTCGCGACCTGGACAGGGGGGCGGCAATCATCATAGAGTGCCGGCGCGGTCATGGCCGGTACTGATTACAGCTCATACCTGCGCATCGACGAGTTGCTCGAGCTGCAGCACCCGCTCACCGCGGGTGCGCACGACGAGTTGCTCTTCGTGGTCATCCACCAGGTCTACGAGCTCTGGTTCAAGCTCATCCTCCACGAGCTGGATTTCGCGACGGCCGAATTGGAGGCTGGACGTCCCGAGGCGGCGATGGCGCCACTCGACCGCACCACGCGGGTCGACGAGCTGTTGATTGCGCAGCTGCGCGTGCTCGAGACGCTGACGCCTGAGGGGTTCCTCGCATTCCGCGATCCGCTCAAGCCTGCCTCGGGTTTGCAGTCGGGGCAGTTCCGGGCGATCGAGGTGCTCGGAGGTCTGGACGGAGCCACGCCCGCCGATGCCTCACCGCTGTCGGACCACGACCGCGAGGAGTTGCGCCGGCGGGCCGGCATGCCGACCCTCTTCTCAGCGCTGTGCGCCTCACTCCGGGCTCACGGATTCGACGCACCCGACGGCGACGACACGGATCTTCGCGAGCGTCGCCTGAAGGCGCTGGTCGCGCTGTACATGGACCACGCCACCCCGGAGCGCGCAGTCCTTCACCGGGTGTGCGAGCTGCTGCTCGACCACGATGAGGCGATCTCGCGCTGGCGTTTCCACCACGTCCAGATGGCCGCACGCGAGATCGGGTCTCGACCCGGGACCGGCGGTGGCGGAGTCGCCTATCTCGACACGACCATCGCATTGCGATTCTTCCCCGAGCTCTGGGAGGTGCGGAACCACCTGTGACCGTCCAAATTCCAGACAATCTCGACCGTAACTCGTGCGCCGGGCTGGATGCACAGGACCCGATCGCGCCCTTCCGGGATCGTTTCCTCGATGACGGTGTCACCATCTATCTGGACGGCAACTCGATGGGGCGATTGCCCAAGGCAACAATCCCGCGGTTGCAGGAGATGGCCGAGCGCGAATGGGGACGCATCCTGGTCCGCGGCTGGACCGAGTCGGGATGGATGGACTCCCCACTTCGAGTCGGTGACGCAATCGGCCGACTGGTCGGTGCGTCACCGGGGGAGGTGCTGGTCGCGGACACGACGTCTGTCGGCCTCTTCCGGCTGATGACGTCGGTGATGCAGGCGCGTCCGAAGCGCCGCGTGATCGTCACCGAACGGGGCAATTTCCCCACCGATCTCTACATCGCCCATGGGGTGGCCGAGCTGCTGCGGTGCGAGGTTCGCGTGGTCGACCGCGCCAGGCTCCGCGACGCGCTCGATGGCGACACCGCGCTGCTCCTCCTGACGGAGGTGGACTTCCGGACCGGTGAACGCCATGACATGGGCGCGCTGACCGAAGCTGCACACGCTGCAGGAGCCCTGGTGCTGTGGGACCTCTCCCACTCCGCAGGCGCCGTCGAAATCCAGTTGAATCGCCACAACGTCGACCTGGCGGTGGGCTGCGGCTACAAGTACCTCAACGGCGGACCCGGCTCGCCCGCCTACCTGTACGTCGCCGCTGCATTGCAGGATGAATTGCGCAACCCGATCCAGGGCTGGCTCGGACATGACGATCCCTTCCTGTTCGACACCGAGTACCGGCGCGCGCCAGGGATACGCGGCTGGATGAGCGGGTCACCGCCGGTGCTGGCGATCGGCGCGCTCGGTGTCGGCGTCGATATCCAGCTCGAGGCCGGTGCGCAGGCGGTCGGGAAGAAAGCGGCCACGCTGACGGAGGTCTTCATCCGCCTTGCGCGTGCGCGCCTCGACGCGCTCGGCTTTGACGTGGCGACGCCCGAGTCACCGGATCGTCGTGGTGCGCAGGTGTCGCTCCGACATGACGATGGGCTCGCTGTCGTGCGCGCGGTTGCTGACCGCGGTGTCATCGGCGACTTCCGTCCGCCCGACATGTGCCGCTTCGGGCTCGCTCCGCTCTACACGCGTTACGTCGACGTGTGGGATGCGGTCGACCGAATTGCCGGCGTCGTCGAGAGCGGCCTGAGCCGGTTGCCAAAGTATCGCGAGGAGGTTGCGATCCCCTGAGCTCAGCTCGACTGCGGTCGGGAGTACACGGCGATCGGCTTGAACACATAGGGCGTCACCGTGCACGCGCCGTCCTCCTGGCAGACCCTGAAGCCGAAGATGATCTTCAGGTAGCCCACTCCCGCGTGGATGGTTCGGAACGTCCAGATCTGGGCGCCCGGGAACCCGCAAATTGCCGTGAGGTGGCAGGGCGGATTCGGCGTTGCCGTGAGGATGTCGAGGTTGGCGGACTCGACGGTCTCGCCGATTCCGGGGAGCAGCACGACCTCGACGCTCGTGCCCAGCGGAACGCGAACCTGCTCGGTGGTCTTCGGCTGCAGCACCAGGACCTCCCCGTCGCGTCCTTTGATGTCGGAAGCCGCTGCCACGGCCAGCGAACGGACCACCACGGGCTTGGGGCGGGTCGCATAGAGCACCACGGTGATCAGCGCACCAAGCACGATCGGGATGAGCATCGCGGCGGCGACGAGCAGCCATCGCCGAGATGCGACTCCCTTGGAGTCGCTCAGCTCCTGGTCGTTTCGCGGGGTGCGCGCCATGCCGACCACGTTGACCACGCGACGATGAGCACCACCATCGCGACGATGACCCAGAGAGCGTAGTTGCTGATCGTCTGCGCCACCGTGACCGCGGGCTGGCCGATTGCCCACCCGGCTCCGACGATGGCGCCGATGTAGGCGAGGGTGCCGATCAGGTCGGCCAGGATGAAGAGCGCGAAGGGCATTCCGGCTTCGCCGGCAGCCATGTAGAAGAGCGGCGATGGTGCGGGAAGAAATGGCGCGAGCACGATCGTCCACACACCGTACTTCTTGAAGAACCGCTCGCCCCGCGCCGCCCGTTTGCGCCAGCGAGGATCCGATGCGCTGAGGTAGTTGATCAAGCCCCTGCCATATCGTTTCCCGGCCCAGAAGAAGAACGGGTCGGTCATCATCGCGATGGGGATGGGTGCGATCAGGGCCAGCAGTAGTGGAACCCTCCCGACCCGTGCGAACCCGCCGGCGGCCACCATCGAGGCGATGCTGCCGCGGAGCGCACTCAGCAGCACCGGGTTGCGACCGAGCAGCAGGGGCGTCAGCGGGAGCCCGGCGTAGTAGTAGATCGTGTTCGCGATGATCGGCCCGACACAGAGCACGTCCTTGAGGCCGATCCGGGGACCCGGTCGAAGCGGCTCCGCCGGAGCATCGGCGATCAGGGTCTCGCGGTCCACGGACCCATTGTCACCTCTCCTCGGAGGCGACGCCCTCAGGCGACGTCGCTGACGGGCATCTCCAGCGCAACTGCGGGCTCGGAGTTTCGACTCTGGCCAATCAGGAGGAGCACGACGGCGCCGATGATCAGCGCGGCCGCCACCAGCGTGAGCGCGGTCACCTGCTCGCCGAGCACGACCGCTCCCAGCGCGACCGCGACCACGGGATTCACGAACGCGTACGTCGACGCGGCCACGACGGAGACGTGGTGGAGGAGCCAGATGTAGGCGACGTAGCCCACGAGTGCCCCGATGAGCACCAGATACACGAAGGCGGCGACCGAGGAAACTGACACATTGCCGAGATGCACGCGACCAAGTTCCCCGGTGGCGATGCCGGCGACAGTCAGGAGCATGCCGCCGGCGATCATCTCCATCGCGATGGCCATGAGCGGCTGCCTCGGAGCCGGGGCCGTGCGTGCGTAGAGCGAACCGATCGCCCAGAGTAGGGGAGCCAGCAGAACCACTAGTGTCTGCCAGTGGCCGGCGCCCGCGCCGCCCGGACGGACCAGGAGAATGATCCCGGCGAGCCCGAGCGAGATGCCGATCGCTGCCGTCCAGTTGATCCAGCGGCCGCCGAAGGCAGGCGCGAACAACGCCATCCACAGCGGCACTGTGGCAACGATCAGCGCGACGAAACCGGACGGCAGGTACTGCTCTCCCCAGGCAACTCCGCCATTGCCGACGAGCAGCAGGCACGCTCCGATGATCAGCGCCGATCGCCAGTGAATGAGGGTCAGCCGCTCACGAGGAGCTCCAGGACGGCGGGAAAAGGCCATGAGCAGGAGCCCGGCGAGGATGAATCTCGCTCCTGACATCAACAGCGCCGGGAGGGTCTCGCTCGCGATGTGAATCGTGAGGTAGGTCGATCCCCAGATGACGTACACCGCGGCAAAGGCGACCACGACCTGAGCGCGAGAGGCCTGTTGACGGGAGATCTGGGCTATGGACACGTTCGGTTCCATTTGTTATGATACAAAGCGATGAACGTACCGATACGTTATCACATCACCGGCCGGCGAGCGTCCGAGATCGCCGAGAGCGTGGAACGCGGTATTCGCGAGGGCGAGCTCACCGCTGGGACCCGTCTGCCCACCGTCCGATACCTTGCATCTCATCGCGGGATCAGCACCGCAACGGTCGCCTCCGCCTATCGCGAGCTGCGCCGGCGCGGACTGGTTGCGGGCGCCGGGCGGCTCGGCACCACCATCGCGCCGCGGGTCCCGCCCTCGCCTCGAGGCAAGCCGATCGTTCCCGCCGGCGTCGTCGACCTGCTGTCCGGCAACCCCGATCCGGCGCTGCTGCCCGACCTCGGCCCGGCATTCGCAGCGTTGCCGCGTGAGCCGGTGCTCTACGGCGCAGCGGGCTCCGATCCCGAGCTGCTTGCCCTGGCCGCCGCTCGGCTCGATCGTGACGGTGTGCCCAGTGAGCATCTGACCGTGGTCGGCGGGGCCCTCGATGGGTTCCAGCTCGCGCTCCAGGCTCACCTTCGTCCCGGCGATCGGATAGCCGTCGAGGATCCCTGCTACCCGGGGATCATCGACCTCGCATCCGCTCTCGGCCTCACCGTGGTGCCGATGGCGATCGATGACAGCGGACCGACGCCCGAGGGTCTCGAACGGGCACTGCGGGGTGGTGCCGCAGCATGCGCGTTGACGCCACGCGCGCAGAACCCGTATGGATCCGCCGTCGATGCCGAGCGAGCCGAGGAACTCAGGGCGGTGCTCGCCCGGCATCCCGCGGTGTTGGTGCTCGAGGATGACCATGCCTTCGACATCACAGAACGGTCGTGCCACTCGCTCTGTGAGCCGGGGCGCGCTCGCTGGGCACATCTTCGGTCCGTCTCGAAGTCGCTGGGGCCGGACCTGCGCCTCGCGATCATGGCCGGTGACGCGACCACCGTGGCACGCGTCGAAGGCCGCCGACTGCTCGCCGCCGGCTGGGTGTCGCATCTCCTCCAGCGCCTGGTTGTGCGCGTGTGGAGTGACCCAGGCGGGGAGGCTCGCGCTGCGGATGTCGCGGCGATCTATACGCACCGCCGCGATACGCTCCGCGATGCCCTCGCCGCGCGGGGCATCGAGTCTCACGGCCGCTCGGGCCTCAACGTCTGGATCCCGGTAGCCCACGAGGACGGCACGGTTGCAGCCCTCCAGGAGCGCGGCTGGGGCGTGCTCGGCGGCGATCGGTTTCGTATCGCCAGCTCACGCGGCATCCGGGTCACAACGTCGCGGCTCGACGACGACGCGGCGTTGCGGTTCACGGTGGACCTTGAAGGGGCGCTCACACCCCAGCCGTCGCGGCTGAGCTGAGCCCGATGATGCCCGAGCAACTGTCGGAGCGGACCCACCGGAACCGGGCCCGCGCCCTCGCATTCGGTGGTGTGGCCGCGACCTATGATCGCGCCCGCCCCTCCTACCCGACGGCACTCATCGACGCGCTGGTTGACCCGGCGCCCCAACGGGTCCTCGACGTCGGATGCGGTACAGGGAAGGCGGCCCGGCTGCTCGTCGAACGCGGCTGCGACGTCCTCGGAATCGAGCCCGACCCATCGATGGCGGCTGTCGCGCGGGGCCATGGCATCACGGTCGAGGAGGCGACCTTCGAGGACTGGGACCCACTCGGGCGGGTCTACGACCTGATCGTCTCCGGGCAGGCATGGCACTGGGTGAATCCGGAGGTGGGCATCGCCAAGGCGCGCTCGGTGCTGCACCCCGGTGGACACCTCGGCGTGTTCTGGAATCGCGGCCGGCCTGATGGCGCCGCCGCTGCGGCTCTCGATGCCGTGTACGCCCGCATAGCCCCGGAGATCGCGAGTACGAATCTCGCGCTGAACCTGCCGCCCGACCCCAGCGACCGGACAGCGGAGTTCCGGCAAGGGGGCTTCTTCAGCGACGTTACGCTGCGGACCTTCCCCTGGGAGACGGTGTACGACCGAGCCGGCTGGGTCGAGTTCGTCTCCACGCTCGCCGATCACATCCTCCTTCCTGACGCACAGCGGCGTGCGCTCCTCGACGCGCTCGGCGACGCGGTCGACGCTGTCGGGGGCAGCCTGACCTACCGGTACTCGACGCTCCTGATACTCGCCACACGAGGGATGTGACCGCAGCCGTACCATCGCTCGATGGCCACTGCACTAGCGCAATTTCGCTCCGTCAATCCCGCGACCGGCAAGGAAATCGAGGTGTTCGACGTCACCACGGGAGGTGAGGTCGACGCGACGCTGAAGCTCGTTGCTGACCGCGCACCGCGCTGGGCCGCCACGCCACTCGCGGCACGCGCCCAGCTGTTGCACGACCTCGCCGCGGTGCTGCGTCGCGACGTCGACCTCCTCGCCGCGACCAGCACCGCGGAGATGGGCAAAACGCTTGCCGAGGCGCGTGCCGAGGTGGAGAAGTGCGCGTTCGGCTGCGACTACTTCGCGGACAACGCCGCGCAGTTCCTTGCGGACGAACCGTCGCCCAGTGACTCGCCGGCGAGTTTCATCACGTTCGAGCCCCTCGGGACGGTCCTCGCCTGCATGCCCTGGAACTTCCCGTACTGGCAGGTGATTCGCTGCTTCGCGCCGGCGATCGCCGCCGGCAACTGCGTGGTCCTGAAGCACGCGAATAATGTCACCCGCTGCGCCCTGCGGCTGGCCGACGCCATCCGGGACGCCGGGTTTCCTGAAGGGGTGTTCGCGGTGCTGATCATCCCTGTCGACATGGTCGGCGGTGTCATCGCGGATCCCCGGATCAACGCCGTGAGCCTCACCGGCAGCACGGAAGCAGGTCGGAGCGTTGGCAGCATCGCGGGTGCGCACCTCAAGAAGAGCGTGCTCGAGCTTGGTGGCTCGGACGCGTTCGTCGTCCTCGACGATGCAGACATGGCCGCGGCCGCCGCGATGGCTGCGAAGTCGCGCTTCCAGAACGCTGGTCAGAGTTGTATCGCAGCGAAGAGGTTCATCGTTGCCGAGTCCGTCGCCGAGGATTTCGAGGAGCGCCTCGCAGCGGAAGCGCGGGCGATCAGGGTCGGCGACCCCACGGATCCGGCGACGACCATGGGACCGCTCGCGCGGAGCGATCTGCGGCGCAGCCTTCGCCGCCAGCTCGACGAAAGCGTCGCGGCCGGCGCCGAGATCATCCAGGGTGGGAATGCGCCGGACGGCCCCGGCTTCTACTTCGAGCCGACTGTGATCCGTCGATGCACCGTTGGCATGCCGGCGTTCACCGAGGAGACCTTCGGTCCGCTTGCTGCAGTCATGCGCGTTCGCGATGACGACGAGGCGGTGGCTGTCGCCAATCACACGACCTTTGGTTTGGGCGGCAACGTCTGGAGCGGCAACCCTGACCGTGGGCTCGCGGTCGCGTCGCGCATGCACACGGGCGGCGTCTTCATCAATGGCATGACCCATTCCGATCCGCGCCTCCCCTTCGGCGGTATCGGCGAGTCCGGATACGGACGCGAGCTGCATCGCTACGGTCTCCACGAGCTCGTCAACATCAAGACCATGTGGCGCCCCGCCGGCTGAGGGGCGCGACGTGATGAGCCGACGCCCGTGAGCCACGTCGCCGAGGAGGCGAGGGCACTCGGGTTGCGGTTGCGATCCCGTCGGTGGGACGATCCACCGCACACGCTCGATACGATGGATACGGCGATCGCCGAGCTCGCCGCGCTGCGACGCATTGCGGTCGACTCGGACGACCTGCTTGCGTTGCAGGATGTGCTTGCGGAGCTCAGCGACATGCGCCGGCAGCTGGACCTCTGAAACGCATGGGTCGTGAAGGATGAGCGTGACCGACGGCGTCCAGATCGGGATCGGCGCTGTGATCGTACTCGTGGCGGTGTATGACATCTTCCAGTCCGTGGTCATGCCTCGCCCGGCGGTGGGCAGGGTGCGGCTGAGCTTCACCCTCATCCGCGCAGCCTGGCGTGTGTGGCACAAGGTGGCGCAACGCCCCAAGCGGCTGCAGATGAGGGAAACCGCCCTCGCAGCCTTCGCACCCTTGATGCTGGTGACGCTGCTGGTGCTGTGGGGGTCGGCACTGATCCTCGGCTTTGCATGTATCTTCAGCGGGCTCCACGACGGGCTCCACCCGCAGCCCGACTCGTTCGGTACGACGTTCTACTTCTCGACCGGCCAGATGCTCTCCTTCTCCGTCGACAACATCGGGGCGACCGGCGTGGCGACACGGGTGTTTGCCGCCGTCGAGGCAGCGAGTGGCTTCGGGTTGTTCGCCCTGGTGATCAGCCTGCTGTTCTCGCTGTTCAGCTCCTTCCAGCAACGCGAGAAGGCGGTGGTCGCACTCGATGCGCTGGCGGGAGCGCCACCCTCGGGGGTGCAGTTGCTGGAGACGTGTGCCAAGGACGCGATTGCGGATGAACTCATTGCGACCTTCGATGCCTGGCGTTTGTGGACGGTGGATGTCATCGAGAGTCATCTCTCCTATCCATTGCTCTTCTACTTCCGGTCAAGCCATGACAACGAGGCCTGGGCGAACTCCTTCGGTGCCGTGATGGACGCGGCCACACTGGTGCTCAGCACCATCGACGGCGGACCGGTCGGGCACGCGCGACTCATGTTCAAGGTCGGTACGCATTTCGTCGCCGACATGCGCGACCACTTCCGCTACGAGGGCGAGGCGGTGCCCGGCGTTGAGCGCGAGGAGTTCCTCGAGGCGTGCGTCCGCCTCGAGCACGCGGGCTATCAACTGCACAACCAGGACGCCGCGTGGGAGCACTTTAGCGATCTGCGGAGCAGATACGGCGCCTGGCTCAACCAGACGACAAAGGGACTCGACGTCCCGCCGGCACCCTGGATCGGCGATCGTTCCTACCTGCCGCATCGCGAGCGCCCGGCGCGGCGCCGCGGTCAGCGGCGCGTGGCCTGAGGCCCCACGTTCACATATCCGTCGCAACGGCGCACCGGGAGCTGCGGGTAACGCGGAAACCGCGGATCACTCTCCGAGAGTCCACAGCGAATGAATGTCGAGCGCGCGCCTGTCACCAGGCGCACGTGCGCGCAGAGGGCACAGAGGCCGGTGTCCGGCGGGGGTGTGACGAGCATATGGACATGGTGCGCGTGGCGGTTGCACCAGCGCTTACCATGCGCGGCAATGCCCGCCGTCACCGTCACCGAACACATCGACAAGGCCGTCCGCAAGATCGACAGGTCGACTGCGATCGACCACTGGGACCGCAACCTCGGGCGCTACGACGCAGAGGAGTTGATGACCGAGGTGCTTGGGCGGAAGCTCACGCGGGCGGTCCTCAACCTCGAGCTCGACGGCGTATCGAAAAAGCGATACGCGGCGATGGTGTCGCGGCGCGTCAACGGGGAGCCGATCCCTCGTATCAAAGGTCACTACACATTTCGCGGCCTCGACATGCTCATGAGAGATGGAGTCTTCGTCCCGCGAGCATCGAGCGAGCTGCTCGCGGATGAGGCGATCAGGGCGTTGCGCCGGCGTCGTGGGCAACGAGTTGCCGTCGACGTGGCGACCGGTGCCGGACCGGTGGCGCTCGCGGTCGCGAATGAGGTGCGCAGGGCCGACGTCTGGGGCGTCGACATCTCCGCGGCAGCCACGGCACTCGGCAAGAAGAACGCACGGCGCCTCGGGCTCCGCAATGCGCATTTCCGCGCAGGTGACCTTCTGGATGCGCTCCCGCGCCGGCTGCGCGGTGCGATCGATGTCTTCACCATTCACCCGCCCTATGTCCTGCGCGGGGATCTGAAAGAACTGCCGCGGGAGATCCGCGAGTTCGAGCCAATTCAGTCACTCACGGACGGATCCGACGACGGTCTCGGATTGGTTCGAAGACTCGCGAGCGAGGCGCACGACTGGCTCAGACCAGGCGGCGTCCTCCTCGTCGAGGTGGGCACGTACCTGTCGCGCAGGACCCAGGCGACGCTGCGGGCCGCGCGGCTTGTCGACGTCAGCTGGACGAAGGACGACCTTGGAGTCACTCGCGTGGTGTCCGGGCGCATGCCGGGGAAGCCGCGACCGACTCGGTGACCGGAGCGAGGTGAGTCGCGACCCACAGTCGCCGCGACCTCTTTGAAGGGACCGCGTCCTCCGACGGCAGGGTCCGCGGTCAGGCGACCGGCGATGCCGGATCGGACTCCGCCGCTCACTTCGGGTGCACTGCCGGTCGTGGCCGGCCGGCCAGCTCAGTGGCCAGGTGCGGAACGGTCCGAACCCCGGTGAGCTGCGAATCCAACTCTTCGCTGCGCTCCGAGGATCGGATGAGCTGGTGTCGCAGCGCCTCCATCTCGTGCTCCAGCGTCACCTTCGCGTCGATGACCCGCAGGAGCTCGTCGCGGAGCAGGGAAGCCTGCCGTGCCGGGTCAGGATCACTGGTGATTGCCGTGATGCGCGCCTGCTCGTGTTCGCGCCAGCGCGTTGCAAGCATCGTCGCCGTGCCCTCAGGAGGTCGGTAGGAGCGCGCTCCTGCTTCGACCACGCGACGAATGATCGCAGGCCCGCTGGCAGTGTTGAGGCGCTGGCGGAGGTGCAGCGGATGACGCGGCGGCGGGTCGGTGAGCCGGAATCGCGGCCAGTAGATGCGCACAGCACCGTCGTAGACGGAAAGCATGCCGAGCCGCTTGGTCAGTCGATGCGAATCCTCGACGCGAGGCATCACGAAGACGTGGGCCAGCGCGCAGAGCTCACGCGCGGTGAGTGACGGATCGCCGGCATCACCCGGATACACGCCGTCCTTCTCCTTGATGGCACTGAAGAGCACAACCGGGAGACGGCGTCCGGAGTCGAGGAGGCACGCCTGCACGAAGGAGTCGATCTGGTCGCTTCCCATCACGACCTCGGGGATGGCATGGAGTGGCCGCGATCCCGCCCGCGCTCCCTCGCTCACGAAATCCTGGAGCAACGCGATCAACGGTGGTGCAAGTGGTGAGGGTGGCACTCGAAGGTGGCGCATGTCCTGCTCCACGGAGACACCCACCTCCACCGTCTCACCGGTGCGCACTGCGTCGACCGTTGTCAGCCAGAGCATCGACGGGTCCCACTCGTCCGGTCGATTGACGCTGATGCGACACAGCGATCGATCACCATTGTCGAAGCGCACCACGTTGACCTCCAGGTCGTCTTCCTGAAATGCACCCTCAGTCAACACGTCCGCTTTAGTCTTAAGACCACTGGTTCCCCAGAGCCACATTCGCTGAGTCGCGGCTTCGAAAAGCGCAACTCCGGCCACCCCCTTATGGTCGAGGGTGAGTCTCGCCCCGAGGGCGCGGAACATTGCTTGTCATCCTACATCGTCGATGGCGCCTCGCAGTGCCGCGATCACGCCGTGCGCATGACGCTGTTCCTGCCGGAGGTTGCCGAAGGCAACGCGGATCGCATACTCACCCCGCACCTTCGTGTGACTCACGAAGAAGCGTCCGCCGGTGTTGATACGCTCCACGATGCGCTGGTTGAGCATGTCGAGAGTCCCGGGATCATCGAGACCCGGCGGATGCGCGCGCAGACACACGACGCTCAACGGGGCAGGCGCAAGCAGCTCGAAGTCGCGCTCGCCCTCGACCCAATGCGCCACGGTCGACGCATACTCGCAATGCTCGCGAATGCGTTGTGCGAGGCCCTCGGCGCCGAAGTTCCGGATGACCATCCACAGCTTGAGCGCGCGCATCCGCCTTCCGAGCGACGTTCCATAGTCCATGAGATTCGGCGCCACCTGGTCCGAGCCGTCGGATGTGGTGAGGTACTCCGGCACGACCGAGAAGGCGTCACGAAGCACATCGGGTCGCCGTGTCCACAACACGCTGCAATCGATCGGTGTGAAGAGCCACTTGTGTGGATTGACCACTATGGAGTCAGCGCGGTCCGCGCCGTCGAGGACCCAGCGCAGCTCCGGGGCGATCGCGGCCGCACCCCCATATGCCGCGTCGACATGGAGCCATAACCCGTGCTGCTCGCACAGCGCCGCGATGGACGGTATCGGGTCGACGCTGGTCGTCGAGGTGGTTCCGGCGGTGGCGACGACCGCGAAGGGGCGGATCCCGGCCGCGACGTCCTCGTGGATCGCCTGGCGCAGCGCGACCGGGTCCATGCGGAATCGCTCGTCCACCGGGATCCGGCGCAACCCGTCCCTGCCCACCCCCAGCACGATGCCGGCCTTCTCCACAGATGAGTGCGCCTCCGCCGACGCGTAGTAGCGAAGGGGCGGCAGGTCGGACCTCCCGGCCATCCCACGCTCGCGAATGCGCAGATCGGTCTGCGCCTCGCGCGCGGCCGCGAGCGCATAGAGGGTGCTCGACGATGCAGTGTCGTTGATGACTCCGAACACGGGGTCGGGTAGCCCCACCATCTGACGAAGCCAGTCGAGGGTCACCTGCTCGAGCTCCGTCGCCGCCGGCGCCGTCCGCCAGAGCATCGCGTTGACGTTGAATGCCGCGGCGATCGTCTCGCCGAGGATCCCCGGTCCCGAGCCACTCGACGCGAAGTACGCCATGAAGCCCGGGGACTGCCAGTGGGTCGTTGCGGGGATGATCAGCTCCTCGATATCAGCGAGTATCGCCTCGATCGACTCACCGCTCCGCGGAGGAGATGGCGGGAGCCCACGGCGCACCGTTCCCGGGTCCGCGGGGCTCAGTACCGGATAGCGCTCGACATCGCGAAGGTAGTCGGCCGTCCAGTCGGCGACACGGCGTGCGGCGACGCGGTACGCCTCAGGTTCCATGTCGCCGCCGCTTCGCGAGGGGCTGATGTCGCCGGTCATGTGGTCGGCAGATCGTGACGCTCAGGTACCCGGGCGCGCTCGGATCAGGCCGCAGGGCGACGCCGGGCTCCCGTACGCGCAGCGCTAGACTGACACGGTGACCGCTTCACTGACCGTCGCCGACGTGATGCACAAACCGGCGGTGGTCGTCCCGACCACGATCACGCTGGCGGAAGCGTCGGTGATCCTGGACGGCGCAAACGTCGGTGCGGCGGCCGTTCTCGACCCGCAGGGAAGGCTCCGCGGCATGGTGAGCGAACGAGATCTCCTCCGCTCGGTCGGTCACGGCATCGATCCGGGCACCGCGAGGGTGGAAGAGGTCATGACCAAGGACCCCGTCACGGTTTCGGTCAGCGACACCGTGGAGAAGGGCCTCGACGTCTTTCGGGAGCGTCGTTTTCGCCACCTCCCGGTGATGGATGGCGACCGGGTGGCGGGCATCCTTTCCATCCGCCACGTGGTTCGGGTCGCGCACATCGAAGAGGTGCAGCCGGCCGGCTCGGCTCCGCCGGGTCTCGCGCCGCGCGGCCTCGAGGGAGTCGCGGTGGCCGAGACGGCGGTGGGCGATGTCCGGGGTGAGGAAGGGTTCTTCCACTACCGCGGCTACAACGCCATCGAACTGGCGAGCCGGTGCTCATTCGAGCAGGTCTGGCATCTCCTGCATCGCGGCGAGCTGCCGGACGATGCGCAGCTCAAGGCCTTCACGAAGCTTGCCGTCGAAGCGCGAACGATTCCCGACGAAGTGGCCGACCTGCTTCCGCGCATTGCTGCCCTGCCCGGGTACACGCCACTCATGGCGCTGCGCTCGGCGGTCTCGCTTGCCGGGGCGGCACTCGAGCAGAGGCCGACACTCGACATCCCCGCCGAGGAGGTCCGCGAGGAAGCGTTGAAGATGGTGGCGATCGTCCCGGTGCTGCTCATGCGGATGCACCGCCACCACCTCGGCCTCGAACCGGTCGAGCCGGACCCGGACCTGAGTTACGCCGGCGCGTACATCCAGATGCTCACCGGCGAGCGCCCCAATTCGCGCGCGACACGGGCGCTCGAGCAGTACCTGATCCTGACCATGGATCACGGGTTCAACTCCTCCACTTTCACTTCCCGTGTGATCACGTCGACGGGGTCCGACCTCGGTTCGGCCCTGACCGGGGCGATCGGTGCCCTTGCCGGCCCGCTGCATGGTGGGGCGCCCTCGCGGGCCCTCGCGATGCTCGATGCGATCGGCACTCCGGACAAGGCGGAGGAATACCTGCGCCGCGAGATCTCGGCCGGCGAGCGCTTGATGGGATTCGGTCACCGCGTGTACAAAACCGACGACCCGCGCTCGACGCTGCTGCGCGAAGTGGCCATCGAGCTCGGCGGTCCCCAGGCAGACTTCGCGGTGCAGGTCGAGAAGACGGCGCTTCGCGTGCTCAACGAGCTGAAGCCCGGCCGCCGTCTGTACACGAACGTGGAGTTCTACTCGGGCGTGGTGATGAACAGCGTCGGCATTCCGCCGGATATGTTCACGCCCACATTCGCGTCGAGCCGCACGGTCGGCTGGACTGCGGCGATTATGGAGCAGGCCTCCAACAACCGCCTCATCCGTCCCTCCGCGCTCTACGTCGGACCCCAGCCGCCACGCCCGCTCCCCGAGGGTTACGGCGCTGCAATCAAGAGCGCCGAACTCGCGCGCTGATCTCGGGGTAACGTCAGCGTAACGTTCGCAACTTCGTTGGCAGGCACCGAAACAACCTCGTCACCCAACCACAACGTTTGGCCGTTGGCTGTGCGGGATGCTGCTCCACATGATCCCGGCATTTTTCCCAGCGTTGGTAGCCCTGGTGAGGTCGATGACCGTTCACACCAGCCGGCGGCGCGATGACGAACGTGGTCAGGGGCTCGTCGAGTACGGGCTGATCCTCGTCCTGATCGCAATCGCGGTCATCGTGGTTGTCGGTGTGGTCGGACACCAGACGAACAACGTCTTCTCCAACGTGAGCAACGGCCTGAACGCTTAGTGCGATCGCGGCCCTGCGGCAACGCAGTGATCGCTGATCCGGACTGAGGGTGGGGGATCGTTGTGTTGCGGTAGGTTGCGCTGCGTGGAACCGCTCCTCGAGCACGATGACGACGCGGTCCGGCGCGACCGTCCCCACACCGGCGTCGCGCTTGCCGGCGTCGTTCTCTGCGGCGGCTTCAGCAGGCGAATGGGGATCGACAAAGCGACCATCACCATCGACGGAGCGACTCTGCTGGAGCGCGCAGCGATGCGCCTCGACGCCGTCTGCGATCCCGTGCTGATTGCGCCGGGTGACCTCCCGCTCACCATCGCCGGACGGTCCGCGGTGGTCGATGCAGTGTCCGCGTCCGGGCCGATGGGTGGCCTCGTGGCCGCGTTGCGCGCCTCGCCGCACCGGCTGCTCGCAGTGGTGGCTGTTGACATGCCCTGGATCGACGCGCGCCTGCTGGCGATGCTCGCCGCGCGAATCGGCAATCGGGACGTCGCGGTGTGCGAGACGGCGCGCGGGATCGAGCCTCTCCATGCCGTGTACTCGACCTCCCTGTTGGGAGCTGCAGAGGGAGTGCTCGCCGGGGCGGACAGGTCGCTTCGGAATCTCATCGCGCGGGTGCGCGCGGTACGCGTCGCCGAGACCGACTGGCGCGGCGCGGGTGTCTCCGACGGATTCGCCTGGAACATCAACACGCCCGATGATCTCGCAGAGGTCAGTCGCTCTCGCCGATGAGGGTTCGAACCACCGCCGCGGCCTGATCGAGCGCGTCCGCCTCGGAGACGCCGGACCGGGCGGCGTCCTGCACGAACCGGCCGATCGTGTAGGCGGCGAGCGGGGCGTTCTGCCGCTCGGTCGCATGGGCGACGTCACGGGCGATGCGCAGCAACTTTGCCTGGCCGCGGACATCGACCGCGTCGAAACCACCACTCTCGAGAGCCGCGCTGAGCCTCGACGCGAGTTCGGTGAGGAGATCGTCGCTGCCGTCGTCGTGCATGTTGCGAACGATCTTGGCGGATGGGCGGTGCGGGTGGGATCCGCCGACCTGATACCCGGTCGCTATCGTGGACGCATGAGCGTGCGCCACAGGCGTGTGATGCAGGTTGCTGCCGGCGGAGCGGTCACCTGGCGGAGCGACGACGTCAGCACCGAGGAACCACTCGAGATCCGTGTCGGGGATGTCTCGCTCTCGGTCACCATGCGCACGCCCGGGGACGATTTCGACCTGGTTGCCGGGTTTCTGATCACCGAGGGCATCGTCCGTGACGCCGGCGAGATCGCGTCGATGCGTATGTGTCCTGATGCGGTGGCCGCGAGCGGCGAACTCAACATCGTCGAGGTGCTGCTCACCGCGGCGGCGTTGTCGCGCGAGGTCACGCCGCGAGCGTTCTACATGACCTCGTCGTGCGGCATGTGCGGCAAGGCGAGCATCGATGCCGTGCGGACCACATCGGCATATGACGTGGCGAGCGATCCCCTCCGTGTTTCTCCCGCCCTGCTGCTCGGCCTCCCCGCGGTCCAGCGGTCCGCGCAGCGGCAGTTCTCACGCACCGGCGGCCTGCACGCGGCCGCACTGTTCGACGGCGAGGGTGCGCTGTGCTGTGTGCGCGAGGATGTGGGCCGCCACAACGCGTTGGACAAGGTGATCGGCTGGGCTGCGACACGGGGCTTGCTGCCGCTCAGCTCCCACATCATGCTCGCGTCCGGGCGGGCGAGCTTCGAACTGACGCAGAAGGCGTTGATGGCGGGGATTCCTTTGCTGGCAGCCGTTTCCGCGCCATCGAGTCTCGCAGTCGAGCTTGCGTCCGAGTCGGGGATGACCTTGATAGGCTTTCTACGCGGTGAGCAGATGAACGTCTACGCCGGACATGAGCGGATCATCCGCGATGAGTGACGCCGTCGCAGAGCACCGCTGGCGAGCCGCCGAGATCACCGTCAGCGACAGTCGCCGGGGCATTGACGCCGACGACCGCAGCGGAGATGTGATCGTCGCGCGATTCGCGCTCCTTCCCGCCGACATCGTCGCGCGCGAGAGCGTCATTGATGACATCGACGAGATTCGCGCCGCGGCGAAACGGTGCGCCGGGAACGCCGACATCCTCATCCTCACCGGGGGCACGGGACTCGGTCCGCGTGACGTGACTCCGCAAGCGCTTCTTCCCCTGTTCGACTACGAGGTCCCCGGGATGGCCGAGGTGATGCGCCACGATGGGCTCAAATCGACGCCCCACGCGATGCTGTCGCGACAGGTGGCCGGAGTCACCACCAACTGCCTCGTGCTGTCGCTTCCCGGAAGCCCGACTGCGGTTGCGGAATGCCTTGATGCAGTGTGGCCGGCGCTGCCGCACGCGCTTGCCTTGGTCTCAGGAAACACGCGGCACCCCGATCAGTCGACTTCCGGAGCCTGACCGGCCTCCGGGCGATCAAGCGTGCCGCTCCGGCCGCCTTCCTTGTGCACCAACGTGACGTCCGTGAGGGAGGCCCAGTGGTCCACGGCCTTGATCATGTCGATCACGGTGAGCCCCGCGACCGCAACCGCGGTCAGAGCCTCCATCTCCACCCCGGTTGCACCCTCAACCCGGGCGATGGCCTCGATCATCACGCCGGGGGTCTCGGAGGTGTCGAGACGCAGATCAACGTCGACGTGGCGCAGCGCCAGCGGATGGCAGAGGGGAATCAGGTCGGAGGTTCGCTTGGCGCCCATGATGCCGGCGAGTCTCGCCGTGTCGAGCACGCTGCCCTTAGCGATCGTGTCGCCGGCGATGCGCTGTACCGCCTCGGCGCTGCAGTTCACCCGGCCCCGTGCAGTCGCGCTGCGACGGGTGACCGCCTTGTCGCTGATGTCGACCATGCGTGCGCGACCGGTGTCGTCAACGTGTGTGAGCCGCCGCTCGCTCACGAAGCAGCCTTCTCCGAGGCGCCGTGCCGGGCGTCGACCCAACGTGCTCCATCGTCGCGGTGCTCGCGCTTCCACACCGGCACCGTGCTCTTGATGAGCTCGAGGGCTTCCTGGCACGCGGGAAAGGCCGTATCCCGATGCGGCGCGGCAACCACGACCACGACGCTGGCGTCACCGATCAGCAGCGCTCCGGTGCGGTGCACCATGGTGATGGTGCTGATGCTGCCCCGCGCGAAGAGCTCGTCGCCGATCCGGCGCATCTCGGCCTCGGCCATCTCGGCATACGCTTCGTAGTCCATGCGATGCACCGCCACGCCGTCACTGTGATCGCGCACCCGTCCGATGAACGTGGCAACCGCACCGTCGCGCGGGGTCCCCGAGCTCGCAATCACCGAGGCGATATCGATGGGAACGTCGGTGACCCACACTCGCACCGGTGACGGATCCTCACTGCCCCCCGCAACCGGTGGAATGAATGCAATGGTGTCACCGCTCCGAACCGCTGTATCCCAGTCGCAGTAGCCGAGGTTGCGCGCGGCCCGAACCGACCCGGCGTCGACCGCCGCGGCGGGGTGGCGGCGCACGAACTCATCCCATACCTCCTGCACGGTGGCTCCGTCGACGTGCGCCTCGGCGACGCCGACACGCTCGCGGAGCGGCCCGAAGACCAGGACGGTGATGTCATCCACCGGTCAGCCGCCGATGTACGACATCTCGATGCGCTCACCCTCGGCGATGCCGAGCCCGCGCAGCTCGGAGTACCGATCGTCGCGGCGCCTCCAGCGGTCGGCGACGATGCGACGCAGAGCGCCGTCGTCCGCGCCCGAGCGCAGTGGCTCGCGCAGATCGATGCCCGCGGTGGCGAACAGGCACGTGTACAGCTTTCCGTCGACCCCGAGACGCGCGCGCGAGCAGTCCCCGCAGAAGGGACGGCTCACCGACGTGATCACCCCGAGGTCACCCTTGCCGTCGGCGAACTGATAGGTCCGAGCCACGGCTGTCGGATCGGGTGACTCGTCGAGCAGCGGATACACCTGCCGCACGCGCTCGAGAATCTCCTCGCCGCTCACGACGTCCGCCATGCGCCATCCGTTGGTGGCTCCGACATCCATGTACTCGATGCATCGGAGACCAAGGTCCTCGCGTCGAGCGAAGTCCACGAGGTCGAGCAAGCCGTCTTCGTTCACACCCCGCTGCACCACGCAGTTGAGCTTGATCGGCGCAAGGCCGGCGTCACGTGCAGCGGCGATGCCCTCGAGCACCTCGCCGAGCTCGACCCGCGAATCACTCATCGACGCGAACACGCCTGGGTCGAGTGAATCGAGGCTGACGGTGACCCGGTGCAGGCCGGCGTCGCGAAGGCGAACCGCCCAGCGACTCAGCAATGCTCCGTTGGTGGTCAGCGCGATGTCGGGCACACCGAGTCCGGCGATGCCCTCAACGATCTCGACGAGGTCCGGACGGAGCAGCGGTTCCCCACCGGTCAGACGGATCTTGGTCACGCCGAGCGATGCGAAGACTCCCGCGAGTCGAACGATCTCCTTGGCGCCGAGCGCGTCGGCGCGCGGTAGGAAGCGGTGTCCAGGACCGAAGCGGGCCTTGGGCATGCAGTACGGGCAGCGAAAGTTGCAGCGATCTGTGACGGAGATGCGCACGTCACGGAGCAGCCGGCCGAACCGGTCGGGGCTGATCGCCACGTCGGGTAGTGTAGAAACCGTTGTCATCGCAGCGGGATCGCCTCAACGATCGTACCGGCGGCGACGACCTCGAGCTCGGCGGGGAGGACCACAAGACAATCGGCGCGGGTGAGCGAGTGCAGCATCGAAGAACCCTGGTCGCCGGCACTGTGTGCGCTGGGCACGTCATCGTTGGGCGAGGTGCGCAATACCGCGCGCGAATACGTCTCGAGCCCGGTGGGCTTGGTCATCTCCTCGCCGATACGCACCCGAATCCGCCTGCGGTGCAGCTCCCGCGCGCCTTGCATCCTACGGATGACGGGTCGGGCGAACAGCTCGAACGTCACCGAGCTGCTGACCGGGTTGCCGGGAAGGCCGATGAAGATGGCGTCGCGCAGCGTTCCGATCAGGACGGGCTTGCCGGGGCGCATGGCCACACGCCACGTCGACATCGTTCCCATGTCCGACGCGACCTCGCGGACCCAGTCGTGGTCGCCGACACTGACGCCGGCACTGCTCACCACCAGGTCCGAGGAAGATGCCGTCTCGAGCAACGATCGCACCGACTCCTTCGAGTCGCGTGCGATGCCCAGGAAGGTCGCCTCGCCGCCCGCTTCGCGAACGGCGGCCGCGAGCATCGGCGAGTTGGAATCAACGAGCTGCGCGGGTCCGGGAGCGGTACCCGCCGGCACCAGTTCGTCGCCTGTGGCGAGCAGCGCGACGCGAGGCCGCTTTCCGACCAGGAGCCGGTCGCGGCCCAGCGCGGCGGCGACGCCGATGTCGATGCTCGTCAGTGCCTGCCCGGGAAGGATCACGGTGTCGCCCGCTCGCATGTCGGCGCCACGCGGGCGAACGCTGGTGCCCAGTGGGGTCGCGACTTCAATCAGGACCACCGCGCCCTCTCGCGACGTGTCTTCCTGGCGCACCACGGTGTCTGCGCCGGCGGGCATCGGCGCGCCCGTCATGATTCGCATCGCGGTTCCGACGGCGTGTGCACCCGGTACTGCCCCGGCGCGCGACTCGCCGACGACCGGAAGCCGGACTGGTGCATCCATACCGGCCTTCGAGATGTCGCTCGCGCGCACCGCGTATCCATCCATGGCGGAGTTGTCGAACCCAGGCAGCTCTGATCGCGACGAGACCGGCTCGGCGAGGATTCGTCCAAGCGCCGCGTCAAGGCTGACGGTCTCCGGTTCCAGCACGCCGACCTTCTCGAGCAGGCGCCGCTGTGCGCTGGCGACTGATTCGAGGTCGGTGGAAGCGGCGTGCGTCAACATCGTGAGCGTTCTGATCCTCCACCCTCGTTTGGGATACCGACGACCATCATAGTCGCCGTCGCCAGCAGGGTATTTCCAGGATCCTCGCTGCAGGGCGACGCTATTTCGACGCCTCCCCGGGTGGCGTACTCTGTAGTCCGTCTGCTGCCGGACACAGCAACAAGTGGAATTGGGCTCAAATCCCGGAGGTTTTGGATGTTCCCTGCCGCGTTCGACTACACCGCGCCGGGGGCGCTTGACGAGGTGCTCAGCCTCTTGAGCCAGCATGGTGACGACGCCAAGGTGCTCGCCGGAGGGCAGAGCCTGATTCCATTGCTGAAACTACGATTTGCGACGCCTGCCATCGTTGTCGATATTGGCAGAGTGGATGGACTCGAGGGAATTCGCCGGGAAAACGGGCATGTGCGGATTGGCGCACGAACCCGGCATCGTGACGTCGAGAGTGCACAGGACCTGCGCGGCACGCTGGACGTTCTCCTCGACGCGGCGCCGCTCATCTCCGATCCGCTCATCCGCAACATGGGAACCGTCGGCGGCTCCATCTGCCACGCGGATCCGGCCGGCGACTGGGGTGCCGTCATGCTCGCGGTCGGCGCGGAGTTCGTCGTCAAGTCCGCGAGCGGGGAGCGTGTGCTTCCGGCGGCAGGATTCTTCCAGGGCCCATTCACCACCGGATTGCAATCGAACGAGGTGATGACCGAGATACGCATCCCCGTCGGCTCCGGAAGATCCGGGGGAACGTATCTCAAGCTGGAGCGCAAGATCGGCGACTTTGCGAGCGTCGCGGCCGCCGTTCACGTCGTGCTCGGCGGTGATGGCCGGATCGCCAGTGCAGGCATCGGCCTGTGCGCGGTGGGTGCGCAGAGCATCAAGGCGACTGCCGCCGAGGCTGCACTGGTCGGTCAGGAACCCACGGATGAGGTGATCGCGGAAGCGGCACGGCTTGCGGGGGAAGCCGCCGAACCGAAAGCAGATATACGGGGGAGTGCGGAGTACAAGCGGGACGTTGCGCGTGTCTTCGTGCAGCGCGGCCTGCACACCGCGATCCATCGCGCGCAGGGAGCAGCGGTATGAACGTCACGTTCGAGATCAACGGTGCTGCGAAAAGCGTCGACGTCGAGCCGCGCACGCTCGTCGTCGATCTGATTCGCACCAAGCTGGGGATGACCGGAACGCATATCGGGTGCGACACGAGCAACTGCGGTGCCTGCACAGTGCTGCTCGACGGCAGGCCGGTCAAGTCCTGCACGCTGCTCGCGCCGATGCTCGAGGGCAAGAGGGTGACCACCGTCGAAGGTCTCGCCAAGGGCGGCAAGCTCGATGCGATCCAGGTGGGTTTCCACGCCGAGCACGGCCTGCAATGCGGCTTCTGCACTCCAGGCATGATGCTCGTCGGAAAAGCGCTCATCGAAGCCAACCCGCATCCCACCGAGGACGAGATCCGCTGGGGGATCAGTGGCAACATCTGCCGCTGCACCGGCTACATGAACATCGTCAAAGCGATTCAGCATGCCGCGGCTGCGAACGCCACTGAGAAAACCGCAGGAGTAGCGTGATGGCACTCGACACCGTAGAAGCGGCTGAAGCCGCGCGCCAAGCGATGGGTGGCATTGGCGTTTCGCTCGCTCGCAAAGAGGACGCTCGATTCATTCACGGCCAGGGTAATTACGTTGACGACGTCGTGCTCCCAGGCATGCTCCACATGGTCATCGTGCGCAGTCCGCATGCGCACGCGCGCATCAAGGGCATTGACACAAGCGCTGCCATGGCGATTCCTGGAGTGATCGCGGTGGTCACGGGCGAGTTGCTCGCACAGCACAAGCTCGCGTGGATGCCGACCCTCTCAGGTGACACGCAGGCTGTGCTCGCGACTGACAAGGTCCGCTTTCAGGGCCAGGAAGTCGCCTGCGTCATCGCCGAGACGAAGTACATCGCTGAGGACGCCGCCGCGTTGGTGAGCGTCGACTACGAGCCGCTGCAGGCGATCACGACGCCACAGCAGGCGATCGAACCTGGCGCAATCGTCATCCGCGATGAGAAAGAGGGCCAGACCGACAACAGGATCTACCACTGGGAAGCGGGTGACAAGGACGCGACTGACGCCGCGTTCGCGCGCGCTGCAAAGGTGGTGAGCCTCGAGACCTTCTACCCGCGCTGTCATCCGTCGCCCCTCGAGACCTGCGGCTGCGTCGCCGACCTCGATCCTGTGACCGGCAACGCGACGATCTACATGACGAGTCAGGCGCCGCACGCGCATCGCACGCTCTTCGCGATCGTGGCAGGGCTGCCGGAAGAGAAGATCCGGATCATCTCCCCGGACCTCGGTGGTGGTTTCGGCAACAAGGTACCGATCTATCCCGGATACGTGGTCGCCACCGCGGCATCGCTGCTGATCGGACGTCCGGTCAAGTGGATCGAGGACCGCACTGACAATCTCATCTCGACCGGATTCGCCCGCGACTACTACATGGACGGCTCGGTCGCGATCGACGACAGCGGAAAGTTCATCGGCCTTCGCGTGAACCTTCTCAGCGACAACGGCGCCTTCTTCGCGGATGCGCAGCCGAGCAAGTTCAAGGCCGGCCTCTTCCACATCGTCACCGGCTCGTACGACATCCCGGCGGCGCACATCGTCGCCAACGGTGCGTACACGAACAAGGCTCCCGGTGGCGTCGCGTATCGATGCTCGTTCCGAGTCACAGAGGCCTCGTATTTCATCGAACGCCTGGTGGAAAGCGCCGCAGTCGAGCTCGGACAGGATCCCGTCACCACCCGGCTCAACAACTTCATCCAACCCGAAGCCTTCCCATACAAGTCCGCGTCCGGCTTCGAGTACGACAGCGGTGACTATCCCCGGGCGATGAAGGTCGCGCTCGACATGCTCGGCTATGACGACCTCCGCAAGGAGCAGGCCGAGAAGCGCGCAAAGGGCGAGCTCATGGGCATCGGCGTCGCCAGCTTCACCGAGGTGGTCGGCGCGGGCAAGGGTAAGGACTACGACATCGCCGGCTTGCGGATGTTCGACTCAGCCGAGCTGCGGGTGCACCCGACGGGCAAGGCGATCCTCAAGCTCGGCGTGAAGTCGCAGGGCCAGGGTCACGAGACGACGTTCGCCCAGATCGTGGCCGAGGAGCTGGGCATCCCCGCATCCGATGTCGAGGTCCGCGAGGGCGATACCGATAACACGCCGTTCGGTCTCGGGACGTACGCATCGCGCTCGACGCCGGTCGGCGGCGCCGCGACCGCGATGGTGTCGCGCAAGCTCCGCGACAAGGGCAAATTGATCGCCGCGCATCTCTTCGAGGCCGATGTGGCCGACATCGAGTTCGCGAAGGGCAAGTACAACGTCAAGGGCTCGCCTGACAACGTCAAGACGATTCAGGACATCGCCTTTGCGGCGTACACCAATCTCCCCGATGGGCTCGAGGCGGGACTCGAAGGTGTCACCTACTATGACCCGCCGAACATGACCTTCCCGTTCGGGACGTACCTCGTCGTGGTCGACATCGACAAGGGGACGGGTCAGGTGAAGGTACGCCGGATGGTTGCCGTGGACGACTGCGGGGTACGCATCAATCCCATGATCGTTGAAGGCCAGATACACGGAGGTCTCACCGAGGGCTTCGGGATCGCGTTCATGGAGCTGATCACCTTCGACGACGAGGGCAACTGCATCGGCTCGAACTTCATGGATTACCTGCTCCCGACGGCCTGGGAGACGCCGCGGTTCGAGCTGGGGGAGACGGTCACGCCGTCGCCGCACCACCCGATCGGCGCCAAGGGTGTCGGTGAATCGGCGACCGTCGGATCGCCGGCCGCCTACGTGAACGCGGTCATCGACGCGCTTTCGCACCTCGGCATCACCAACATCGACATGCCGATCACCTCCGACAAGGTGTGGGCGGCGTTGCGCAGCAAGGGGGTGACCGAATAGACGACCGCCTGGTGACCCTGCTTGCCGACAACGCCTCGTCGGGGCGTCCGTGCGTGCTTGCAACGGTGGTGCGCACGGAATCACCGACGTCGGCGCACCCCGGCGACAAGGCCGTGATCACCGACGACGGGGTGCTGCACGGGTGGATCGGCGGTAGCTGTTCGGACGCGCTCATCCGCCGCGAGGCGCTCGTGGCGATGAGTGACGGGCTGCCGCGGATGGTTCGGATCCGTCCGGATGTGGAGGTTCTTGAAACGCGCATCGGAGGTGAGCTCACCGTGGCGACCACCTGCCCGAGTGGCGGTACGCTCGATATCTTCATCGATCCGCACGTCCCCAAGCCGCTGCTCGCGGTGATCGGTGAGAGCCCGGCCGCGAGGACGCTCGTCGAACTCGGCCGGACGGTGGGCTTCCGCACGGTCAGTGTGCATCCGGGCGCGTCGTCGTCGGACTTTCCGGGCGCCGACAGAATCCTGAACTCCCTCGACCTCACCGCGCTCACCGCGGAAAAGGACTGCTGGGTCGTGGTGGCGACGATGGGTCACTACGACGATGACGCCATCGAGGCTGCGCTGATGCTGCCGAACGCCGACGTTGCGCTGGTGGCGAGCGCCCGCCGTTCGGGCGCGATCATGGACACGCTGCGCGAGCGCGGCGTGTCGGCTGCCGAGCTCGCGCGGGTCCGCGCCCTGGCCGGGGCGCGGCGTGCCGGGGCCCAGCAGGAGATCGCGCTCCACGCGCTCGCAGAGGTGGTGGCGCTCCGTCACGAGCGAATGATCGCGAACCCCGTTCCGGCGCCTGAAGCGCTGGTGGGCTTCGCCGTCGACCCCGTCTGCGGCATGACCGTCGACACCAAGGACTCCGCGCACACGGCCATCCACGACGGCCAGACGTATTTCTTCTGCTGCTCCGGATGCCGGGAGCAGTTCGTCGCTGAGGCGACCCGGTTTCTCCGAGCCGTAGCGGGCTGAGTGGTCGCTGCAAGGTCGGCGGGGGTGATCCTCGCCGCCGGCGCTTCCCGGCGGATGGGGGAGCCGAAACAGCTGCTCCCGGTCCGCGGCCGGCCGCTGCTCGAGTCAGCGCTTGCAGCCGCCTGCGATTCGCAGCTCGATGAGGTGGTCGTCGTCCTCGGCGCCCATGCCGATGAGATCAGGCGATCGGTGCGGCTCGGTCGCGCCCGAGTCGTGGTCAATCCTGATCACGCGCAGGGGATGAGCACATCGTTGAAAGCCGGGATCGCCGCTCTCGGGACCAACGTCGCCAGAGTCGTGGTCATCCTCGGGGATCAGCCCGACATCAGCCTCGAGGTGGTCGACCGCCTCCTCGAGACCCAGGCGGCGTCCGGGCTACCCGCGGCAGCGCTGAGCTTCGATGGGCTGCTCCATCCGCCGGTGGTGCTGGCTCGCGAGCTCTGGGGTGATATCGAGGCGCTTGCAGGCGACGTCGGCTGCCGGGCGCTGGTTCGCGCGCACCCGGAGCTGGTGGCCGCGGTCGCCGCCGACCGGCCCGGAGGTCATCCCGTCGACATCGACACCCGCGAGGACTTCGAACGGCTCGAGGCAGATCCCGCCTGACGCTCTGCTAGCCTCGATCGGTCCAGTAGTCGATCCCGGAGGTAGGTGCGGTGCCAGCACTCGTCGTCGTCGCTGAGCGGCTCATCGATGGGACGGGTCGCGACCCCGTTGAGCGCGCCGCGGTCGTCATCGAGAACGGCCGGATCACCGCGTGCGGGCCGCGGGCGTCCTTCACGATTCCCCAGGACGCCGAGGTCATCGAGGACGAGGATCTGACGTTGCTGCCCGGGTTCATGGACATGCATGTCCATCTGGCCTCCTCCGGAACCAATCTCGTGCGCATCCTCATGACGCCGGCGTCCCTCGCGCTCCTCAACTCCGTGCCGAACTGTGCTCGCACCCTCGCTGCTGGCGTCACCACCGTGCGTGATGCCGGCCACACACCTGTGGGTGTCCGTCTCGCGGCCGAGGCCGGCTATTTCCCGGCGCCACGCATGGAGCTGGCTGTCAGCCTGCTGAGCCAGACGGGCGGCCATGGTGACGACCTCATGCCGTGCGGAGCAAGGGTCGGGCTCACCATGGGCATCGACGTTCCGCATGGTGTCGTCGACGGACCCGACGGCATGCGCCGCAAGGTCCGCGAGGTGCTCCAGGCGGGTGCGGACTGGATCAAGCTGTGCACCAGTGGCGGTGTCCTGAGCCCGGGCGATCTCCCCGACCATGCGCAGTTCTCCATCGAGGAGATTCGCGTTGCAGTCGAGGAGGCGGCGGTGGTCGGCAAGCGCGTGATGGCGCATGCCATGTCGCCGGCCGGGATTCGCAATGCGCTCATCGCCGGGGCCACGAGCATCGAGCACGGGTGTCTTCTCGATGAAGAGGGCATCGCGTTGATGAAGGAGAAGGGGGCGTACCTCGTACCGACCCTGGTCGCACCCGGCGACGTGATCGCGGGAGCGAAAGCGGGCGGCGGCGGGCTGCCCCCTGAGATGATCGAGAAGGCTGAGCGGATCGGAGCGCTGCATCGTGCGGCGGTGTCGGCAGCCATCGCGGCCGGCGTCAAGGTCGCGATGGGCACCGACGCTGCGGTCGGACCCCACGGAGCCAACCTTCGCGAGCTCGGGGAGATGGTCCGGTGCGGGATGTCCCCGATGCAGGCGATCGTGGCCTCGACCAGCGTGCCGGCGGAACTGCTTCGCCGCCCCGAGCTCGGGACGCTCGGGCCGGGCAAGCGCGCAGACGTGGTCGTCGCACGCGGAGACCCGCTCGCGAACATCGACATCCTCGCTGACCCGGCCTGCATCCGGCTCGTGATTAAGGACGGCCGGATCGCGTGCGACTTCAGGGAGCGCCGTGCGGCGGCTCAGTCCTCATCGGAATCGTCAGCGAGCGCTGCGTCATAAGGAGGGATCCGCCACGCGGCCTCCTTGCCGAGCAAGCCGCCGTGACCGAGGGACGCGAGAAAAGCTCCATCGAGTGGCAGCCCTGCGTGAAGACGCGCGATCAGCAAGTCGAGCGCGCTCCGGCGGGAGAACATGCCGCATGACGCCACTCCGATGACCGGCTTGCCGAGAAGCTCGGCAATCCAGTAGCTGCTCCCTGGATGCATCGGGAGCCCGCGCCGGATCGTGGTCGCGCCGGCAGCCAGAACGCTCTGCCAGGTGACATCCAGAGGATCGACCGACGCAACGCCGACGGCGAGGACGATGTCGGAAGATGCCGCCGCATCCACCAAGGTGTGCTGAACGTGCTCGGGGGTGTCGTCGACGTAGCGAACGGGCTCGACTGTGCCCCCAAACCACGCGCTGCGCATGCCGAGCGACCGTTCGAAACGCATTCGCGCATCGTCGGTGAGCCGCTGGCGCACGATCGCCGCCATACGGAGTGGAAGAAACGGCCGGACGCTGAGGACCCGTGCACCGTCGCCGGCCGAAAACGCTGCGCGCTCGGCCTGACGGAGTGACCGCTCATCGATTGCCAGCGGCGTGATCTTGACCCCGGCCAGCGTTCTCCCCGCATCCACGTGCAGACCGTCGGGAACCGTGAACACGGTCACGCCGTCGACGGCGTTCACGGCCGCGAGCGCCGTGACATCGACGCCGACCATGCCCCGCCACGCCGCGACCAGTCGCGCCTGGGATTCCACCGGTGGCCGGGCGGACGTGCCGGGTCCGCCGACGGCGGTGGCGATGCGAACCGCTGCCGCATCCTCGCCGACATCGCCCTCCTCCAGCCAGAGCACATGCAGGACATCGGGATGTGCTTCGCGCAGCGCCGGCTCAGCATCCGCCGACAGCACCGTTCCCTTGGTCAGCACGGGGCGCCCCGCCGCATCAAGCACGTCGCGGCAGAGGATGGCACCGATCCAGCTCGCTGATGGCCGGTCAAGCGCTGAACCCGGGAGGGCTTCCAGTCTCACCCGACGGAGTTTGCGGGCTGCGCGGACAGTGAGCCTGCGTTCCGGCCGCGGCGCACCGCCACGATCTCGGCGAGTATGGCGATCGCGATCTCCTCCGGCGTCGCGGCGCCGAGGTTCAGGCCGACGGGGCTGTGGATGCGTGCGATCTCGGTGTCGCTGAAGCCGGCCTCGCGGAGCCGAGCGACCCGTTTGGCATGGGTCCCGCGGCTGCCGATCGCACCGATATAGCCTGTCTCCGAGCGCAGCAGGGAGGTCAGCGCCGGGTCCTCGAACTTCGGATCGTGCGCGAGGCACACTGCCGCGTCGCGCGGTCCGAGCTCGAAATGCAGCAATGCCTCGTCCGGCCACGCGACGATGAGACGTTCGGCGTCGGGGATGCGCTCGGCATTGTTGAAGGCGGTGCGTGGATCGACCACCGACACGGTGAATCCCGCTGCGCGTGCCATGGTGGTGAGCGCGACGGCGATGTGCACGGCCCCGATGACGACCAGCTGAGGGGACGGGACGATGGGATCCACGAACACGCGCATACCCGAGATCTCCTCGACCCCGGGGAGACCGGAGCCGATCCGCGGGCGCGCCGCGGCAACGGTTTCCGCAACTGTGGCGGAGCCGCCGAGGCTGCCCACGAGGCCGCCGTCCGCCGTCGCCGCCGCCCGGCGTCCGGCGTGTTCGCCATCCAGCGCAGTCAGCAGGGCGACCGGGCGCGACGTCTCGATCGCGCGCCGGACCTCCTCGATCGCCGGATCGGATCCATCGCTCTCCAGTGTCTCGACGAAAATGTCGACCTCGCCGCCGCACGACAGGCCGACCGCCCAGCCCATCTCGTCACTGATGCCGTAGTGGAGCAGGCGAGGCGGAGCGTCACCCGCGATGGTCGCCTGCGCCTCGAGGACCACGGCAGACTCCAGGCAGCCGCCACTCACCGAGCCGGCCATGCGCCCGTCTCGACTCACGAGCAGGCGGGCGCCCATCGGGCGCGGGGTTGAACCGGATGTGCCGACGACTGTCGCGATCGCCACCAGCGGGTCACCTTCGCTCCATTCGTTCAGCGTGGGAAGCAGATCTCGCATGGCATGAGTATCCACTTCCACGGCCAAACGTCACAAGCCGCCGGCCGGTCCAGCAGCGCACAATTCCCGGAATGCAAATCGAGAACTCCTTCGCCGTCAAGGCACCACCCGATCGTGTGTACGAGTTCCTGCTCGACGTGAACAACGTCGTCAGCTGCGTTCCGGGGGCTGAATTGTCCGAGGTCGTCGATCCGGATACGTTCAAAGGCAAGGTGCGGATCAAGGTGGGGCCGGTCACGGTCAGCTATAACGGCACTGCTCGGATCACCTCACGCGATCCGGCGACGCGCACCGCGACCCTCGAGGCCGAGGGGCGCGAAACCACCGGCTCCGGAACCGCTCAGGCCACCACGGTGATGGCGGTCGCCGCCGCAGGCGAAACCTCGACGGTCACGCTGACCACGGACTTCACGGTCGTCGGGCGGGTTGCGCAATTCGGCCGCGGCATCATGGAAGACGTCTCGCGCCACCTGGTGGCACAGGCGGCCGAGTGCATCCAGTCGAAGCTCGAG
>JBIOIZ010000031.1:0-31802 GCA_044450385.1 Candidatus Dormibacteria bacterium
CGCCCGGGCCACCTCCACGTCCCTGGCGGCGACGCCGTCGGCCGGTCCGGGTGCCATCGCCGCCTCGAATCGCGCCCGGAGCGACGGAGCTGCCGCCGTTTCGTCGTCTTCGGCGGGGAGCGCGAGCCCCGGTATCGGGTCGAGATGCGGTCGGGCGGGGCGCCGTGGATGGTTCCTACCGCGCACCCCTTCGTCGGTCACACCTCTCCGGACGGTGCTGGGCGTGCGGTCAGCTGTTGCGCCGGGCGAGCAGGATGGTCACGCACGCAGCCAGCGCCACCGGGACGCTGATGAGGAGCGCCACGACGACGACATTCCAGGTGTCTTCGAAATCATTTTTGAACCCGGCGTACAGCACCCCGGCGATGGCCAGGGCTACGAGCACGCTGATCAGCCAGATTTGCCGCTTCCGGGAATGCCTGGAGCGGCCCGCGATCTCGACCATCGGAGCTACGGGCTGGGCGTCCTCGTACCAGCGTCGATGCGCGGCGGGGACGACCTCGTTGTCGGGAAGGTCTGCTCTATCGAGCGCCGCCCACCAGGCAGGGGCGCCGTCGTTTCGTCGCTGGCCATAAGGCCGGGCGGAGCGAGAAGACTCGTCGGACATGGAGCCTCGAAGTACGACGGCTGACCACGACGGCCGCTCAACTGTGACGGTGGGAGTGACAAGCGGTGAAGAGATGATATCGCCTGGGGTTCGGCGCCGCCACCTCGGCGAGTCAGAGTCGTGTCGTCGTGCCCAGAGAACCTGCCCTCGGTCGCTCACTGAGATCCCTGCAGCGCCGGCATCGTGCCTGCACTCGGTGCGCGGACGCCGGCTACATCGTTCGTGCGCATCCGGTGTTCAGCGGCCGCCAGGGACAGCACATCATGCTCGTCGGGCAGGCACCGGGGCCGGTCGAACATGACCAGAGCAGGCCGTTCGCAGGACGAGCCGGCCGCCAGTTGATGCGATGGCTGATTCGCGGCGGCTTTCGTGACGAGGATGACGTGCGCGATCGCATCTACATGACCGCCATGACCACATGCTTTCCCGGGCGGCGCGCTGATGGAGCGGGCGACAGGCGTCCGAGCGCGGCGGAGGTCGCACTGTGCACGCCATGGCTCGACGGGGTGATCTCGATGCTCGCACCGCGTCTGATCATTCCGATCGGTTCGCTGGCACTCGAACGATTTCTTCCGGGTCGTCGCCTCGATGACGTGATCGGAGCCGCGTTCACCGGTGACGGCATCCCGATCCTGGGCACGCCCGAGGTGTCAACCGTACTCGTCCCGCTGCCCCATCCGTCGGGTCAGAGCAGGTGGCTCAACGACCCCGCGCGCATCGCGCTTCTTGACCGGGCACTCGTGACCATGAGCCACATGGTCGCCTGGGCTGATCCCGATGGCTGAGCTCATCGGGCTCGCACGATTTTCGCGATCTTCTGCCGATGCTATCATCGGCTCTCGCACGCATTGATTGACGGGGAGAAAGGTTGCGCCCACGTGGTATGCGGCGTCGTGAGAGCACACCTCAGATTCGCGACGAGGCCGCATCGCCCGCTGAACCGGCCGTCAAGAACGCTGAGGACATCCTCGAGCGCATCTTCGCGCCGACACCGAAGGCGAGTCCTGCGGAGCAGGCCGAGCGCGCGCTGCGCCGTCCCAAGCAGCTGATCTACTGCGCGCTCAGCAACCGGAATTTCTACTGGCGCCAGCACATCACCAAGTTCGTGCTCGACGAGGGACAGGTGCCGATCGTCCCCTTCATGCTCTTTGACTACTACCTGGTGCACACGGTGCCGAAGGATGTCGTGCGCGAGGCCTTCAACAACCTGATCGTGCGCTGCGACCAGATGTGGGTGTTCGGCAACCCTTCGCTCGGCGTCAAGGTTCAGGTCGGTATCGCGAAGCGCCTGAAGAAGCCGATCCGCTACTACGACATCACCGATATGCCCTACCGGGTGGTCAGTGTGCCGGAAGCGATGTTGCGCGAGGAGTGAGACACTGAGCTCATGACCGCCCTCGTCATCGTCCTGATCATCGTCGTCCTCATCGCGCTCTACGTGGCCTACCGGTTCAACCGGCTGATCCGCCTTCGGACGCGAACCCAGGAGGCGTGGTCCGATATCGATGTCGAGCTGAAGCGCCGTTATGACCTCATACCCAACCTGGTGAACACCGTGCAGGCGTATGCGGCTCACGAGCGAGGCGTGTTCGAGGCGGTCACGGCAGCGCGCACGAATGCGATCGCCGCGTCAAAGTCGGGCGATCCATCGGCGATGGCCGGCGCCGAGGACGCCTTGACCGGATCCACCCGGCAGCTGCTCGCGGTCGCGGAGAACTACCCGCAGCTGAAGGCGTCCGATCTGTTCCTGAGCCTGCAGGAGCAGCTCACCAACACCGAGGACAAGGTGGAGTTCTCGCGGCGCTTCTACAACGGCAACGTGCGTGACTTCAACACCGCGCTGCAGACGTTTCCCACCAACATCTTCGGCCAGATCATGCACTTCCAGCCGTTCGCATTCTTCCAGGTGGCCGACGCCGAGCGGCAGGCGCCGACGGTGTCGTTCACGCCTGGCGCACCGGTCGCGCCGCCGCCCGCCGCCGCACCCCCCGTCTGACCCGGCGATCTATTGGCGTGACGCTGCAATCGCTGCAATTGAGCGATTTCAGGACTGCACTTCTGGTCAGGTCTGGCGCGTACTCGGAGGGATGTCGCGGAAACGCTTGAATCTCATCAGGCGATGCTGTACGGTTGCGTTCATTGAAGGGAACTCGGCGGTGTGGCTGAAGGAGGTGCGCACTCATGTGCACTGACGGCAGCGAACCACCGCACCACGAAGTCAACAGACGGCGCTTCCTTGGATATGCAGCGGGCGTCGCGGCATTGGCCGTGGTGCGCCCCGAATGGCCACGAACCGTTGCTGCGGCAGAGCGCAACCTCGTGGCGGCTGACGGCACCGTGCCGGTCGGCATGGCAATGCACATCCACTCGTCATTCAGCGAACAGTACGGATCGATGGATGCACATCTGCTTCAGGCGCAGGCGAATGCCATCAGCGTTCTCTGGTGGACCGATCACGACTATCGAATGAGCGGTGTCGGATATCGAAATACGGTGCACTTCACGAGCCTCACCGCCGAGAAGCCTGCGCCCGGAGAAGGCGGCGCCTGGCAGTGGCAATTGCAACGCGCCGGCTCCTTGACCGGCGCGTCCAGCGGCCGCATCGTGACCAACCCGTGTTCGCCACTTGATCCGGTCGTCGGAGGAAGCCTCGCTGTGTCCGCGCAGAGCGGCAACCAGTCAGCGGCGACGCTGGGTTTCTACGCGCAGTCGCAGTCGTCCGACTGGAATTATCACTGCGGCCTTCTCGGTCAGACGATCTCCATTGAAGTGCTGCCGGCGTCGATCGGACCGACCGCATTCCTGGAGATCCTGGTCACCAGCTCCTTCCATCCGGCGCTGAACGGCCGCCCGGCCGGCCAGTACGTCATCTCGTACCGGCTTGGGGGGTCGGGTGCTGCCGGGACGCGGTCCGTCTCCGGCATCGACGGAGTCGTCAACCTCGCGGCCACCCCGGGACAGTGGAACTCGGTCGCCATCAGTCCTGCCACCGACATCGCTGCGCTCTGGCCTGACCTGGATGCGCGGGACTTCGGCCTGTTCGGGCTCAACCTGAATGCGGTGTCGACTGGCGCCCTGGCATCGGGAAATTTTGACTACCTGCGTTTCTCGCGATCGAGCGGCGAGGTGCAGCTGGTTGCACAGCAGTCGATGGAGGGCTCATACGGGTTGCTCTACCCCGGGGTTGCGCAGTACCAGGGTCTCGAGATCTCCATGGCACTGCCGCATGTGAACTGGTACGGCACCGGAGTGGCGGTCACCAATTACGGGACCGTGACTGCGAAGCAATATCCCGCGTTCCTGCAGGGGACCGTGATCCCCGCGATCCACGCGTCGGGTGGCCTTGTGAGTTACAACCATCCCTACGGCGCGCAGGCATCGGCCGCCCTGCCGCAGGCCGTGCAGAATCAGAGGATGACAACCACTGCGCTCTCGATGCTCGCCAACCGAGCGATGGCAGCCGACATCCTCGAGGTCGGATATCCATTGCGCGCCGGCGTTGACCTGCAACATCACATCGGGCTGTGGGACGTCTGCTCGCGCAATGCGCTGTTCCTCACCGGCAACGGTGTCAGCGATGACCACATCGGCACCAACTGGCTGCGCTTCGGGAACGACTGGTACACCTCCGTCTGGGCCGCGAGCAGCGCAGAGGCTGACTTGTTGAGCGCACTGGTCGCGGGTCGCGCCTGGTGCGCGTCGCTTGCCTGGTACCGAGGTGGGCTCGATGTGCTCGTGGACGGAATCTGTCCGATGGGATCCGCGTCCGTATCAACTCTGACCACACGGCAGATGACCGCCGTGGCGACAGGCCTCCCCACGAACAGCGTTCTGGAGGTCGTCCAGGGCGCGGTGGACTACGCGGGCAGCAAGGCACCGGCGCCCAATGCCAGTGTGATCGCCACGTACAGCGCTGTCGACCTCGCCGGGGGCTCCGTGAGCCTCTCGATCAATTGCTCGGTGTCTTCATTCGTCCGAACGCAGGTGGTGGATTCCACCGGCACGATCGTGGCCCTCTCCAATCCCGTCTGGCTGCTTCGTGAGATTCCCCCGCAAGGGATCCCTGCTCCTCGAGCGTACTGAAGCGCCGGCCCGGCTCTGGTCGGTTGTCCGCGGTTGACCCAGGCCGCCGGGCTAGGTCTCCTTGACCTGCAGCATCGCCTGGAGCGCCGCGATGCGCTCCTCGATCGGGGGATGCGTGTCGAAGAGGTGATGCATGAAGCCGCCGTGATGCTGCAGCGGATCGTCGATGCACATCGCCGCGGTGGCGTGGGTCATCTTCGCGAAGGGCTTGTCGTTCTGCTGGAGCTTCTGCAGCGCGTGGAGTAGCCCCGTGGGATTGCGAGTGAGCTCGACGCTGCTCGCATCGGCGAGTGACTCGCGCGAGCGTGACAGCGCGAACTGCATGAGCGGACCGACGATGACCGCAACCACGGAGAGCAGCGCCGCCGCGGCGATGAGGACGATGATCAGATAGCCACCATCGCGATTGTTGCCACCACGGGTGAAGAACAGCGAGCGCCACAGCAGGCTGGCGAGCAGCCCGATGAGGGCGACCGACGTGGCCACGATGAGCACGAGGCGGACGTCGTAGTTGCGGATGTGGCTCATCTCATGGGCGAGCACACCCTCGAGCTCTTCGCGATTCATGATCGCGAGCAGCCCGGTCGTCACCGTGACGGCCGCCTTCTGCGGGCTCGTGCCCGTGGCGAAGGCATTCGGCGACGGATCCTCGATGATGTAAATCTTCGGCATCGGCAAGCCGGCGCCGATGGCGAGCGTGGAGACGATGTCGTAGAGCACCGGCGCCTGCTCCTGGGTGACCGGTTGCGCACCCGAGACGGCGAGGACCGTTGCCTGACCGAGGGTCAGTGACCACAGCACCACGAGGAGCGCCACGATCCCCGCGATGATGATTCCTGAGATGCCGCCGCTGACGCCCGACGCGATATAGCCGATCACGTAGCCGATCGCTGCCCAGATGATGAAGAACGCAACGACCACGATCAGGCTCTTGCGCTTGTTCCGGGCGATCTGGTGATACATCGCTTTCACTATGCCACGGCAGATGCCGGGGCAAACTGATGTTCAGGCCAGGAGTCCGGCCAGCTCAGATCAGACCGGCGTATCGCTCCCGAACGGCTCGCAGTGACGCCGGCACGGGCGTGAGCGTCTCAGCCCTCGAGGCGACGCAGTCCGCCGTCTTCAAGCCCGCACCGGTGATGTAGGCGACGACGGTCTCGTCCCCCTCCCAGCGCCCGGCTCTGGCGAGCTTGCGGAGCACCGCGACCGTGACTCCGCCGGCCGTCTCGGCGAAGATCCCCTCGCTGGCTGCAAGCAGCTCGATGCCCTCGACCAGCTCCTCCTCCGTGACGCTCGCGACCACGCCGCCGGTGTCGCGCGCGATCCGGAGGACGTCCGCGCCGTCCGACGGGTTGCCGATCGCAATCGATCGGGCGATTGTGTGCGGCCGCACGGGGACGACGGCCGTCTCACCGCCGGCGAACGCCGTCGCGACCGGCGAGCACCCGAGCGCCTGGGCGCCGGTGAGGCGGGGCAGACGCGATCCCGCCTCGACCAGGCCGAGATCGATCAACTCACCCGCAGCCTTGCGGTGCTTGACGAACTGGCATCCAGAAGCGACCGGCACGATGATCTCGTCGGGGAGCCGCCACTCCAGCTGCTCCGCGGTCTCGAAGGTCAGCGTCTTGCTTCCCTCGCTGTAGTACGCGCGCAGGTTGAGGTTGCAGAATCCCCAGTCGACGCAATCGGCGAGCTCGGTGCACAGACGGTTGACGTCGTCATAGCTACCGTCCACCGCGATGATCGTCGGCCGGAAGATCGAGGTGCCGATCATCTTGGCGGGCTCGAGGTCACTCGGCACCACCACCACCGCGCGAAGTCCTGCGTGCGCCGCGTACGCCGCCACAGAGTTGGCGAGATTGCCGGTGCTGGCGCAGGCGATGGTGGTGAGTCCGTGCTCACTCGCCCAGGTGGCCGCGACGCTCACCACCCGATCCTTGAAGGATCCCGTCGGGTTCTGTGTGTCGTTCTTCAGGTAGAGGTTCCGCAGCCCGAGTTCCGCGCCGAGGTTGCGCGCGTGGATCAGCGGCGTGAAGCCCTCGCCCAGCGTGATCGGCTCGGTCGCCTCGAGGTCGACAGGCAGGAGGTCGCGATATCGCCAGATGCTGGCGGGACCCGCGGCGATGCTCTCACGTGAGATGCGCCGCGCAACCTCCTCGTAGTCGTATCGAACCTCGAGCGGGCCGAAGCAACGGTCACAGATGTTGGTCGCCTCGACCGGCGTCTCGTGACCGCAGGCGCGACAGACCAGACAGCTGACGTGAGCTCCTGACGGAGCTCGACCGTAGCGTTCGAGCAGACTGATGGTGGACATGAAAAAACCTCCCGGGCTTGTGGTCCGGGAGGTTTCCAACGTGGGCGCGTGTGCCCCTACGTTCGGAAACCTCCGCGGGGCATGATCATGGTTGCGAGCACAACTCTTGGTGTCAGCACAGTGCGGGCATGCTAACACGGAGTCCGGGCTTCGACGCAACACGGCGCTGACACGATGACGCGAGGTGTGGGTCAGATACGCCGGATCAAGTCGCGCTCGACGCGCTCGCGCGTGAGCGCGACCATCGGATGCAACGCGTGTCCTCGAAGTGCCTGCTCCATCTGGCGCAGCAGCGAATAGAGGCTCTTCACCGCCTTGACAACGTCTCCGGTATCAGCTCCCGGCGGAGGCTCGATATCGGCGAGCGGGACGCCCGTTGCCCACTCGTACGCCGGGCGGATGTACTCGAGGGAGAGCGGCGGCATCGTCTCGAGCCCGTGTTCGCGTTCGAGTTCCACAAAGCGCCGCATCGCCGTCCGGAGGCGGCGGTGGCGCTCCTCGATCCGCGGAGTTGGGAAGTGGCGTCGAGAAGGCTGAGGACGTTCGCGGCCCCGATCCTCCGCAACCAGGCTGACGAGGGTTGCGGCGAGCTCCTCGGGCTTGAGCCCGTCGAGCAGCCCGGAGGCGATCGCATCGGCAACGAGCAGCGAGCTCTCCCCGTAGAGCGAGCCGGCGAGACGCCCGAGGTCGGTTGGTTCGTCGCCGTCGAGGAAGCCCCCGGCACGCAACACCGCCCGGTGCGCCTGGAACTCGCGCCGAAAGCGATGCTGCGAGCGCTCCAGCTCCTCTTCGGCACCGGTGAGGGTGGTTTCGATGCCGGCGATGCGGTGATGGTGAGCGCGATGCTCGCCGAAGTACGGACAGTTGCGGCAGGGCGACTCGTTGAGCCGGTCCTGGAGTGATCGCGTGGTGCGGCGCAACGCCTCGAAGCGCTGGCCGGGATCCGACCCGGCCTTGCCGTAGCGGCCGCGACGCGCATCCGTCCAGTGCCCGCGGCGGACTCTTCGGAGCGCCAGCTGGGCTTCACCGAGCTGCGTGGTGGTGGTGAGGAATGAGGTCAGGGTGCGCTCGGTGCACGGGACCCGCGGGTGCTGAAAGCGCCGCAGCCGGAGATCATGCAGCTCGGCTTCGAGGTTGGCCCTGCGATGCTCCCACCGGGCGGACCGCTCGACCGCCTGGTACTGCCCGAATGAGCTGTCGAGGAGCTTCTCGGCGGCCTCTGCGGACCGCGTGCGCAGCAGGTTGAGGACCATCGTGTACGTGGGCGAGAATTTGGAATCCACGGCGAACTCACCGGAGATCGCGGCGTCGTAGATGTCGCGCAGGTCGACGTCGCTCTCCTTGAGGATGACCCCATGCCCGACGGTGTCGATGCCGCGCCTGCCTGCGCGGCCCATCAGCTGCGTGAGCTCGCCGCTGGTGAGCGAGGCGAAACTCACCCCATCGAACTTCGTGAACGATGAGATGACGCAGGAGCGCGCCGGCATGTTGAGACCAAGTGACAGCGTTTCCGTTGCGAAGACGACCTTGATCAGGCCCTGCTGGAACAGGCGCTCCACGGTCTCCTTCGCATACGGGAGCAGACCGGCATGGTGCATGGCGAGGCCGCGGCGGAGCAGGCGCCTGTCGAGCTCGAGCAGCACGCACTGCCGCTCGTCCGCATCGCTCAATGCCTCCATCCGCTCGGTGATCGCGATGTCGATGCGCTCCTTCTCCTCATCGCTGGTGAGGTCGACTCCGTGGACACCACAGCGCTGGAGCGCTTCGCGGCATCCCCGTCGCGAAAAGATGAAGTAGATCGCGGGGAGCATCGCGCGCTGTCGCAGGACATCGACAACCTGCAGCATGTCGTTGTCCGGGGCGCGTCGCGCCTCGCGAAATCGCGGTTGCTGCACGGCATCCGCCTGTGCAAGTTCGAGCGTGCTGCGTGCCGCATTACCCGCCTTGTCGAAGAGCGGGTGCAACCTGTTGTCGATGGCCAGCCACATCTCGAGTGCCACCGGTCGCTCGGTTTTCGTGACCGTCTCGATGGTGCCGCGCAGGCCCGACATCCATGTCGCGACCTCGCCCACATTGCTGATGGTTGCCGAGAGGCCGATCAGGCGAATGTGGCGTGGCGCCTCGATGATCAGCTCCTCCCACACGGTGCCGCGCGGATAGTCGTCGATGTAATGCACCTCGTCGAGCACCACATCGCCGACTCGATCGACACGCGCAGGCTCGTCGTACAGGACATTGCGCAGGATCTCCGTGGTCATCACAAGGATCGGTGCGCCGTCGTTCAGCGTGTGCTCACCGGTGATCAGGCCGATGCGGTGCTCACCGAATCGCTCGCAGAGATCGTGATATTTCTGGTTGCTCAACGCTTTCAGTGGTGTCGTGTAGACCACGTCGGATGCTTCGGTGATCGGCCTCCGGAGCGCGGCCGGCGCGTCGAGGCGGCGCCAGATCACATAGTCCGCAACCACTGTCTTGCCGCTCGACGTGGGCGCACTGACCAGCACGCCACGGGATCCCTCGAGCTTGGTGATGGCCTCGCGCTGAAACTCGTCCAGCTCGAATGGAAGCGTCGCCTGGTAGGCCTCGATGAGATCCCGCGTCAGCAGAGCCTGGTCAGACGTGGATCAGCTCGAAATGCGAGCCGAGGACGAGTGCCTGGCCGTGATCGTCGACGAACCGCAACACCTTCTGGCACATCTCGTCCGCATGCCGGCTGTCCGAGCTCACGCACGCAACCCCGATGACGGCGGACTGCCAGAGATCCTGGTCGGCGACCTCGGCAACTGCGACGTTGAACGTGTTGCGGAGCTTGGTCGTGAGCGAGCGCACCACCTGGCGCTTGTCCTTGAGGGATTCGCTGTCCGGCACCTGGAGGGTGACGGTCAGCGTTCCGATGACCATATGGAGCTAGGAGGAGGGGCGGAACGGCGAAGGCGTTCCGACCCCGTGCCCGCCGCAGTCGATGCCGTCCCCTCCGCCCCTCACAGGGCGTCGAGCAGTTTCTGGCGGAGGATCTCCAGCTTCTCGAAGTCGTCCACCGAGGGGCGCGTCGGCGCCTTGGCGGGGAATTTGAGGTGCTGGACCGCCTCCGAGAGGATCCGCAGCTCGTCGTCCGTCAACCGGACCGAGCGCATGTGGTGGGCGGGGGCAGACGGGACCGGATGCACGGCATCGTCGTTGACGCCTGGGGACAACGGGGCGTCGAGCTGCTCGGGTTCCGCGGAGCGGAAGAGCTCATCGCTGCCGCGCAGCTGGGCGCGGCGAAATCCGCGCATCACCCTCGGGCCGCGCGCACCCGCTCGCGTGGACGTTCCGCGCTCCCGGAGACCTCGATGCTGTCGCCGTCGCCGCGATCCTGGGCGATAACGGCCTTGGCGAGGGCCCGGTAGGAGCGAGCCCCGGGCGAGTTCGGGGCGTACTCGAGGATCGACTGGCCCGCCAGCGGTGTCTCGGCGAACCTGATCGAGGAGTCGACGGTGATCGGAAAGACGAGATCGGGGTATGCGCTCTTGACGAGGTCGAGCACCTCCTGGCTGTGCAGGGTGCGCGACTTGTAGAGCGTCGGCAGGATGCCCGCGACACGAAGGTGGCTGTTGAGCTTTGCGCGCACGCGGTCGATGGTGCGTTGCAACTGCTGCATTCCTTTCATCCCGAAGTACTCGCACTGCAGCGGGATGATCACGTCTGTCGACGCCACGAGCGCATTGATGCAGAGCAGGCCGAGCGACGGCGGGCAATCGATGACGACGTAGTCGTACTGGCCTTCGATGGGCTCGAGCTTCTCCTTGAGAATCGACTCCCGACCGAACTCGGTGACCAGCTGCAGCTCGGCGCCGCTGAGATCGATGTTCGCCGGGATGAAGTCGAGCCCCATGCCCTCGGAGACCAGGAGGACGTCCGCGACGCTGACCCGATGGTCGGTGAGGAGGTCATAGATGGTCCGCTCCAGCTCGTCGGGCCGGCGGCACCCCATGTTGATGGTCAGGTGACCCTGTGGATCGAGATCGACCGCGAGGACCTTCGGGCCCGCCTCCGCGATCGCTGCCGCCAGGTTGACCGCGGTTGTGGTCTTGCCCACACCGCCCTTCTGATTAGCGACCGAAATGATCCGCGTCATGGCCGGCGCGGTGTCAAGAGATCGCAAAGGGAACGGGCGCGCCTCACTGAGCAGGTATCATAGCGAACCCGATTGCCTCTCTCGGCCGTGGGTCGGGAGCACGTGCAGTTGCAGCGGTCATGGACCCCCTTGAATCGGGAGTGGTATTTGGTGTCTGAAGAACGTGTGAAGCCGCGCAGCCTCTACGTCGACGAGGCTATCGCGCTTGCGCTCGAGAGCCGCTGGGCGGAGGCGCTTGCCGTGAATCAAGCGCTGGTCGAGCGCCATGGTACCGACGAGGACACGCTCAACCGGATCGGCAAGGCGCTGACCGAGCTGGGTCGGCGAGAGGAGGCGCTGGCGTCGTATTCGAGCTCGCTGCAGCTCAATCCGCTGAATCTGATCGCGCAGAAGAACGTGCGCAAGCTGACCGCGATGCTCGAGAGCAAGAGCACCGCTGCCGGCTCCGCGGCGGCGATCGACGTCGAGCTGTTCACCGAGGAACCCGGTAAGAGCGCCATCACCGTGCTGAGCGCACCCTCCAAGTCCGCGACCGTCGCGATCGCTCCGGGAGACGTCGTCGAGCTCTATCGCGAGGGGTCGACGCTCCGGGCCCAGACCTCACGCGGGGTCTCGCTCGGCGAGGTCGACACCAAGATCGCTCGCCGGCTGGTGCCGCTGATGGAGACTGGGAACCGCTATTCGGCAGCTGTGGCCAGGCTCGAGGACGAGCGGGTCGAGATCATCCTGCGGGAGACATACCAGGCGGCCGAGAACGCTCGCAAATCGTCCTTCCCGCTGGCCAAGGGCGGTCGCCGCGAGGAGTTCCGCCCCTACGCCAAGGATTCGCTGCTGTCATCCCGCGAAATCGACTCAAGCACGCTCGACGACGACGGTGACGAGATCGTCGGACGACCGGCGACCGATGAGTCCGAGGACGACCTTGGGGAGTTGGGGATGAGCACCTTCCAGTCCGACGCCGAGGAGGCGCCGCCCGGAGCCGATACCGAAGATGACGATGACTCGCGCCCCGAGGACGAGTACTAGCCCGGCGGATCCCAAGGGTCGCACCGTCTCCCACGAGCGGATCGACGGGTACCTTCCGATCGGGGCGTACGGGCTGATCGGCGACTGCCGCTCGGCAGCGCTGGTCGGCGTGGACGGCAGCATCGACTGGCTCTGCCTGCCCCGTTTCGACGACGACGCGCTGTTTGGCCGCATCCTGGACGCGGGCCGAGGTGGGAGCTGGCAGCTCCATCCGGATGAGCCGCATCAGGTGCACCAGCGCTACCGGGACCGGACCAATCTTCTCGACACCGTGTTCGCCACCGGGACCGGCGTCGTGGTGGTCACCGATTTCATGCCGGTCGACCAGCACACCGTCGTCCAGCACGCCAAGCCGCACAACCATGCTCGCGTGATCCGGCTGGTGGAGTGTCTCGCCGGGGACGTGACCATGCACCACATCTTCGACCCCGCGCCCGGGTTTGCTCGATTGCCGGTGGAGCTCAGCGTAGAGGACGGCCAGCTCCATGCCGACGCGCAGAAGCTGCATCTCTGTCTGAGCTCGACCATCGAGCTGGACGGCCCCGACGACACCTTTCACATGCGGGCCACCGATGCAGTGGCCTTCGCCCTGCACACCGGCGTGGCGGGGAGCTGCGGGGCGAGGCCGTGGAGCATCGAACGCGCACGCGCATCGCTCCGTGAGAGCCAGAGGTACTGGTGGCACTGGGTCGGACAGGTCGACTACCACGGTCCGTATCAGCAGCATGTCTGGCGATCGGCGCTCGCACTGAAGCTGATGACCTACGCGCCGACCGGCGCCATCATCGCGGCGCCGACCACGAGCCTTCCCGAGGACGTCGGCGGTGAGCGCAACTGGGACTATCGATTCACCTGGCTGCGCGACGCCGCGTTCACGCTCTATGCCTTCTTTCAACTTGGCCTTTCCGACGAGGCTGCTGCGTACTTCGACTGGCTGACCCACCGGCACCTCGCGGAGCGCAAGTCCACCGACATCCCCAACCTCTTCGACCTGAGCGGACACGCGCACGCGAACGAGCACGTTCTCGATCACCTCGAGGGCTACCGCAGATCGAGACCGGTGCGCGTCGGCAACGCCGCCATCAATCAACTGCAGCTCGACGTCTATGGTGAGGTGCTCGACAGCGCCTACGTCTACGCACGATTCGGCGGCATGGTCAGCGCGACGTTGTGGGAGGAGCTCAGCACCATCGTCGAGATGGCCATCAGTCGCTGGGAGGAGCCCGACTCGTCGATCTGGGAGGTCCGCAGCGAGCGCAAGCAGTACGTGTATAGCAAGTTGATGTGCTGGGTGGCCGTCGATCGCGGCATTCGGATCGCCGACCGCTACAACCTCTCGTACGACAGGGAGGCGTGGCGGCGCGCGCGCCTGCGCATCCGTCGCGCGATCCTCACGCGTGGGTACTCGCAGCACCGCCACTCATTCACCCAGGAGTTCGACAACGACGCGCTCGATGCATCGATCCTGCGCATGAGCCAGGTGCGCTTTCTCGCCGACAAGGACCCGCGCATTCTTTCGACGGTGCGCGCGATCGCGCAACATCTCGGCGAGGGTGTGCTCGTCAAGCGCTACCTGATGGACGAGAGCGACGACGGGCTCCGGGGTGACGAAGGTGCGTTCTTCCTGACCTCGTTCTGGCTGGTGGACGCGCTCGCCCACTGCGGCGACCTCGAGCAGGCGGAGCGCCGCTTCGAGCGGCTCCTCCACTTCAGCACGCCGCTCGGGCTGTTCTCCGAAGAGGTGGACGTGCGGACCGGGCAGCTGCTGGGGAACTTCCCGCAAGCGTTCACGCACCTCGCGCTGGTCGGTGCAGCCGTGAACCTGGAGCGCGCTCGCCGGCGTGAGCTCGGCGTGAAGGGACTGCGCAAGCGCCGCGGGCCTGCGCGGCCCTTGAATGCATAAGTATGCAGGCTAGGCCGTATACTCCTCGGTCATGGCCCAGGCGACACGGATCCGCGCCGCCGTTCTCGGTTCCACCGGATACATCGGCATGCAGTGCACGGCGCTGCTCGCCGGGCATCCCGATGTGGAGCTCACGCGCGTGCTCGGGCACACCAGCGCCGGCAAACGCTACTCCGAGGTGGTCCCCGGGAGCTCGGTCGATCTGGTCATCGAGGACAGTCTCGACCCCGGCCCGGCGGATGTGGTCATGGCCGCGCTGCCCCACACCGTCGCGGCGTCACTCGCGCCCGGGTGGCTCGCCGGCGGCGCCACCGTCATCGACTGCTCTGCCGATTTCCGGCTCCGCGATGCCGGCGCATATCAGCAGTGGTATGGCGTCGAGCATCCCTCGCCGGATCTGCTCGGGGAGGCGGTGTACGCGATGGTCGAGCTCGAGCGCGAACGCCTTGCCGGCGCGAATCTCATCTCGGTGCCCGGCTGCTATCCGGCTGCCACCCTGCTCGCATGCGTCCCTGCACTGCGCGCGGGGTTGATCGAACCGGACATCGTCGTCGATGCCAAGAGCGGCGTCAGCGGCGCCGGGCGAGAGGCGAAGGTGGCCAATCTCTTCGCCGAGGTCAACGAGTCGGTGCATGCCTATGGTGTTGCAGGGCACCGCCACAAGTCCGAGATGCTGGAGCAGCTGCGTCTCGCCGTGGACGGTGAGGTGCGGCTCACGTTCGTTCCCCATCTGATCCCGATGACGCGCGGCATCCTGGTCACCGCATATCTTCGCCCGCTTCCAGGCGTCACCGCAGCGCAATTCGATGAGCTGTACGCAGCCTTCTGCGCGACGAGCCCGTTCCTCGATCACGTCGACACGCCCCCGCGGACCAAGGGCACGACCGGAACCAACCGCGCGTCGATCCATTCCGGCTGGCAAGACGGCATGGCGGTCGTCTCTGTCGCCATCGACAACCTCGGCAAAGGCGGCGGCGGTCAGGCGGTGCACGCGATGAACATCCGATTCGGGTTCGACGAGACGGCCGGCCTGGAGTCACGCTTCCTGTGGCCGTGAGCGTGCCGGTGATGCAGCACACTCGAGCAGGAGTCTGCGCTCCACGCGGATTTCGCGGCGGTGTGGCTGCGGCCGGGATTCGTGGCGACGGTGACGAGACGCGCACAGATGTTGCGGTGATCCGCTCCGACACACCCGCCGCCGCCGCGGGCGTCTTCACGCGCAACACGGTCAAGGCGGCGCCGGTGGTGATCTCGCAGCTCACCCTGCGGCGCGGCACGCCGATCTCCGCCGTCGTCGTCAATGCGGGCAATGCCAACGCATGCACCGGCGGCCAGGGATTTCGCGACGCACTGGTCATGTGCACGACCGCCGGCGACATCCTGGACCTCGACCCCAGCGATGTGCTGGTCTGCAGCACCGGTGTGATCGGACGGCCGATGCCGATGGATCGCGTGGTGCGCGGCATCCGGGCTGCGGCCCTGTCCATGTCTCCGGACGCGGGCGGTGACGTTGCCCGCGCGATCATGACCACCGACACGGTTGCCAAGGTCGCGGAGGCCGCGTTCACGGTCAACGGCGTGACCTACACCATCGGGGCCACCGCAAAGGGTGCCGGGATGCTGCACCCGGACATGGCGACCCTGCTCGCCTTCATCACCACCGACGCACCTGTGGAATCGGCACTGCTCCAGGCGGCGCTGCATCGCGTCACCGACAGCACGTTCAACTGCGTCACGGTCGACGGTGACACGTCCACCAACGACTCCTGCATCCTGCTCGCCAACGGCGCCGCGGGTGGCGCGATGTTCGTCGAGGGATCGAGCGCGGCGGTCGCATTCGAGGGGGCGCTGCTCGAGGTCTGTGACTCGCTTGCGGAGCAGCTTGTCGCCGATGCCGAGGGCGCCACGCGTCACTTCCGCGTCGCGGTGTGCGGCGCCTCGGGCGCCGATCAGGCGCGCATCGCTGCGCGCGTGGTCGCGCAGAGCTCACTGGTCAAGACCGCGATCCACGGTGGCGATCCGAACTGGGGTCGCATCGTCGCCGCACTTGGCCGCAGCGGTGCGTCCTTCACACTGGACCGCTGCCGCGTCGCCATCGGGGGCGTGGTCGTGTTCGACCGAGGTGCCCCCGAGCGAGTCGAAGCGGAACGGATCCGCGCCGCGCTCTCGCAGCCACGTCTCGACATCGACATCGACCTCGGCGCAGGCGATGGCGAGGGTCATGCATGGGGCTGCGACCTCTCTGCGGACTATGTGCGCATCAATGCCGACTACACCACCTGATACGGAGCACCAGCACAACCACCATGCCTGAACAGACCATCGACGAACGGATCCATCGTGCGGAGGTGCTCATCGAGGCACTGCCATACATCAAGCGGTTCGCGGGTCACATCCTCGTCATCAAGGTCGGAGGCGCGGCGAGCGCGGTGGCGGACCTTGGTGCGGTGCTCGAGGACGTGGTGCTCCTCCGCTTCGTCGGGATGCGACCGGTGATCGTGCACGGCGGTGGCTCGGAGATCAGCGCGTGGCAGCAGCGGATGGGCATCGAGACCCGGTTCGTCAACGGGCTCCGCGTCACCGATGCGCCGACGATGGAGATCGCGAAGATGGTCCTCACCGGCAAGATCGGACCCGACATCGTCGCGCGCATCCACACCCTCGGCGCCGGAGCGATCGGGATTTCCGGCGAGGACGGACCGACGCTGCTGGTGCGTCCTCGGTCGGATACGAGCGGAGCCGACCTCGGGTTCGTCGGTGACGTGGCGCAGGTGAACGCTGAACCGATCCTGGCCATCCTCGACCAGGGACGCATCCCCGTGATGGCATCGATCGGGCTCGGCTACGACGGTCAGGCGTACAACGTCAACGCCGACACGGTCGCCGCAGAGCTCGCGGTCGCGCTGCACGCCAGCAAGCTCATCCTGATGACCGACGTCGAAGGTGTTCGCGACGGCGACGGCGTCCTGATCAGCGAGCTCGACGCGGCGCGCGGACGCGAGTTGCTCGCCTCCGGCGTGATCCACGACGGCATGATTCCCAAGGTCGAGGCGGCGATCAGAGCCACCGACGGTGGCTGCGCCACGCACATCATCGACGCGCGGGTCCCGCACGCACTGCTCCTCGAGCTGCTCACCGAGCGCGGCGTCGGCACCATGCTCACCCACTCGGAGCCGGCGTGACGACGGGCAGCCCGATTGCGGGGACCGCGCTCGCAGCGCGCGCCAAGGCTGCGCTCATGGACACCTATCAGCGCCAGCCGGTCGCGCTGCGCAGCGGTCACGGCGTCTGGCTGACCGATGACGACGGACGCGAGTTACTCGACCTCGTGGCTGGTATCGCGGTGAACGTACTGGGTCACAACCATCCGGCGCTGCGCCAGGCGATCGCCGACCAGGCGGCGACTCTGATGCACACAAGCAATCTCTACTACACCGAGCCACAGCTGGAGCTTGCCGAGCTGCTGATCGCATCGGCGTTCCCGTCGCGGGTGTTCTTCTGCAACAGCGGTGCGGAGGCGAATGAGGGTGCCATCAAGCTGGCGCGCAAGTGGGGCAAGCTGCATCGTGATGGCGCGCACGTGATCATCTGCGCCCAGGGCGCATTCCATGGACGCACCATGGGTGCACTCGCGGCAACCGCGAACCCTCGCTATCGCAAGCAGTTTGAGCCCCTGCCGAAGGGCTTCGTCCACGTTCCCTACGACGACCTCGGCGCGCTTGAACAGTCGATCGACAGCGCGACCTGCGCCGTGATGCTCGAGCCCATCGAGGGCGAGAGTGGTGTGGTCGCCCTGGCGCCCGGCAGGCTGGCGGCGATTCGCCGGCTGTGCGACGACCGCGATGTGCTGCTCATCCTTGACGAGATCCAGACAGGGATGGGGCGGACCGGCCGGTGGTGGGCGCACCAGCATGAGGACGCGGCTCCGGACGTGATGACCGTCGCGAAGGCGCTCGGAGGCGGCGTGCCGATCGGCGCCATCCTGGCAGCGCCACGTGCGGATGTCTTCGAACCCGGTGACCACGGTTCCACGTTCGGTGGTGGCCCGCTGGCATGTGCAGCCGCGGTTGCAGTGATGCGCGCCGTGGAACGCGAGGGACTGGTGGCGCACGCGGCGGAAGTCGGTGACTACCTCGCCGAGTCGCTGCACGCACTCGGAGAGCATGGCGCGCCGATCGCGGGTGTGCGAGGGCGGGGGCTCATGCTGGGCGTCGCGCTGAGCCGGGATGTTGCTCGTGAGGTTGCGACCGCCGCGCTGAGGGAAGGATTGATCGTCAACGCGGTCGGCGAACGCACACTCCGGCTGGTTCCGCCATTGATCATCACCCGCGACGAGGTCGATGAAGCGATGCTGCGGCTCGGCAGGGCGTTCGATGCTGTCGCAGCATCGAGCAGCGACGCATGAGCGCGAGCGCGACGCGGGTGATCGGCCCGGCTGCGAAACCCGCTCGTCACCGCGCCATCCTCGCGCTGGTGCGCGGCGGTGTCATCCGCACCCAGGAGGATCTCGTCGCCGAGCTGCACCGCAGACGGTTCCCGGTCACCCAGGCGACCGTCAGCCGGGATATACGCGAGCTCGGTCTGCTTCGCGTCCACGATGATGCCGGGGCGCGCTACATGGCGCCGGTCGCCGAGCTCGACGTCGAGCAGACCATGCAGCGACTCCGCAACGCGATCCGGGAGCACGTCCAGGCCATCGAATTCGTCGACCTGTTCGGCATCGTGCACACCGCGCCGGGATGCGCGCCGCTCGTGGGCGGTGCACTTGATGCGTCCCGTTTCGAGGAGGTCGCCGGTACGATCGCCGGCGATGACACGGTGCTGGTGATCGCGAGGTCGCGACCGGCGGCACAGCGTCTCCTGCTGCGCCTCAACGCCATTTCGGATGACCTGAGGTGAGCGCACGCGAACGCTGCGTGCTCGCATACAGCGGCGGCCTGGACACGTCGGTGGCCATCCGGTGGCTCCAGGAGGAACTCGGATACGACGTGATCACGCTCACCGCAGACCTCGGTGAGTCGAAGGACGTTGATGCGGTTGCGACCCGGGCTTTGCGCACCGGTGCGCTGAGCGCGCACGTCGCCGACGCGCGCCGGGTGTTTGTCGACGCCTTCTGTTTTCCGACGCTCGCGGCAGGGGCGCTCTACGAGGGTGTCTACCCGCTCGCCACCGCGCTGGGGCGTCCCCTCATCGCCAAGCTGCTCGTCGACGTGGCTCGCGAGGAAGGAGCCAGTGCGGTCGCGCACGGATGCACCGGCAAGGGCAACGACCAGGTCCGCTTCGACGTCGCCGTCGGCGCGCTCGCCCCCGAGCTACGTGTGGTCGCGCCGGTGCGCGACTGGGCGATGGGGCGCTCCGAGGAACTCGAATACGCAGCGGCGCACGGCATCGAGGTGGCGGTCACCAGGGCATCACCGTACTCTGTGGATGCGAACCTCTGGGGACGAAGCATCGAGACAGGCGTGCTCGAAGACCCCTGGATCGAACCGCCTGACGACGTCTACGCGTGGACCGCTCACGACCATGCTCCAGACGTCGTCGTTGAGATCACGTTCGAGCGCGGAGTTCCGGTATGCCTCGACGGGCGCCGGCTCGAAGGCGAGCGGCTGGTCGGGGAGCTCAACGCCCTCGCCGGGGCACGCGGCATTGGACGCATCGACCACGTGGAGAATCGCCTGGTCGGCATCAAGTCCCGCGAGGTGTATGAGGCGCCGGCGGCGGTCGCACTCCACGCCGCGCACGACGCGCTCGAAAGCCTCACGATTCCGCGCGACGTCGCGCGTTTCAAGCGCATCGTCGGTGACGAGTGGGCGCGACTCGTGTACGACGGTCTCTGGTTCTCCGCGCTGCGCACCGCTCTCGATGCCTTCGTGCAGGAGACGCAGGTGCATGTCAGCGGTGTGGTTCGTATGCGTCTGCAGGACGGTGCTGCCCAGGTCGTCGGCAGGCGAGCAGAGCGATCGCTGTACAGCAACGACCTCGCGACCTACGATCGGGCCGGGGACACGTTCGATCATGCCGCCGCGCGTGGCTTCATCGAACTGTTCGGGCTGCCGCTCCGCACCCAGACCCGCGTGCAGGGAGCACTCGAGGACACGGCTCCGCTCCACGTCGAGCGGCGCACCCGACGGCGTGGCGACGTCTGATCGGCGGGCGCGCGGCGGAGCGCGCGCAACCAAGGTCTGGGCGGGCCGGCTGAGCGGCCCGACGTCCGAACGGGTCGAGGCGTACACGTCGAGCCTCGCAGTCGACGGCCGCCTCGGCGCCGATGACGTCGCCGGCTCGCGCGCTCACGCACGCATGCTGCGCAGCATCGGCGTGCTCAGTGCCGCGCAGCATCGCGCCATCGACACGGGACTGCGTGCCATCGCCGCGGAGCTGTCGAGCGATGCCTTCGCTGTGTCGCCGGGCGATGAGGACATCCACACGGCGGTCGAGCGCCGTCTCTTCGAGCTCGCCGGTCCCGTGGCGGGAATGCTGCATACCGGGCGCAGTCGCAATGATCAGGTTGCAACCGACCTGCGCATGTGGGCTCGTCGCGCCTGCACGGACCTCCTGGTTGCGCTCGCCGGACTCCAGGAGGCACTGGCGTCACGTGCGGTCGAGCACCGCACAGCACCGATGCCGGGGTATACCCACCTGCAGCGTGCCCAGGTCGTGTCGTTGGCGCACCACCTGCTGGCGTACGTCGAGATGTTCGCTCGCGATGCGCTTCGTCTCGCCGCGGCGCGCCGTGCGTGCGACGAGCTTCCCCTCGGCAGCGGGGCGCTGGCGGGATCCACGCTGCCACTTGACCGCGACCGCGTTGCCGGCGAGCTCGGCTTCGGGCGCCTCGCCGCCAACAGCATGGACGCCGTTGCCGACAGGGATTTCGCGGTGGACATCGCATCCGCGTGCGCGCTGACCATGGTCCACTGCTCGCGGCTTGGTGAGGAGCTCGTGCTCTGGTCGAGTGTTGAGTTCGGGTTCGTCAGCCTCCCCGACAGTCATGCGACCGGCTCGTCGCTGATGCCACAGAAGAAGAACGCCGACGTCGCCGAGCTTGCGCGAGGCAGAAGCGGGCGCGTCATCGGTGACGTGGTCGCATTGCTCACGGTGCTCAAGGGTTTGCCGCTCACCTACAACCGCGACCTCCAGGAGGACAAGGAGCCGCTGTTCGACGCCGTCGACACAACGGCCTCCACGCTGCGGTTGCTCACCGAGGTCATCACGGTCGTGCACTTCGATGTCGAGGCGATGCGCCGGGCCGCATCGGATCCATCGCTCCAGGCCACTGACATCGCGGAGCACCTCGTCGCCAACGGCGTCCCCTTTCGGGAAGCCCATACCATCGTCGGTGAGGTTGTCGCGCGGACATTGGCCGAGGGCCGCACGCTCGGTGACCTCGACGTCAGCGAATGGCGCGCGGCGTCGGATCGCTTCGATCCAGGCGTGGTCGATCTCTTCGATGCCGATGCGGCGCTCCGCCGCCGCGACGTGCCGGGCGGGCCGGGACCGAAATCGGTGACCAGGCAGCTCGCCCGGGCACGAGCGCTCGTCGCTCGGACGCGCAAGGCGGCCGCCGGCGGTTGAGCGCGTGCACGCTCGTATCCTGACGGTGTGACCCGGCCCACCCTGATCGTCGGCGACGTTCAGGGCGACGTCGACAGGCTCCGAGAGGCGCTCGAGCCATTCCCGGAGGACCGGGTCGACACCGTCTTCCTCGGTGACTTCTTTCAGGGAGGCGAGCCCGGGGCAGGCGGCGGGGCGGCCGCTGCGAAGCTCGCCATGGAGCGGCGCAACGCACGCTCCGTGCTCGGCAACCACGATCTCTTTCTGCTCGTCATGCTCGAGCGCTCGCGCGGTCTCGACCAGCTCGGGAACTGGCGGACCCGCGATGGGCTGAGCATCGAAGATCTCTGGCTGAGCCGGCGTGGCGACTGGGCGGACCTCGACGCGGTCGCGTCTGATGCCGAACTGGAGGCGTGGCTGCGGGCGCTCCCCTTCCTCGTCGAGCTCGACGACGGGACCCTCGCGCAGCACACCGACGACGACCGCTACGCGGAGATCGGCGGCAGCGTCGACGTGGTCAATGCCGCGGTCCGTGGCTGGCTCGCGACCAGCGGCGGCGCCTTCCAGTCGCTTCGCTACACGATCGGACGGCACGGCTTCGACGACCCGGTCCGCCTGCAGCGCTACCTCGAGCACTTCGGGGTTCGGCGTGTCGTTCATGGACACACCCCGCACTGGGATCAGGTGCCCATCTCGTTTCACGGAGGGCTCGCAGTCGGCTACGACGGCCGCTTCTCGCGTTTCTGGGGCCGCGCCGAGGGTGAGGAGCCGGGGCCGATCGGCGCGACCGTGGCACTGCTCCCGCCGCTCCCGGTCGGCGCGGGTTGATCGCTCCCCGCCTCAGGGGTGGCGGTTGAGCATCTCTCCGAGACGCGCAATCGGAGGCTCCTGCCCGGCGGTCACGTAGGCGGTCACCACCAGCGAGAGGAGCAGCACCTTCAGGGCATGGAAGGGGGCGGCAGCCGCGTGCTGGACGACGAGGCCGGAGAGCGCGATCCCGTCGATGGCGCTCAGGATCGCGCCCGCAAGCTCGCGTGGGGAGACGAGCGAATACGCGGGCAACCGCCCGAACACCTGTCGAACCTCGATCTCGACCTCGTCGATGAGATGGGTACGGAGCGCTGCGCACCGAACCCTCAATGCTGGGCTGCTGAGGCTGACCGTGTAGAGGTCGAGCAGCAGGCGAAAGAACTCCGGCTGATCGGCGCAGCGTGCTTCGGCGTGGTCGAGTCCGGTCACGATGCGTTCGAGGGGATCGTCGACCGCCGCGACCACCGCCTTCCAGTTGGCGAGCATCTCGCGCTCGGTGACCATCACCACCTCGAGGAGCAGGTCCTCCTTGGAGTCGAAGTAGTAGTGGAGGAGCCCGGGCGCGACCCCGGCCTCGCGCGCGACGTCCTTGAGCGAGGTCTCGGCATAGCCCTGACGGCCGAGCACGGCGGCCGCGGCGCGGACGATCTGGACTCTCCTTCCGGCTTCGTCGAGGTCGGCGCCCTGGACCGTTGGTATCTCGGTCGTGGCGGTGACGGCGGTGATTTCTCTCACGCGTTCAACCTGAGCGGCAATGCTAACCCGGCAAGCCGCAATTGAGAGAAGTTGAGGGCGGGGAGGGGAGCGGCGTTACGCCCGAACGAACTCTGCCGTGACGGCGACGCGATTGACCATCGAGGCACCCTTCCTCCAGGACATTCCCCACCGGCTCCGGTCGATGATCGTTTCGGCTTGCAGGCACCGCGAAAGCGGCTCTGAGCAGCCTTCTCAGCCCAGGGGTTTGTGGAACCCGACACCGATCGCGCCAGGCCCGCTGTGGCACCCGACCACCGGACCGACCACCGTCAGGGCCGGCTCGCCCGAGACCAGCGGGCGCATCCGCTCGACCAGCTCCGCGGCGATCGACGGCCGGTCGGCGTGGGCGATGACGAGCTCGGCGCCACCCCAGGCGTCGGCGGCTCGTGTGCATTCATCGACGACCCGGTCGATAGCCCGTGGGTAGGTCCGAACCCGGCCGACCGGCTCGATCACGCCCTCGCGGATCTCGAGGATCGGCTTGATATCGAGCATCGAGCCGAGCAGCGCGCGAGCCCCGCCGATGCGGCCGCCGCGGCGCAGGAACTCGAGGGTCTCGACGGTGAAGAGCACCCTGTCGGTGCGGAGCACGGCGCCGACGGCTGCCTCGACCCCGTCGGCGTCACCGCCGGTCTCGATCACCCGCACCGCCTCACGAACAGCCGCGTAGTGACCGACCGCGACGCTGCGGGTATCGATGACACGGATGTCGAGCTCGGGCAGCGCCGCGCGCGCCTGGGTTGCCGAGGCGTACGTGCCGCTGAGGTCGGCCGAGATGGTCGTGCACACGATGGGGACGCCGTCGGCCCCGAGCTCGCGGAAGACCTCCTCGAACTCGGAGGGCGTCGGTTGGGAGGTCCGAGGAAACGGGCCCGGCGCGGCCAGACGAGCGTAGAACTCCTCGGCAGTGATGTCCACGCCGTCCGCGTACGTCTGATCGCCGAAGATCACCTTGAGCGGAACCACGCGGACCGTGTGTGCGGCGCGAAACGCAGGGTCGAGGTCGGCGGTGCTGTCGCACACCAGGTGGACCGATGGCATCGGCGCCGTAGCCTACCGCGCCGTCAGCAGTCTCGCCGGATCCTCCCCGCTGTCCTCGGCGAAAAGCAGCGCACCCAGCAGCGATCGCTCCTCGCCCAAGGTGCCACGCGTGATCTCGGGCGGCGGTTGGAGGTGCAGGGAGTCCTCCACAGTCTCGAGGAGAGCGGGTGCGAATCGGCTCCAACTCGTGCAGACGCCGCCACCGAAGATCACGACATCGGGGTCATGGAGGGCGGTGACGTTCACGGTCGCGAGCCCCAGCCAGCGGCCGATCTCGGCCCAGGCTTCCGGGTCGCTGAGATGCTCTGCGGCAACCCCGTAGCGCCTGGCGATCGACCGTCCGCTCGCCAGCGCCTCGAGGCAGCCCGCGCCGCCGCAGTGGCAGGGTGGGCCGCCAAGCCACGCCGGCCAGAGCACGATGTGGCCGCCCTCGGTGTCGTGCCTGCCGACGACGATCCGCCCATCGCGCACGACGCCGCATCCGATGCCCGTCGAGACGGTCCAGTACACCACAGTGGGATGTCCTGCCCCGGCGCCGAGTCGCGCCTCGGCTATCGCAGCGCAATTCGCATCGTTCTCGACGACCACCGGGCAGTCGAATCGCTGACCGAGGAGGTATGCCATCTCGAGTCCGTGCCATGACGCGGGCATGCCCGGCGGGTTGAGGAGCGCGCCCGAGCTACGGTCGAACGGGCCCGGTGCCGAGATCGCGATCGCCTCGGGGAGCACGCCGCCCATCACCCCCTCGACCAGGCTACGCAGGGTCGTCAGCGGCGAGTCGATGGGAGTCGCGATGCGCCGGACCATCCCGATGGCGCTGCCGCGACCTGCCGCGGCCGCGATCTTGGTGCCTCCGATGTCGAGGAGCGCGATCACGTCGCGATGATGCCTACACTCGCCGCCATGCTGCTCGCGATCGACGTCGGGAATACCAACATCGTGGTGGGCGTCTTTGACGGCGCCAAGCTGATTGCCGACTTCCGGATCCACACCGACGACCGGTTCACCGGCGACGAACTGGGTCTTGTCCTCGTGGACCTCCTCGGACGGCGCGACCTGGCGGCCGCGCAGGTCACGGCCGTCGTGGTGAGCAGCGTGGTTCCCACGCTCGCGCGGAGCATCGACGAACTTTCCCACACCTACTTCGATACGGCGCCGATGGTTGTCGGGCCCGGCACCCGGACCGGCATCCGCATCCAGTACGACGACCCTCGCCGGGTCGGAGCCGACAGGATCGCCAACGCGATTGCCGCCCATGACCTCTACGGCGGACCCTCCATCCTGGTGGACTTCGGCACGGCCACGACCTTCGATGCAATCGATGCGAAGGGGGACTACCTGGGAGGCGCGATCGCCCCCGGTATCCAGCTCAGCCACGACGCGCTGGTGAGCCATGCCGCGATGCTCATCCGGGTCGAGCTGATCGCTCCTCCTGAAGCGATCGGCCACTCGACCACCGCCAGCATGCAGTCGGGCATCGTCTTCGGCTACGTCGGCCTTGTCGAAGGGCTGGTGGGGCGCTTCCGTCAGGAGATGGACGGTCAGCCCAAGGTGATCGCCACCGGTGGACTGGCACCGGCGCTTGCACAACTCATCCCTGCGATCGACGTCGTGGACGAGCGACTGACACTCCACGGGCTCCGCCTCATCCACGAGCAGAATCGCTGAGGCGAGGCGACCCTCCCCGTACCATGGGGCGATGGCTCTCGCTGCGACTGCGTTCCGCCCTCTCGAGATCGGCAGCCTCGAACTCTCGTCACCGGTCCTGGTGGCGCCGATGGTGGGGATCACCGACGCCCCGTGCCGGGAGCTGTGCCGTGAGTTCGGGGCGGGGCTGGTCTCCACCGAGATGGTCGCCGCCGAGGCGGTGGTTCGGAGCACCGAGGCAGCCCTCCACCTCCTCGACTTCCCCGGCGGGGTCTCGCCGGTGGCCGCCCAGCTGGTCGGTTCCGATCCCGCCGTGATGGCGGATGCGGCTCAGGTATGCGTCGAGCGCGGGGCCATGCTCGTCGACATCAACCTCGGGTGCCCTGTCCCGAAGGTCGTGAGCCGGGGAAGCGGCGCAGCCCTCGCACGCGACGTGCGGGCGACCGCACGGGTGGTCGCGGCGATGGTCGAAGCGGTCCGGGTTCCCGTCACCGTGAAGATGCGCATCGGCTGGGACGCGTCCACGATCAATGCTCCCGAGCTCGCCTGCGCGCTCGAGGACGTCGGAGCCGCCGCGGTGACCGTGCATGGCCGGACTCGCTGTCAGAAGTACGAGGGAGCTGCCGACTGGGCGCAGATCGCACTGGTGAAGGAGTCGGTGGGCGTCCCCGTGTTCGGCAGCGGCGATGTCGAGGACGTGGAGACGCTAGCCCGGCGCATCGAGTCGGGGATGGTCGACGGGGTGGTGGTCGCCCGCGGCATGCTCGGCAACTTCTGGTTCGTCCGCCAGGCGGTCCACCGGCTCGCGACCGGCACCGTCCTGCCCGATCTCGAGTTTCCCGAGCGCGTCGCGCTGGCTCGACGCCACCTCGACATGCTCTGCGCGTACCACGGCGAACCCCGCGCGCTTCGCATCGGCCGCAAATATGTCGCCTGGACGATCCGCGGATGCGCTGGGGCTGCGCGACTCCGCGCCGAGGTCCAGACGATGGACACGCGTGAGCGGCTCGACGCGCTGCTCGATCGTGCGCTCGCGGCCGGACCGCGTCCGGAAGGATGGTTCCGCCCCCTGTTCGTCAGTGGCGAGGGCTAGCACAGGAAAAGAAGAAGGGCGCCTCTGGAAACCAGAGACGCCCCGAGAGGGGGGGCAGTAATAGAGGTCCCCGCCGCGACCTCGCTGCGGATCATATGAACCAGAGCCAATTCCGTCAAGGAATAACGACAAGTTGTTACGCAGCGTTGTATGTAGCTCGCCTATACTCCGGGCTCCGCAGAGCGGAGGTCGCCGAATACCCCGCCAACTTTGCATTACCCAGGGAATTGAATGGACAAACCTGTATTGCTGACGCGAGACGGTCTCGTCAAGCTTGAGCGCGAATTAGAAGAATTGCGCACGGTTCGTCGCTCCGAGGTGGCCGAGCGCATCAAGTACGCCAAGGACTTCGGCGACATCTCGGAGAATGCAGAATACGACGAAGCGAAGAACGAGCAGGGAATGCTCGAGGGTCGCATCCTCGTGATTGAAAACATGCTCCGCAATGCCGTCATCATCGAAGAGGGCAGTGAGAGCGGCATCGTGAGCGTCGGCACCACCGTCGATGTGAAGGATGACTTCGGGAAACAGACGCTCACGATTGTCGGGCCTGCAGAGGTTGATGTCGCCGAGGGGCGGATCTCGATGGAGTCGCCGGTCGGCAAGGCATTGCTCGGTCACGGTGTGGGCGACACGGTCGACGTGGTCAGCCCCGGTGGATCCCGACAGATCAAGATCGTCAAGATCAATTAGCGCCGCGCGGGGCGCGTCAAGCGCACGCACCGCGCCCGGCCGGGGAAGATAGGCCGCATGCCATCCGACGACCTCTCTGCGGAGCGCCGGCGCAAGGTCGATGAGCTCGCCGCGCGCGGGATCCGTTCCTACGGCGTGGACTTCACGCCGACGGCGACGATGGAGGACGCGCGCCGGTTGCTGGTTGCATATGAGTCCGAGCACCCCGACGCTGATGTCGACGCACCGGATCGCCCCGTTGTGGCTGTGGCCGGCAGGATCATGCAGCTGCGTGACCTCGGTGGCGCCGCATTCGCACACGTCGAGGATGAATCGGGCCGCATGCAGACATGGTTTCGCGGTGATCGACCCGGTGGTGCCCACGCGATGGTGGGGTTGCTCGACCTCGGTGACATCGTCGGGATCACAGGACCGCTGACGCGAACCCGGCGCGGTGAACCAACTGTGCTTGTCGACATGGTCACCATGCTCGTCAAGGCGCTGCACGCACCTCCCGAGAAGTTCCACGGCCTCCAGGACCAGGAGACCCGGTACCGCAAGCGGTACCTCGACCTCTTGAGCAATGCGTCTCAGCGCCGCCACTTCGCAACGAGGACGCGATTGATCCGAGCGTTGCGTGCGACCCTCGATCAGCGTGGGTTCCTCGAAGTTGAGACACCGATCCTCCAGCCCATCCCCGGTGGCGGCCACGCGCTGCCGTTCGCGACGCATTGGAACGCGCTGCACACGGACGTCTACCTGCGCATCGCCATCGAGCTGCACCTCAAGCGCTTGATCGTCGGCGGTTACTCCCGTGTCTACGAGATCGGCCGCGTGTTTCGTAATGAAGGGTTGTCACCGCGGCACAACCCGGAGTTCACGATGCTCGAGGCGTACCAGGCGTACGCAACCTATGACGACATGCGCGAACTGACCGAGTCGCTGATCATCGCGGCCGCCAACGCCGCCGGACCGCAGGTTGCCGAGAGTGACGAGGGCGGCAGCGCACCCTGCGAAGACCCGCTCCTTCGCACTGCATTCGGGCGGTCGCTCGACCTCCGGCCGCCGTACCGCGCTGCGACGATGGTCGACCTGGTGCGCGAACACACCGGCATCGATGCGCTCGCGTCGTGGGACGACCTCCACGCTGCTGCCGCGGCGATCGGCGTCGAGGTTTCTCGAGATCTGGGTCCAGGCGCGGCGCTCCTCGAGATCTACGAGCAGCGCGTCGAAGCCGAGCTCTGGGATCCGACCTTCGTCCTCGACTACCCCGCGGAGGTGAGTCCACTTGCACGGCGCCGGCGCGACGATCCTCGCTTCGTCGAGCGATTCGAGCTGATCGTCGCCGGACGTGAGCTGGCCAACGCATTCAGCGAGCTGAACGATCCTCTCGACCAGCGCGCGCGCTTCGAGGAGCAGGCGCGACTCCGCGCAGCCGGGGACTCCGAGATTCCGCCGATCGACGAGGACTTCCTCGAGGCGATCGAGGTGGGGATGCCGCCCGCCGGCGGACTCGGCATCGGCGTCGATCGACTCGTGATGCTGCTCACCAACTCGGCGACCATTCGTGACGTCCTGCTGTTCCCCACGATGCGCCCGCAGCAACGTGGTGGCGGCTCCTGATGCTCCCCATCCAGCGCATTCGCGACGATCCCGACGCGATTCGCGAGGGTGCGCGCAGAAAGAGGGAACCGGCACCGATCGATGAGTTGCTCGAGTTGGATGGTGAGGCACGCCGCCTGCGCACGACGGTCGAGCAGGCTCGAGCCGAGCAGCGCGCAGCCTCGGCGGAGATCCGGGGAACGCCGTCCGAGGAGCAGCGCGCAAAGCTGACCGCGCTGAAGCAGCATATCCAGGACGGGGAGGTCCTCCTCGCAGACCTGGAGCAGCGCATCGACACGCTGCTGCTCGAGGTGCCGAATCCGCCGCACGACTCGGTTCCCGACGGAGCGGGTCCGGAGGACAACGTGGTCGCGCGAACCTGGGGCGATGCACCGAACTTCACGTTCGAACCGCTGCCGCACCACGAGCTCGGCGAGCGCCTCGGCGTGTTCGATTTCGAGCGCGCCGCGAAGATCAGTGGTTCGAGGTTCGTGGTGCTGCGCGGTGATGGTGCGCGGCTGCAGCGTGCATTAACGTCGTTCATGCTCGACGTGGCTCGCGAGCACGGCTACACCGAGGTGGCACCGCCATACCTGGTGCGCCGTGAGGCGATGATCGGCACTGCGCAACTCCCGAAGTTCGAGGATGAGGCCTACCACACCGACGATGGCCTCTTCCTGATTCCCACCGCGGAGGTCCCGGTCACCAATCTCTACTCGGGTGAGATTCTCGAGGGAGCGCAGCTGCCGATCACGCACGTCGCACTCACCCCGTGCTGGCGGCGGGAGGCCGGCGCTGCGGGAAAGGACACGCGCGGGTACATCCGCCTGCACCAGTTCGAGAAGGTCGAGATGGTGCGCTTCACCACGCCCGAAGCATCGCTGGACGAGCTCGAGCTGATCACCTCGCACGCCGAGCACGTGCTGCAACGGCTCGGCCTGCACTACCGGGTGCTGCTCATGTGCAGCGGTGACCTTGGGTTCGCGCAGTGGAAGAAGTACGACGTCGAGGTCTGGGCGCCGGGGATGCGGCAATGGCTCGAGGTGTCATCGTGCTCGGTGTTCGCCGATTTCCAGGCGCGACGGGCCAACATTCGCTACCGACCCTCGCCTGGAGAGAAGCCGCGTCACGTGCACACGCTGAACGGCAGCGCGCTCGGCGTGCCACGCACATTCGATGCGATGCTCGAGACCTACCAGCAGGCTGACGGCAGCGTCGTGATCCCGGAACCGCTGCGCGCGTATCTCGGTGGGCTCGACCGTTTGACAGCACGGTGATCAACCACGACATCGACCCGGCGTGGCTCAACGATCGCAGTGAGTTCCAGCAGAACTGGGTGCACGGGCTGCGCAACCCTTCGGGACTCCACCTGCAGTACGAGCTGGATAGCAACCTCGTGTTCACCCACTGGACCCCGGCCGATGATCACGCCGGGTTCCCGGGATTTGCACACGGCGGCATCATCAGCGCAGTGCTCGACGACGTGATGGGGCGATGCTCGGCGCTGCATCGACACTGGGTGGTCACCGGTCGACTCGAGGTGCGCTTCCGGCGGGCGGCGCCGCTCGGCACCGAGCTTCGTGTCGAAGGGCGCATCACCCGTCTCATGCGTCGCGCGCTCCACACCGAGGGGCGTGTCCTCCTCCCCGACGGCGCCGCAGTTGCTGAAGCCACCGGCACGTACCTCCCGCTCTCGGACGAGCTGCGCCGCCAGATGGTGTCGGCGTGGCCGGGCTTCGAGGAATTTCTCTGATGGCACCGCCGAGCCTCCCACGAGCGCGATGGCCCGCACGCACTCACCCATCCGCGGAGTGCTGACGCTCTCGGGTTGCTCCGATTGGGTGTCAGGCGGGGCGGGTTAGAGTCATCGCCAATGCCAGAAGAACGCGAGATCAAGATCCCGGTCGGCCCCGACTTCGTGCTGCCTGACCTCGATGGCGTGGTCGAGGGGACACACGCGATGGATCGCGGCACCGTCGAGCTGTCGGCGACGTACTGGGACACCGACGACCTGACGCTGCTCGGCGCCGGCCTGGGCCTGCGCCACCGAAGCGCGCCGGGCGAGCCTGGCAAGTGGACACTCAAGGCCGGCAGCCGGATGGTGGGCCACGCCGTCTCCCGGGAGGAGTCCGACTTCACAGGACCGCCCGCAAGGCCACCTCAGGCGGTCATCGACGTGATCCGCCCCGTGGTCGGTGACGTGGTGCTTCGCCCGATTGCTCGCCTTGTCACCGACCGCCACACAGTTGATCTCGTGGCGGGCAGCGAGCGGCGTGCCGAGGTGGCAGACGATCGGGTGTCGGTGCTCTCCGACGACCACGTGGTGGAGACCTTCCGCGAGGTCGAGATGGAACTCTTCGATGCGGATGACGCCCTGATCGACGCCGTCATGACTCGACTTGCAGCCGCCGGCTCCGGTGAGCCGGAGAGCACCCCAAAATACATTCGGGCGCTCCGCGCGCTCGGCCGCACCATTCCCGACCGGACCCCGGCCTGAGCCCGCGAGCCAGCCTGCTGTTGGAGGGTGGGAGAGAGGCGTAGCCCGCTCGACGCGGGCTGCGCTCCCGTCCCGGTGGGCCC
>JBIOIZ010000032.1:0-30322 GCA_044450385.1 Candidatus Dormibacteria bacterium
GGTTTGTTGAGCCGCGATGCCTTCACCGTGCGCGTGCTCGACGAGCAGAACCGCGCGCTTCGCATCGGGTCATCACTGGCGGTGGCGCTCGTCGACGTTGACGGACTCAAAGCCATCAATGACGCACATGGCCACGCGATCGGAGATCAACTGCTCATCGGCATCGCGGACGGGCTTCGCGCAGGTCGTCGCGCCGACCTCGTGGCGCGGTGGGGCGGTGATGAGTTCGTCGTGCTCCTGCCTGATGCAACGCCGGTTGAGGGGACCCGGCGCCTGCGACGCACGCTGAGATTGCTAAGCCAGACGGTCACCCTCGAAGGTCAGCCCGCAACCTTCTCCGCCGGCGTCGCGCAACTCGAGCCGGAGGCGCCCTTCGCCATGGCAATCCAAGCGGCGGATACAGCGCTGTATCGCGCGAAGCGGCGAGGGGGAGCGTGCGTGCTAGTCGCCACGGCTTAGCTGGAGCTGGGCGTTGCGTCGGGCTCTGGACGACAATGGGCCGCCCGATGAAACGAGCGGGGACGAACGCCATGGCCACACCGGACCGCCGCAGCATCCTCATCGATGCCTACGAGAACGCTGCGGTGATCGTCTCTGGGATAAGCCCTGACCAATTGCGCAACTCCACACCTTGCCACCTTTACGACGTAGCGGAGCTGATCGACCACGTCGTCGAGGCCGGGCACCGAGCTGCCGCCCTCGGCCGCGGGCAAGCGCCCCCGTCGGGGGACGCATCCCCGCACGTGGAGCTGACTGAGGCGCCCGACCGGCTGCGGAGCGCCGCCCAGGAGGCGGCGGCGGCGTGGGCGGACGACACCCGCCTGGTGACAACGGCAACCATGCCCTGGGGCGAGCAGTACACGGGGGCCGCCCTCATCGACATGTATCTCCTCGAGTTAGCCGCCCACGCGTGGGACCTGGCCCGGGCGACTGGACAGCTAGATCGACTCGCCTCCACCCTCGCCGCGCCGGCACTGAGTGGGGCGCACGCCTTTATCAAGCAGGAGTTCCGGGACATGGTGGGCCCCGGTGCCCCCTTCGGCGCCGAGGTACCGCCACCTCCCAGCGCCGACGACTGGGAGCGCTTCGTGGCGTTTACGGGACGCGACCCCCGAGCGCGGGTCACGCCGAGCAGCTAGCTCAAGATGGCCGGGGGTCTTATGCCTGCGCGCGTCCGTGCGCCTCTGCCGAGCCCCAGCCTCAACCGGCATTGCTCAGCGGTCTTGCTAGTGCGAACTAAAGCCCTTCGGCCCTGGACGGACACGCCCTTCCTGCGACTCAATCACGACATCTGGAGCCTTCCAGGCGAGGCAAGGAGGTGAAGGAAATCGGTACCTGGATGTTTTTCCGCTTGTCATCGACGAGGAGATGAGTTGTGAAAGAACTCGGGTTGTTCGTTCGTTGGGGCCGAGTGTTTCCCGGCTACGAGAAGGAAGCCGTCAGTTTCTACGATGAGGTCGTCCGGTATTTCGGTGAGAAGCTGCGCACCGGGGCGCTGACCTACTTCGAGCCGTTCCTCTTCATGAGCGGCGACCATGACGAGTCGTACGGGGTCTTTATCATGAAGGGCCCGGAGGCGAAGGTGGTCGGAATCTTCGAGGATCCTACCCGCTTGGAGATGGAGGCGAAGGGCAGCCAGCTCTGCGCCCATGTCACCACCGAGTTGCTGATCGTCGGCGAAGAAGTTCAGGAGCAGATCGCCCGCTTCTCGAAGGTCAACACCAAGGTTCTGGCTGGTATCGTTTGACCGCTCGCGTGCACTGCGCCGAAGGTGGGGATGCCCGCCTTCGGCGCTGGAACGACTGAGTACTCCCACGACCGAGGCCTGCCGTTTCCTCGCTCCGTGAGGTAAGGCGCAGCGCGTTGCGGGCTCACCGATGTCGGCACCGCAGGATTGGCCCGTTTGAACTCTCTAGGGTCCAGACTCCGCATCGTCGACGTCATCGGCGTCATCGGCGTCATCGAAACGGTCCTCGCTGTCGCTCCCGTCGTGGCGCTGATGCTCCGGTACCACACGATGCTCGTCACTAGCGAGGAGATCGGCTTCGTAGAGGGTTTCGCTCACGTCGGGGCCGGGATCGAGATCGGCCTCGCTGCTCCGTGGATACCCTTCGTCGTGGGGGTCAGTAGAAGATGTCGCAGCGACCATCTCAGCGCCTCTGGATAGAGTGCCTGTCGGTCGGCCTCAATCGGGTGGCAGCGACGCACAGAGTCCACGGTAACACGCTGACACGCACACCACAGGCTATTCGTTTTGGCACGAGCCGTTCGACACAAAGTGCGCGTGTTGTCGCACGAAATGCAACCACCGCGAATCCAGCGGTGTCGTCGCACGACGCACACCGGTCGAACCCTTGACGGCATGCTTCCCGATTCTGACCCCTTCAGGAGCGCAACGAAACCGGCCGAACAGAGGACGCGACCACCAACTGATGCCAAATTACTCGTTGCTACGTCTGGCCGATGTTGAGGTCTAGTAAGGACGTCCAGCCCTTCATCTCGGAGCTACTTGCCATACACGATTCGCTGACCGTGCACGAGCACCCCATTGAGCGGACTCTCTCTGGCGGCGACCAATACCTCTCACGTCGACATGCGGATTCCCCAGCTCAAGGACGTCGCCTCGAAGTCGCGGATTCGGAGTTCGGCGCATTGATGGGCGGGAGGGCGCACCGCAGTGGCAGGTCGATATGCTGAACTTTCAGGGCCTGCTGGACGCTACCGGCGGCGGGCCACACAACGGAGGCCACATCTCTATGGAAGTACCCTTCACTCCCCTGGATTTTGCCCGCCGGACGCGGCGCCTCCACGGACACCGTCCCGCGGTCGTCGACGGCGCCCTGCGTCTGACGTATGAACAGTTCCTCGGTCGCTGCGACCGGGCGTCGGCCGCTCTGGAGCGGCTTGGAGTTCGGCCTGGCGACCGGGTTGCCGTAATCGCGCCTAACACACATGGTCATCTTGAGCAGTACTACGCCGTACCTCAACTGGGCGCGGTGCTCGTTCCTGTCAACTTTCGATTGACGGGCGACGACTGGGCTTTCATTGTGGAGCACTCAGGCGCGCGGGTCGTGCTCGCGCACAGCGACCAGCTTGATGCCATCGACGCCGCGAGAGAGGGAATGCCGAGCGTGGAACACTTCGTCGCGCTCGAGGGCGCGCACGACGACTGGCTCGACTACGAGGCGCTGCTAGCGCAAGCGCCGCCCACATTCACTCGTCCGGCGAGCAACGAAAGCGATCTGCTGACGATCAACTACACGAGCGGCACGACAGCGCGGCCCAAGGGAGTCATGATCACCCACCGCAACGCGTGGGTGAACGTGATTGGGACGCTCCTCCACCTCGACATTGGAGTCGGAGACCGTTACCTGTGGACGCTACCCATGTTCCACGCCAATGGGTGGAGTTTCCCTTGGGTAGTCACCGCAGCGGCGGGGGTCCACATATGCCTGCGCAAGGTGGAGCCGGCGCTCGCCTTCCGCCTCGTCCGCGACGAGAACATCTCGTGGCTCTGTGCGGCGCCCACGGTTCTGATCGCCCTGGCGAACGCGCCCGTCGAGACACGCGGCGAGCTTCCGAAGGGTGTCCACGTGGTGACCGCTGGGGCTCCTCCGGCAGCAGTGACGATCGAGAAGGTCGAGGGAGAGCTGGGCTGGCAGGTGACCCAGGTGTACGGGCTCACCGAGACGTCGCCTTTCATCAGCGTCTGCGCACCGCTGCCCGAACACGCGGACCTGTCATCCGGTGAAAGGGCAATGATCAAGGCGCGCCAAGGCGTCGAGCTCTTGACCAGTGGCGACTTGCGCGTCGTGAACGCAGAGAGTGGCGAGGTGCCCTGGGATGGGCAGTCACTCGGCGAGATCGTTGTGCGTGGTAACGCTGTCATGGCAGGCTACTACCGCGATCCCGAGGCCACGCAGGCCTGTATGGGAGACGGGTGGTTCCACACCGGCGACGCCGCTGTCGTACACCCTGACGGCTACATTGAAATCCGCGACCGCATCAAGGACGTGATCATCAGCGGGGGCGAGAACATATCCTCCGTTGAGGTCGAATCGGTGCTGCTGCGCCACCCGGCCATCCTCGAGGCAGCGGTTGTCGGCATGCCGGACGAACGCTGGGGCGAAACACCACACGCCTTCATTGTTTTCCGCACCGGGATGTCGGCACCTGAGGAGGAACTGACTGCGTTCGTACGCGAACGCATGGCCCATTTCAAGGCGCCGAAAGTCTGGCACCCAGTTGAAGCATTGCCCAAGACGGCGACAGGCAAGATCCAAAAGTTCGTGCTGCGCGGCGGCGCCCCTGCGATAGCCCGGCAGTGAGCCGCAACGCGACTAACGGTTCCGATCCCGGAGTCGTACAGCATCCATTTTAGCCCGCATCAATGCTGATCGTCGTCGTGTTGGCTTCTCTCTCAAGGCCGACCTCCCACTCCTCGCGACGATCGAGACCGTAGTTGTCCTCGGCCGCGCCTCCGGCATATGGCAGCCTATCGATTCGGTGTATCTCGATATCGCTTGTCGTCGCGCGGCAGCGTCGCCACGCAGAGCTCCGCCACCTGGCGCATGGTGGGAATCCAGACATTGCCCAACGACTCCGCGAGGTCGATCAGCTCCTCCAAGACTCGCAACCTCGACGGCCTTCCTATGAGCTGGGGATGAAGGATGAGGACGGTCACACCGCCCAGTTTGTGAATCCCCTTGAATTCTTCGCGCCATATCTCGGCCACTGCGCTCGGCGGCATGTACTGGCGGTAGTTGGGAGGCCTGCGCTGAATGAGAAAGTACGGACCGTCGTCCATCATCGCGTGCAGCGGTATCTCCACCAGGTCCGCCCCCGGAACGTTGTGACGGTATGGCCAGAGACTGGCGGGCACGTTGCTGGAGTACAGATAGTCAAGTTCGTGAAGGATCCCCCACGTCTGAGGGTTCACGTCCGCGAGGCCAGCCCGGTATCCGACGGGGCGCGCGCCGACGATGTCGGTGATGGCATCAGTTGAGCGCTTGATGAGCGCCATCTCATCGGTCCGCGAAAACCCGTCGGTGGATTCGTGGAGCCACCCATGGCACGCGATCTCATGCCCAGCACGAGCAATGTCGCTGACCGCCTCGGGGTGCGCCTGAGCGACGCTGCCGGGAACGAAGAAAGTGGTGCTGATGCGGCGGCGTTCGAGGAGGTCGAGAATCAGCGGAATGCCAACCTCAATCTCGTAGTCGCTCTGACCCATGATGAACGGTCGGCGGTGATTGTCAGCATCCACGGACGTCCACATGGTCTCGGCATCGATGTCGACGGTGAGGCAGAGCGCACTCTGATTGCCCTCTGGCCAGGCAATGACTGGCATCACCTTCACTTCTATCGTACCGCTACGCGATCGGTGTCAGAAGCGTCAGGCACGTCAGCGCATGCACCTTGGCGACGTTGAGGAGCTCATCCGCATCGACGTACTCGTTATCGGTTGCCATTGTCGAAGGGTCCGGGCCGTAGACGGCGGCGGGGATTCCCCTCCGCCTCCAGAGCCTACAGTCAGTCGCTCCGAGGCCGACGCTCAACATCGGCTCACGGTTCGTGACGGTTGCCACCGCGCTGCGCAACGCATGAAACAAGGGAAGATCGGTGTCGCTCACATTCGCGTCGCCGCTCTCCACTTCCCGATATTCGCCGCCGTGTTTGGCGGCTGTTGCGCAGACTGCTTCCACGAGCGATCGCGAGTCAACGCCGATCGGCGTCCGGATGTCGACGTCCACGGTGCATCGCTTTGGCTTCATGTTGTGTTTGACCCCGCCCTCGATGCGTCCGATGTTGAGGACAATCCTCCGCAGGGCATCGGAGGAACCGTCGCCCAAGGCCGCATCGAACCTGCGGTCGTAGTCGGGATCGATGGCCTGGGGCGGAACCGGGAACGTCGCGACAACGTCGTCAAGGTCACGAACAAACGCGGCCGCCTGCACGATTGGGTTTGGTTGCACGTTCGGATACGCACCGTGACCGGTGGGCCCGACGAAGAACGCCTTGCCGATGTTCAGGCCCTTCTCCCCGTACCGCACGAGGCCAGACGAGGACGGCTCTGAGCTGAGCACGACGTCTGCGAGCACCTCGGGATGGTGCTCAATCAGGTACTTGCTGCCAAATGGCCCGGCAGTCTCCTCGTCGCATACCAGAATGAGCGTCACGCTTCCTGACAGCGAGCTCTTGATCCTGTTCACCGATCCGGCGACGAACATGAACGCGGTGGCCCCGCCCTTCATGTCCACCGCGCCCCGTCCCGATATCCTCGGGCGCCAAGAGGCCTCGTCTCTCGGCGCAGCCGGTTCAACAGGATCGTCGTCGTCGAGAATCTCAAACGGAAACACGTCTAAATGGGCATTCAGCAGAATGTGCGGTCCTGGGACACCGGTTTCGATGCGGGCAACCACGTTCTCGCGTCCCGGCGCAGGGGTGACGATGTCGTGGGGAATGCCGCATCGGGTCAGATAGCGTTGCGCCACCGCCGCAGCATCGGTGACGATGCCGGGCGGATTCTGACTCGGCGCCGCGATCAGCTCCTCGGCTAGAGCAAACAGCTCATCTCGACGTCTGTCCATATCCTCGAGGAGCCGGTTCGTCGTCTCCATCAGCGAGCGCGTCCTTTTGCGTTACTCAATGCCTGCTGCCAGCTCGCCGCCGAGGAACCTGCGAACGGCTTGCGCCCATTCCTTGTGATACGTGGCGCCGTAGATGTGTGCGCGCATCGTCGCCGCGGGAGTGGCGTTGACGTTCTCGAACAGAGCGACTCGGCTGGCGTGCGACCCGCACGCGATATCCCAGACCAGGTTCATGAGCTGGCTCTTCGCCCGCGCACTGAATCCGGTTCCGGGAGCATATGCGTCCAGCAGCGTGCCGATGTCCTGTCGATCCCACTGCGCCTGCGTGGGCCGGGCGATAATTCCCTGCCCGCTGAGCTCTCGCAACTGCTGCAGCACCCTCGGATAGTGAGTGACGGAGTGCAGGCGTCCCGCGGTTACGAAGTTCGGATTGGGCACGAGCATGCCGTTTCGCTCGACTGCCGTTGATTCGGACGCGATGACGAACGCCTTGAGCGTGTCTGCATAGGCGATCATCTCGGTGACCGTGTCCCGCACCTGTGGAATCACCGTCGTGCCAAGAGCTTCGGTGACCAGTTGCGCCATCCCCGCGATGAGCTCGGCCCGGTAGGTGATACGGCTCAGAATGTGCCAGAGGCAGAACGCGCCAAACTCCTGATACAGCTCCAGCATCCTCGGCTTGCCGAAGGCGAAGACGTTCTCCGGAGGCACATAGACGTGGTCGAAGAAGACGAAGGCGTCGACCTCCTCGCCCCTCCGGTCCACCGGATGGTCCGCATTGTTCGTCGTGCCCGTCACCGCTTCGCGGCAGGCCATGGTGAGACCGGGTGCGTTCATGGGCACCATGCAGAAGACGATCGAATCCGGAGCAACCGTCGGCGGGGCGTGGGTGATAACGGTCCCCACATGTGCCTGCGCGCATATTGAGTTGCACGACTTGGCTCCGTGGATGACGAGTCCGCCGTCACGCTCTTCAGCGCGCAGCCGACCCGGGCGTTCATTGATCGGGATGTTGCGGTCGGACTGAAGATCCACGCCGAGATCCGCCTGGATGACGCAGTTATCCCGGCCCCATCGCCGGTAAGCCTCGGCGTTGGCTGCCCACGCGGGATTCATCTCGCGAAGCTCCGGCGCAAGCGACAGTAGACCGAGAGCGTTTCCGGACGAGTAGTCGGGCGGTCGCCCGAACACACCCATCGTCTGATGGGTCACATATCGGTTGACCTCTCGCTTGCGTTCGAGGTCTTCACGCGACCGTGGCACTGACCACGCCACGCTCGACCGCCGCCCCGTCTCACTATCGATGTGGGTCAGGAGATCCGCAGTGCGGGGATCAATAAGGGCGTCGTAGTACTCGGCAAACGTGTCGATCGCCGGTGCGAATTGCGGGTGCTTAGTGATGTCGTCGATCTCCATGCCGTCCGGGCCGATGACACGCCTGCCGTCTCGCAGGGACGACCGGTACTCATCGCCGGTCAGGAGATCGTCGTTTCTGGACTTCGCAGCAAGCGGGTCCGCAAACGTGCTGGTGGAACTAACCAACCTGACAACCCCTCTCCACTGGCGTGGCGACAACCCGCGCCACGTATCCTGACACTAATTGCTCACACTGCATGGCCAGCAGTATAGCTGAATATCGTTGATCGGCAAGCGTTGTCGCAACCACACCACTGGCGGGCCGCGACGTGCGTCATGCGCTGGCGTTCTCGGCCTGCAGTTGGGCCAGTTCAGCGAGCGCTGTGACGTGCTCGAGCTCGTCAAACAGCGGGTTGAGAACCACGTGGCGGGCGCCTGCCACAACGAGTTCTTCCAGGTACTCCCTGCAGCGCTCTGCACCCCCGTAAACGCCGACTCGGTCGCACAGCTGAGGATCCCCGTAGATCATCGTCAGCGCAGCCGAGAGACGCTCTCGCGCACGCGGCACGTTCTCGTCGAGGGCGATATAGACGCGTTTCGTGATCGAGAAGCGGGATGCGTCACGACCCTGAAGCTCGAGCTCAGCTTGAACAACCGGATACTGTTCCACGAAGTCGCGGAGAGAGGAGGCGCCGGCGCCGATCCACCCGTCGCCGAGTGATACGGCACGGCGTATTGCAGCAGGCCGGCCCCCACCGACGACGAGCGGCGGATGTGGACGCTGCAACGGTGCGGGAATGACCCGTTCCGCACCGACCTGCCAGATGTCGCCGACGAATCCTTCCTCGCCCTCGCTCCACAGCGTCTTCATCACGTGAACACCCTCGACAAAGCGCTCGACCACTCGGTCCCGACCCATCCCCAGACCAGGCAGGTTGTCGTGCGGCGCCCCGATTCCGAGACCGAGGGTCACCCGGCCATCTGACACTTGGTCGAGTGCCGCAACCTGCCACGCGACCTCGGCCGGATTGTGGCGTGACAGCACAACCACCGCCACTCCCAGTCGCACTCGGTTCGTCAGCGCCGCGACGTATGGCATCACCTGCAACGGATGTGGCATCGGCACCGAGCCGATAGGTGATTCCTGAACCCAGAGTGCCTCGTACCCAAGGCGCTCGGCTGAGCGTGCCGCTTCGGTGATCAGCTCACGGTCCACGCGACGATCGGGAAAGAGTTGCGGGAGTGCGAACCCGAACGTGGCTTCCTCCGATAGCCGCACTTTCAGCCCGCCTACCCAGACGTCGCCGACACGACATGACGCACTCCGGCTGTGAGCGGGAAGTGGCATGCCACCTTGCCGGCATCACCCTGCTCCAGCGGCGGCGTGACATCTACGCAGATCCCACGCTCAGCGTTGACCCGAACGCCGATCGGGCAGCGCGGGTGGAACGCGCAACCCGACGGGAGGGCGTACGGATCCGGGATCTCACCGACCAGCACTCGAAGCGCGCTGGGCTGTCCCCCCTGCAAGCGCGGGACCGCGCCGAGAAGGCATGCCGTGTAGGGATGCTGCGGCGCTGACATCACCGCTGCGGCAGGACCCTGCTCGACGATTCGTCCCAGGTAGAGGACGCTCACCTGATCGGCCATGTATCCCACAACTGAGAGGTCGTGGGAAATGAGCAGGTACCCGAGACCTTCCCTGATCTGCAGCTCTCGAAGCAGGTTCAGCGTGGCAGCTTGGACCGACACGTCAAGTGCCGACGTTACCTCGTCGAGGATGAGGATTCGCGCATTCCGGGCAACGGCGCGAGCGATGGCGACACGCTGCTGCTGACCCCCTGACAGCTCGGATGGATAGCTCGCCGCAATCTCGGGCGCAAGATGCACGCTTTCGAGGAGCTCCGCGGTCATCCTGCTGGCGGCCGAACGGCTCATCGAGACCGCGATGCGATTCGCTTCGGCCAGGGTGTCGCCCACCGTCATGCGCGGGTTGAGTGACCCGGTCGCGTCTTGAAAGACCATCTGCACCGTCGATCGCAGGAGGCGTCGCGACCGCGCCGACCCCGACACCGGCTGTCCGTCGATCTCGATGCTGCCGCTCCACCCTCGGATCACTCCCATGATCGCCCTGGCGATCGTTGACTTGCCCGATCCTGACTCTCCAATGAGTGCTGTCGATTCCCCCGAGCGAACCGTGAAGCTTGCCTCGTTGACCGCTCGCAGGAGGCCGTGCGGCGTCTGGTAGCTGACGGCGAGCTGATCAACGCGCAGTTCAGTCATGGCGCTGTGTCATGGAGCCAGCACGCTACCCGGCTCTCGCCCACCTCAAATGTTGGTGGCAACTCTGAGCAACGGTCAAACCTCGATGGACAGCGCGGCGCGAACGGGCAGCCCGTCACCTGCTCACGCGCATTCGCAACCCGCCCGGGAATGACTGCGAGGGGACGCGATCGTTCAGCGCCGAGCCGCGGCATCGAAGCCAGCAGCGCACGCGTGTATGGGTGCAGTGGCGCCTCGAGAATCTGCCCGACAGGACCGTCCTCGACCACACGGCCCGCGTACATCACAATCACCCGTCCGCACAGCTCGCTGACCACACCGAGGCTGTGCGAGATCATGAGCACGCTGAGTCCATCGCGCTCGTTGAGTGACCTGATCACGCTGAGAACCTGCGCCTGGACAGTCACATCGAGCGCGGTAGTGGGCTCATCCGCAATCAACAGGTCGGAGCGCGACAGCAGCGACATCGCGATCGCGGCCCGCTGCTTGATGCCGCCGGACAGCTGGTGAGGATACTGGCGCATCCGAGCACCCGGAGCGCTGATGTCGACCTCGCGCAACGCGTCGACTGACGCCGCGATGGCCTGACGATGAGTCGGTTTGCCGCTGATCGCCTCCACCAACTGCGTCCCCACACGGAGCGCTGGATTGAGCGAGCCGTTCGGGTCTTGAAAGACGTAGGACAGACGTGTCCGATACAGGCCGGGACGGCGCTTCTTCTCAATCTCTGTGATCTCGACGCCGCTCACCCGCAGACGGGATGCACGGACCACACCCGGATTGGGGACCAGGTCTCCGATAGCAAGGGCCGTCAGGGACTTGCCGCTCCCCGATTCGCCGACAATACCGACGATCTCACCGCGCCGGACCTCCAGCGACACGCTCGCCACAGGCGAGAAATCCCCGCCGGCGCTCGGGAACGAGACTGACAGGTCTCGCACTGAAAGCACCGACTCCATCATCGTCGGATCGACCTCGTTTGGCACCGTCGACATCCGTGCGAGGCCGGAGATGATCGCTCGCTTTCGTGCCCCGAACCGCCGGCGTTGGGTGCCGCGCTGCGTTGGATTCGTGGCCCGCGCCGTGATCTCGCCAACGAGCCCGAACGTCATGCCCGCCAGCGCAATGGCAATCGCTGCCGCCAGCGCGGCTGCGGGCGTGACGTAGATGGAGCTCAAGCCGGTCGTCAAGAGCGACCCCCAGTCGTACGTGGGTGCCTGAACACCCAACCCGAGAAAGCTCAGCGACGAGATGGCGATCACCGTGTAGCTCACGGCCAGGAAACCGGCGATGAGCAGCGGCTCGGCGATGTTCGGGGCCAGATATCGATACAGACGGCGCCACCCACTCACGCCCACGGTCTTCGCCGAGATCATGTAGTCCATGTTCACCACAGCGGAGGCGAGCGTGAAGGCCAGCCGGGCGAAAAACGGCGCCACGGCAAGGCCGACCGCCAGCGCGGCCTGCGTGGATCCGATGCCCAGAATCGTGACGATGAGCACTGCGAGGAGAATGTCCGGAAAACCGAGCGTCGCGTCGATAACGCGACCCCCGACCCCGCGCACCGTCCGACCACCCATCGAAATCGCAATGCCGACGAGGCTTCCGCCGATACATGCCACAGCACTCGCGAGGAGCGCCAGCACGAGCGACGTTCGAGTCGCGACCAGCGTGCGGGCGAGCACATCGCGGCCGAGCGCGTCAGTCCCGAGAATGTGTCCTCGCTGGCCGATGCCGAGAAACGGAATGCTGAGATTGGTGACATCCGCCTGCTGTCCCAGCAGCGGTGGCGCCAGGATCGCCGCGAGGATGAGTGGGATGATGCCCGCCAGCGCGAACTTTGCAAGAGGGGCGGCCCAGAGAGCCCGAAGGGACGTCGCGCTGCGGATCATGCTGAGCGCAGCGCTGAGCGTGGATTGATCAACGCGAGGAGGAGGTCCACCACCGCGTTGACGATGACGATCACAACGCCCAGGAAGAGCGCCACGCCCTGGATCACTGGATAGTCGTGCCCCAGGACCGCGGTGATGAGCGCGGTCCCCAACCCCGGCCATGCAAAGAGGTTTTCCACGACGACGGTCCCCCCCATCAGTTGCGCGAAGAAGATTCCAGCCGTGGTCAACGTGGACGTCAGCACGTTGGGGAGGACGTGCCTCCGGTAGATGGTCCACGGTTTCAACCGTTTGGCTCGTGCGCTCCGTATGTATGGCTCCTGCAGCACCCTCGCCGTCTCGGCTCGTGCGAACCGGGCCACGGTCGCCATCGGCACGATCGACACCGCGAGCGCCGGCAGGATGATGGCGTCCGGCTGCGCGTTTCCAGCGACCGGCAGCCACTTCAGCGCTATTGCGAAAACGAACACGAACAGCGTGCCGCTCACATATGGCGCGGTGCTGGCGAGAATGCCGGTGACCGCAGTGAAGGCACCGTCGAGCTTGCGGTGCGCCCCGCCGTCGGTCACGATCGCAGCCCACAACCCCACCGCGGTTCCCACGAACAGCACGATGACCAGCGATGACGCCGCCAGCTCCGCAGTCTGGCTGAACCGTTCGAAGATGACCGTTCTCACCGACTCGCCCGTGATGAATGACGTGCCCAGGTCGAGGGTGAAGACCCCTTTGAGGTAACGCAGGAACTGCTGGAGGAGCGGCTGATCAAGGCCGAGCTGATGGCGGATGAGCTCCAGAGCGGCCCCCGTTGCGTGTGTCCCTGCAACGACTCTCGCCGGGTCGCCCGGGATCAGCCTGACCACCAGAAACGTCGCGATGACCATCGCCAACAGTACGCAGGCGAGACCGAAGAGTTTGCTGACGGCGAACCGCAGCCACCTCGGCAGGCGACCAATCAGTGCGCGCGGTCGGCCGATTGTGTGCCAGGCACTACCGATCACCACGAGCTGAGCCGTCCCTGGGCGAAGCGCGAGCCGGGCTCGCCTACGCTGTCGCCTTCAGGGTAAACGGATCCACAAGCGTGCCCAGGTCGATCTCGAACTTCGCTCCATTGCCGAACCAGTCGTAGTGGTGCTCGTTGATCGGCTTGAGGTCGCCATTCTGCATAAGCACCATCTCACCCTGCTGATAGAAGGTGCAATCCGCTCCTTCGGTGGCATTGCCGGCCTGGGCGAAGAGTGCATCGGCCTGCGCGTTGGCTATGAATGGCACGTCAACGCCGTTCGGCGGCGTGGGAGGCATCACCTGCGCCGCCATCTCCCATGGAGAGGGATACGTGAAGGCAAGCGGCTGCAAGATGACGTCAAATTGCGACGTGCCGTACATGATATTCACGAACGTCCCCTCGTCGACAACGGAGAGCGTTGCGTTGATGCCCAGCGATGCGAGCTGCGAGCGGATGTACTCCGGGCCCTGATTCTGCGTCTGGCTGCCGACGACTCGCAGCGTAAGCGACTTGCCATTCTTAGTGAGCGGTCCATTCGAGCTGCGGGTGTATCCCGCTTGCTGGAGCAGGCTAGCCGCCTGGGTCATGTCAAAGCCGATCTGCGCCGACCCATCGGCCGCATTGTAGCAGCGCTGGTTTGGCGTCAACTCGGTCTTGACCAGGGGCGCATGCCCAAACGTCTCGGCCTTATTCAGATCGCTGGCGTTGATTGCGAACATGACGGCCTTGCGAATCAAGGGGTTCGCACCCGGCAGGCCCGCAGACTCGTTCATGACGAGAGGATCCGCAGCGTACAGAGCCGAAGGCACGTGCGTGTACGAGGAGTTCGCCTGGAGGCGGTCGACATCAGGACCACTGATCTGTGCGATGTTGAGGCCGCCGCTGACGATTAGGTTGGCTGCCGTCGAGTCGTTGGTCACAACCTTGAGGACGACTGTGGGCACCAGGCTGGAGCTGGTGGCCCCATCCTTTCCCCAGGCGTAGTCGGACCTGCGGGTCAGCGTGTAGGAGCTGCCTCGAACCGATGCTGTCAGCGTGTACGGTCCGCTCCCGAAGACCTGCGTCTTGAGCGCGGTCGGATTGGCGAGACCGGCCGGGCAGATCACTCCCGCCGCCGCCTGTGCGAGACCGCTCAGGAGGTCCGAGAAGGGATGTGCGAGTGTGATCGTCAGCGTGCTTGCCGCATCGTCAGCGGTAACAGTCGCGCCACCGGGAACGGCTCCGTCCGGACCGAAGATGAACGAGGCATAGGGCGAGATTGTTTTGGGGTCCAGCAGGTAGTCCAGGGATGCCTTGACGACGGTCGGCGTGACCTTGGTCCCGTCCGAGCAGGTTGCGTTGCTGCGCAGATGGAATGTCGTGCTGGTCGGTGACGTAGTCCACGACGTCGCCAGGTACGGATGGACCTTCCCATTGGAATCGACCGAGGTCAGACGGTCGTAGAGGAAGTTGTCGATGACCTCCGTCGAATAGCTCGTCGCGGTCGCCGGGTTCAGGCTGTCGTAGTCACCAATGAGGCGCACGCTCAGTGTGGAGCTGACGGTGTGATGCGTGTTGGAGGACCCACACGCGGATACGGCGACAAGCCCCACAACCGCAATGGTTGAAATGGTGGCGCGCATGCCGCGTGCGAGCAGCAATGTGGCGAGCTTGGTCGAGCCGAGTGAGTCATCGTGGCGCCAATTCATGTTCTGTTCCGCCTCGAATGCCGCGTGGTGCTCGCCAGCCCGGCCCTCTGCCACAAACGCGCCAGCGCCGTCGAGCGGGACCCCGGATCTTTCGCTCTGAGTGTAAGAGATTCAGGCTGACTTACTTTCGAGCAGGAAACTACCGGATCGCCGAGGCCACTGTCAAGAGCCGGAGCGAAGTTGCCCTGGTGACGCTGCTCTAGAATGGCGCGATCATTGGGAAGAAAGCGCAACGCACGACTCCTGAGCCCGAATCGGACTTCGATGGGGCGTTGATCGCGCTTGGCCAGCGCCTTCGCTCGCTGCGACAACAGCGAGGCATGAGCCTTACCGATGTCGCGCAGAACATCAAGATCAGCCCGAGCATGCTCAGCCAGCTCGAGCGCGGCATCGTCGCGCCATCGCTGGCGACGGTCACTCTTCTTGCCACCTTTTACGAGACACGACTCTTCGAGCTGTTTCGCGAAACTGGCGAGTCCCAGGGGATGCTGGTTCGCAGAAAGGAGCGCACCGTATTCCGCCTGCCGGGAAGCAACGCGCGATACGAGCTCATCAGCGGAGTACGGCAGGATCTTCAACTGGTGGAGATGACTGTCGATCCTGTCGAGGAGACGCTGGACCACACCATGTCCCACCCCGGCGAGGAATGCGTTCTCGTGCTCAGCGGCAGGGTCAGAGCAACGCTCGGCACGGAGCATTTCGACCTGGAGTCCGGTGACAGCCTGCAGTACAAGGCGGTCATCCCGCACAGCTACAGCGCGCGCGGACGGACCGCGCGCCTCATCATCGCTATGACGCCGCCATCCTTCTAGCCGACGCTGCTGTCGTCGGCGGGGATCCGTCGCAGCGCGCATCACAACTCCCGGCGGCTGAGCGCGGCGCGGACGGTATCAGGCAGCGGTTGCGGGACACCGAGCCCGTCGGTGAACGCAGCACCCATGCTGCCAACCGCAAGCAGGGTGCCGTTCGCAGTCAGCGCGAACTGATAATGCACGCTGCTCACGCCGAGGCGGCCGACTGCCAGTTGCACCGTGACCTCATCGTCGAAGTAGGCCGGTCGCTTGAAGTCGGCTCGTACGTAGATGCGCGGAAGGTGGCTATTGATAATGTCGAGGGCGCCGGCACCTCGAAGCAGCTCGATCTCCGCTTCCTCGACGTAGGTCAGCGCAGCCGTGAAGTGCCAAGCGCCGCTCGGATCGACGTCCGCCCAGGTGACGCGTCTCTTATGAACTGTGAGCGCTGTTACCCCGTCCATTCCCGGCACCGGCTGCTCCGGCATCACCGGCGGTCCTCGCCAGCTGCTGGTTTCCAGCCGGCCGCACTCGCGTCCCAGGCGGCCACGCTCAGCCCGCGCGCGCGGACCTTGTCCTTCTCCACGCGGTGCGATGCGGTTCTGGGCAGCGTGTCCACGATCTCAACGAAGCGAGGCACCATGAAGCGCGGTAGGTCTCTGGAGACGAACTCACAGAGGTCTTGAGGATCGGGTGTGCGTCCGGGTTGCGCCACGATGAGCACGGCGACCTCCTCCTCGCCCAGCTCGGAAGCCACGCCGACCGCCGCCACGTCGAGCACCGTCTCATGGCGAAGAAAAGCCTGCTCGACCTCCCAGGCCGACACATTCTCGCCCCGGCGCCGAATGACGTCCTTCTTGCGACCCACGTACATCCACCAACCCGCGTCGTCCACCCGTCCAAGATCACCGGTGTGGAACCAGAGATTCCGCCAGGCTCTGACAGTGGCTTCAGGTTGATTCCAGTAGCCGGATGCGCAGGTGTTCGGGCGCAGCGGCCTGAAGACGATCTCACCCGTTTCGTTAGGGGGCGTGTCTTCATCTTCGTCGTCGACGAGGCGCACCTCAAACCCTGAGGCAGGCTTGCCCATCGAGCCCGGGGGACAGTCAGCCGTTGGGGCTGCGAGGACCAGGACGTTCTCCGTCATGCCGAGGGTCTCGATGAGCTGGACACCGAAGCGTTGTTCGAAGTCCCGATGGATCTCGGGGGGCGTCGATGATCCGACCGCGATCGATGCGGGTTGTGTGGCATCGTCAGGCTGCGGCGGTTGCTTGTGGAGCAGCCAGAGCATGCTGCCGACATAGAAGAACCGCGTCGCGCCTGCGTCTTTCACTTCGGTCCAGAACGTGCGCGGGCTGAACCGCGGACCGAGGACAACCGACGCACCTGCAACGACCGCCGACATCAGAGCGGCCCGACCGTCAATGTGCGAGAGCGGTTGCGCGCAGTAGATACGGTCCGAAGGCGTCAGCTGCATCAACTGACCGATGCTCTCGCCGAACCATGGGTAGTAGCCATGTGGGAGCATGACGCCCTTGGGAGCTCCGGTCGTTCCGGACGTGTACATGATCGTCGCGATAGTTGCTGGCGAAGCGCTCGGCGGCGGCACCGGGCTGCGGAGCGGAAGCTCATCGAATCCGATCAGCTGGGTCGACGCGCTTTCCGTGTGCCGTTCTCCAATCACTGCTACGAACAGAACGCCTCCCAGTGCATCGACCGCCGGCAAGACGCGGGAAAGTCGGGCGGCGCTGCAGACCACGGCGCGCGGCGCCGTGTCTCGAAGTGCGTACTCGAGAGATGCGCCACGAGCCTCCACGCTGATGGGGACGTCGATGGCCATGGCGGCATTGATGCCCAGCCAGGCGATGACGTTCTCAACCGCGTTGTCGGCGACGACCGCCACACGGTCACCGGGCTGCACTCCCCGTTCAATCAAACCGCCGGCCACCTGCGTCACGCGTTCGCAAGCAGCCGCGTAGCTGAGCGTGCTCTCCCGAGTGACCACGAACGGTCGCTCAGCATGTTGAGCCGCGCTTGTCTCAAGCGCCTGGATCGTGGTTTGAGCGGTCACCCAGATGCCCATCACGATCCTGCGCGGAGCCGCCGCGCAATGATCAGCCGCAGGATGTCAGATGTGCCTTCTTCGATCTCCTCGAGCCTGGCGTCGCGGACCCAGCGCTCGACGGGGTACTCGCGCGAGTAGCTCCATCCGCCGAGCGTCTGCATTGCCGCGTGAGTCACCCAAGTTGCGTTCTCCGACGCCACAAGCTTCGCCATCGACGCCTCGCGCGAACAGTCGAGTCCGCTGTCGAATCGGCGCGCCGCTCGCCACACAAGCAGGCGGGCGGCCTCGACCTTCGTCGCCATGTCGGCCAAGCGAAAGGCGACTGCCTGATGTTCGATGATGGGTTTGCCGAACTGCTGCCGCTCACGCGCGTACGACACCGCGTACTCGGTCGCAGCTCGAGCGACGCCGGTTGCCGCAGCGGCCACAAGGATTCGCGCGGCCTCGAAGGTGCGCATCATGCCCACAAAACCAGCGCCCTCGTCGCCGAGCCGGCTTTCCTCCGGCAGCCACGCATCATCGAAGAAGATCGGGCAGTTCGGAATCGCTCGCTGCCCCATCTTAGGGATCGGCTCGCCGAACCTCACGCCCTGCTGCCCCTTTTCGAAGACGAATGCGGTGATACCCTTCGCGCCGCGGGATCGGTCCACGGTGGCAAAGACGATGTAGAAGTCCGCCGCACCACCATTCGAGATCCACGTCTTCTGTCCGTTGATGACGTATCCGCGGTCGCGGCGAGTCGCAAGTGTCTCAAGACCCGCAGCATCCGATCCGTGCTGCGGCTCGGTGATCGCGACCGCGGTTAGTGGAGGGCTGGGCGCCGACAGCGGCCGCAGCCACCGATCGCACTGCTCGGTCGAACCGAGCGCGAGCAGCGGCGAGGCGAAGAAGCTCGCAGAGGTGAGTAGGTTGCCAATCGACAGGTCGCCGGTGCAGAGCTCCTCCTGAACGAGACATTGGGAGAAGAGGTCGGTCACGCCTCCGCCACCGAACTCCGAGGGCAGCATGAAGGCCGCGATGCCGGCGCCGGCAGCTTTCTCCCAGAGGTCGAGCGGAACGGCCGCAGCCTCATCGACATCATGTGCGCGTGGCCGGACTTCCCGCGCGGCAAAGTCCCGAACCATCTGCACGAGGGCAAGCTGCTCCTCGGTGAAGGGAACGAGCTCGATCGGTAGAACCTCGGTGCTGCTCACGGTCGATCTCCTCTGATGCTGGACCAGAATCCGTTTCGTAAGGTCCGAATCAGATCGTGCGAATCGTATGGTAGGATCCAGCCCGATGTCAAGCCGGCTCTCGATCACCTCCTACGTGATCCTCGGCATGGTCGCCCTGCGGGGACCCAGTGCCTCGTACGATCTCAAGCGGGCAATCGGACGGTCGGTTGGTTACTTCTGGTCCTTCCCGCACAGCCAACTCTATGACGAGCCTCGCCGGCTCGAGTCCGCTGGCTTACTGCATGTTGAAGCCGATCCAAACGGCAGGCGTCGCCGTGTGTACTCCATCACCGAGTCGGGCCTCGAGGCGCTGCGCGAGTGGTTGCGTGACCCCGCCGCCGAGGTGTTCCAGGTGCGTGATGACGGGGAGTTGAAACTCTTCTTCAGCGAGCTCGGAGATGTCGGGCAGGTGGCTGCGCTCGCGCGTGGCAAGGTCGAATTTCACCGGCGCCGCATCGAAGCCTACGACCTGATGCGGCGGACGTACTCGTCCCGGCGCGAGCTTGCGAGCACCCGCTGGGTGGCACTCGATCTGGCGATCGGCGTCGAGCGGGCGGCCCTCGAGTTCTGGCAGCACCTCGCGGAAACGGGATTGGCGCCCGTTGCGGCGTCATCGACGAGGAAGCAGACGGCTCCAGCCGTTCGTCAGCAAACGACGGTGGCAGGCTCGAAGCGTCGATGAAGCTGGTGCAGCCGGCTCGAGGTCCCGCGCTCCGCTGCCGCGGGTGGCGTCAGGAGGCGCTGCTGCGGATGCTGGAGAACACGCTTGCGAATGCGGAGCGCCCCGAGGATCTCATCGTCTATGCAGGCTTCGCTAGAGCCGCTCGCGACGAGAAAAGCCTTATGGCAACGATCGATGCGCTGCACCGTCTCGATGAGGACGAGACGCTTGTCATCCAGTCGGGGAAGCCGATCGGAGTGTTCCCAACCGGAAGCCATGCCCCTCTCGTGCTGATGGCGACCAGCAACCTTGTCGGTAAGTGGGCGACCAGCGAGCACTACTACGAGCTGGAGCGACGGGGACTGATCATGTTCGGCGGCTACACCGCCGGAGACTGGCAGTACATCGGCTCGCAGGGAATCGTGCAGGGGACGTATCAGACGTTCGCGGCCGTGGGGCAGGTGCATTTCGGCGGATCCCTCAAGGGCCGGCTCGTGATCACCGCCGGGCTCGGCGGCATGGGTGGTGCCCAGCCGCTCGCCGCAGTCATGGCGGGCGCGGTCGCCCTCTGCATCGAGGTGGATCACCAGCGCATCCAACGGCGCCTCGACACCGGGTATCTCATGCGCAGCACGGAGTCGATTGACGAAGCCGTGCAGTGGGCGCAGGAGAGCATTGCCGCCGGGCGGCCTGATTCGATCGGTCTGCTGGGCAACGCCGCAGAGGTGCTCCCCGCGCTCCGGCAGCGCGGCGTCGTGCCCGACGTGGTGACTGACCAGACGTCTGCCCACGATCTCCTCTACGGATATGTACCGGCCGGGGTCACCCTCGACCAGGCTCGGGAACTTCGCACATCCGAACCGGAGCGGCTGATGGCGATGGCGGCGGAGTCGATCGCTGTGCACATCCGCTGCATGCTCGACTGGCAGAGGGCTGGTGCCGTGGCGTTCGAGTACGGAAACAACATCCGTGCCCGGGCCGTAGACGCCGGCGTGTCGGATGCGTTTGACATGCCCATCTTCATCGAGCGGTACATCCGCCCACTCTTCTGCCGTGGGCTCGGGCCCTTCCGGTGGGTGGCGATCTCCGGCGACCCGTCGGACATCGAGGTCATCGACGACTTCGTCATCGAGCACTTCCCGGAGAACCCCCTTGCCGCGGCGTGGATACCGATGGCGCAGAAGTATGTGCGCCACACTGGACTTCCCGCGCGCATCTCGTGGCTCGCACATGGGGAACGCAACCGTCTGGCTCAGCTCGTCAACGAGGCGGTGCATGATGGCCGGCTCCAGGGGCCGGTGGCCTTCACACGGGATCATCTCGACGCAGGCGGTGTCTCACAACCGCTTCGCGAGACCGAGAACATGCGCGACGGATCCGATGCCGTGTCGGACTGGCCGCTGCTCAACGCACTCCTGACATCCGGGTCGGGAGCCGATCTGGTCGCGATACACGGTGGGGGCGGCGGTTATGCCGGGTACTACCAGAGTGCCGGTGTCACCGTGGTCGCTGACGGTTCGGCTGCTGCTGCAGACCGGATTGCGGCCGTGCTGACCGCGGACACCGGGATCGGCATCATGCGCTACGCGGACGCGGGGTATTCCGACGCCGAGGAAGCGGTCAGGAACAGCGGTCTCGAGTGGATCTCCGACCCCGCTGCGACTCCGCGCTGAGGGAAACCCTCAACGTGACACTTCTCATCACCGACGCGTCGGAATTGATCACGTGTCGCGCCGATGCACACGGAGTAGCGGGTGAGGACCTCGGGTCGCTCGAGGTGATCGCCGGCGGCGCGCTGGCCATAGAGAGAGAACGCATCGTCGATGTCGGAGGGTCAGACGAGCTCCGCCGTCGGCACCGGGGTGCGGACGAGCTCAGCGCACGGGGAAAGCTGGTCTCGCCGGGGCTCGTCGACCCACACACACACCTGGTCTACGCAGGATCCCGTCACGGCGACTATGACCTCCAGCTCACTGCTCACCCAGGCGCTCCTCCGGTTGGAGGCGGCATCCGGACAACCGTTGCTGCGACACGCGCGGCAACCAGTGAGGCACTCCGAGCGAAGGCGCTGGCAGATCTCGACCTCATGCTCGGCCACGGCACCACCACGGCGGAGGTGAAGAGTGGCTACGGCCTTGATCGGACCACCGAGCTCCGGTTGCTCGACGTCATCGGCAGCCTTGCGCACCCCATCGACGTCGTGCCCACATACGTCGCAGCCCATATCCCTGCGTTTCCCGAGGAGTACTCGCGAGCGGAATACGTGGCCCTGGCATGTGACGTGCTTCAGGACGCGCTTGGACGAGCTGAATACTGTGATGTCTGCTGCGATCCCATCAGTTTCACCAGGGAGGAATGCAGCCAGATCGCGCGACAAGCCCTCGCGCTAGGTTTCAAGCTGCGCCTCCACGCCGACCAGACCGGCTGGGCAGGGGGAGCGGAGCTGGCGGCGGAGCTCGGAGCGGCATCCGCCGACCATCTCGACTGCGTGAGCAAGGCAGGTATTCGCGCCCTCGCCCACGCGGGTACGGTGGGGGTGCTGGCCCCGGCGGTCAACTTCCACCTGATGGAATTGACGCCTGATCCGTACGACGAGCATGCGCCGCCGCTGGCCAAGCAACAGGTGCCATATCTCGTGCATCGCATGATCGAGCAGGGGGTACGGCTGGCGATCTCAACGGACTACAACCCCGGCACCGCCCCCACCCTCTCCATGCAGATGGCGATGCAGATGGCCGCCCGTTTCTATCGATTGAATTACGCGACCGTCTGGCATATGGCGACCATCAACGCAGCACACGCACTCGATCGTGGAGACGATCGCGGGAGCCTCGAGATCGGGAAGCGGGCCGACGTCGCGATATGGAGCGTCCCCGAGCACGGGATGGTGATTCAGCGCTTCGGCACGAATCTCATTGACACTGTTGTCAAGAACGGCGTCGTGGTGGCGAAACAGGGTCGGGCCCTTGCAATGGGCGCGTCGTAACGTGTCACCGAACCTGACTGCGGCGAAAGGCGAAGCACAGCGATCGGTCGCGGCAGCGCGACCGGCGCTGATCGAGTTGAGCCATCGCATTCATGCCAACCCGGAGCTTGCCTTCGAGGAAGTGCAAAGTTCCACCTGGCTGGCGGAATCGCTGACGGCGGCGGGATTCGATGTGGAGCGGCTGGCCGGCAGGCTCTCGACGGCGTTCATCGCGACGATGGGAACGGGACCGCTGCACATCGCAATCTGTGCCGAATACGACGCCCTTCCCGCGATGGGCCACGCGTGCGGGCACAACATCATCGCCGCCAGCGCGGTCGGGGCCGGCATCGGTCTCGGCAGGCTCGCCGACGACTTCGGACTCACGGTGCAGGTGATCGGAACGCCGGCAGAGGAACTTGGCGATCGGAGCGGGAAGATCCTCCTCCTGGAACATGGCGCCTTCCGCGACGTGCATGCCGGGATGATGGTGCACCCGTCTCCGTACGACATCGCCGCACCAAACCTGATTGCCTCCACCACGTTCGATGCGGCCTATACCGGCAAGGAGGCGCATGCGGCGGCCTGGCCGGAGTTGGGCATCAACGCTGCTGATGCACTGACCGTGGCCCAGGTGGCGATCGGCCTGCTTCGTCAGCACATCCTCGCCACCGATCGGGTGCACGGCATCATCACGAAGGGCGGTGACGCGGCGAATATCGTCCCCGCGCACACTTCGGCGCGTTACAAGGTGCGTTCGGAGCGCGTCGAGGATCTTGAACGGCTTCGCGAGCGAGTGATCCGGTGCTTCGAGGCGGGCGCCACGGGGACGGGCGCGCTGCTGGAAATCACCGGCGGAAGAACCCCGTACGCCCACGTCGAGCACGACGCAGCCCTGGCCGCCTGCTACCAGCGCAATGCGGAGTCGTTGGGCCGCACATTCGTCGCCATGGATCGCCCCGCCGGTTCCACTGACATGGGCAACGTCTCACTGGTCGTACCAACGATTCACCCCTTCATCGGCATCGACTCGTCGCCTGCGGTAAACCATCAGCCCGAATTCGCCGCCTGTTGCGTCAGGCCGGGGGCGGATCAGGCCATCATCGACGGCGCGGTGGCCATGGCGTGGACTGCGCTCGACATCGCAGCCGACGACAACCAGCGTGCGCGGCTACTGTCGCGATCAGCAGGTTCCGCGTGACGGCGAGCGCGGGACCACTCCCGTAACGGCTGGAAGCCCTCCTCCAGCCGTCCGCCGGTGGACGTCGCGGGGTTGGAAGCCGGCGCGTTGCCGGGCATGTCAGTCATCGATGATCGCGATGACCTCAACCTCGATCAGCATGTCCGGGTCTGCGAGACCGACGACGCGAACGGCGGTGCCGCATGGGGCAGGATCTGGGAAGTACTCGAGCCGAACGCGCGTCATCTTCTGCCAGAACTCCAGCGCGCCCTCGTCGGGACCGTTGTACACGTAGTAGGTGTTCTGCTTCACCACGTGGCGCCACTCCGCGCCGGCCTCCTTGAGCATCGTGGTGATGTTTTCGAAGGTGTTGCGCGTCTGCACCTCGATGTCGCCCACGCCGATCACCTTGCTGTCCGGGCCGGCCGACACCTGGCCTCCGACGAATACCATATTGCCGACACGCCAGCCCTGGGTGAACGGTCCCGGCATGCTCCAGTCCCAGTGGCCCTTGGGCATCAGCCGCTTCTTCTCCACGTTGCTTGCCTCCTGTGAGATTGCTGCCATTTCAGAATCAGTAACTCGTTGATGCGATTTCGCCGGATGGATGCGGATACGCGTCCTCCCATGCCAACCCAGCACCCAGCACGATTCGCTCGTCCCACCCCAGAATCTGCTGCGACCCGATGGCGAGTGCCGAGAGATTCAGGACGTTTGCCACGCGTGCATTCGCGCCGAGCAGGTCGCGAATCTCGGCCTCGTCACAATCGAACGGGGGGATCGCCGATCCAAGCGTTCGGCCGACCAGGATGTCCACATCCGACTCCCGTGCAAAGCGGCTCCGGGCCGAGCTGATACGGGACAAGGCATCGTTGTACTCGGCGAGCGTGACGAGTTGTGCGCGGTCCCACTTGTCACGGGCGGCAATGCCGTACTCGTCCCTCCGCGCGGGGAAGGTGGACTGGTGACTGCGCGCCGCCTCGAACCGAAGTACCGTGTTGAACGCGTCGAGCTCCTGCGGCAGGGTCACGCTGGAGACCCTTGCGCCCAAGGACTCGAACCGCGCGGCATCGACTGAGTCGTCGGTCACGCCGATACGCAGCCCCTGCACTCGCGGTTCGAAAGGCGGACTACCGCTCAACACCGAATACAGGAGCGCGCAGTCACGGACGCTGGACGCCATCGGCCCCACCGTGTCAAACGTCGGGGCAAGTGGGAGGCATCCGCGTGTTGGGATGGCCCCTGTGCGTGGCTTGAATCCCACAATCCCGCAACATGCGGCCGGGATCCGCACCGAACCGCCGGTGTCAGTGCCGATGCCAAGCATGCACGCACGCGCGGCGAGCGCAGCGGCGTTGCCTCCGCTCGAGCCTCCGGGGGTGCGATCCGGCAACAGCGGATTCCGCACATCGCCGTAATGCTCGTTCTGGCTCGTGACCCCCCATGCAAACTCATGCAGGTTGGCCTTACCCACGATGACGCCACCAGCAGCCTCCACGCGATCCACAACAGCGGCGTTCCGCGCGGGCACATGGTCCGAAAACACCGCCGAGCCATAGGTGGTCCTTATGCCGGCGGTATCGAACAGGTCCTTGACAAGCACGGATACGCCGGCCAGCGGCCCGCCGATCCGTGCTGCCGCCTGGTGGCGAGCCTCTTCAGCACACACCGTGATCACGGCATTCAGTTGCGCGACAGCGCCAAGGCGTTCCAGGGTTGCGTCGGTCACCTCCAGCGCGGTGAAATGACCGCGCGCAACGCCCGCCGCGGTGGCGGTGGCGGGATGCGCCCCGAGCTCCTCGACGATCATGGCTCTCGTGTTGCGAGGAAATCGTGCCGGTTGGTTTCTGCGCCCAGCGGCACCCGCGGCAGTCCTGCGTTCATCGTGGCGGAGCCGGCTGGATACGCTCACCCAGCTGGTGAAAGGCCCGATCGTGGTAGAGAAGCGGACCGGGTCCGTCGGCATGCGGACCGGCAATGTCTGTAACCATGCCGATGACAAGGGCGTGGTCGGCCACCGTGATTATTTGGGAAACGGTGCAACTCAGATGGCAGAGTGCATTCGAGACTGACGGCACCACGGGGTCGTGGATGCCGTTTTCCTCGCCGGCCTCACCGAAGCCGTGCCAGCCGTATTCACTGCTCGAACCCAGGTGCCACTCCGGTGTATGCATATCGATGTACTTCGGTTGCAGCGGCTGTCCCGCCAGCATGGCTATGTGTGCCTGCGTGTCGCTGAGAAGACTGACCCCGAAGCGCCCGGCCAACGACACGTCGGCCAACGTCCGCGTGTGACGACCCAGGCTGACCATGATCGTGGGCGGATCGGCTGAGACCGAGCAGAAGGCCGACACCGTCAGACCCCAGGGCCGGCCATCAACGTACGAGGTGATGACGGACACGACCGTCGGCACCTTTCGCATGGCGGCGACGAAGTCTTCGCGAGCAGCAGTACTGTTGGTCATGCAGTCAGCATGTATTCTAGCCAAACGAGCGAGCCCTCGTGGCTCGCCTTCCGTGCGTTCGTTCGTAGCCGCCGCAACCCGCCACGCCTGACGAGATCCTATCGCGTACTCAAACTACCCCCGGGCAATCCGACCAGATTCTCGATGTATGTCGTCCAGGGCTTGCGATAGTGCGACTCGTAGATTCTGTTGCGCATGGCGCCCGGAGGCGTTGAATTGACATGTTCAAAGGCTGCCACCCGATTGGCATTATTCCCGCTGGTGAGGTCCCAGACGAAATTGAACAGGCGGTTCTTCTCTCTCGCGGTACAGCCGGTGCCGGGTACGAACTCCTCCAAGCGTGCAGCAAGGTCCTCGCGCTCGAATTGAGCCTTGGTAAAACGGCTGATCAAGCCCTGTCCGCTGAGGTCACGGAGGATTTGCAGTACGCGAGGGTAGTTGACGACGGAGTAAAGGCGCCCGGCCGTGACGTATCGCTCGTTTGGAATCATCACGCCGGCTTTGAGATTCGCCGTCTGTTCGGCAGCGATCGCATAGGCAGTGAGCGTTGTCGCGTATTCAACGACCTCGCAGATCGCATCTCGCACCTGCGGTATGCCGCTCGTTCCCAAGACGTTCGCAATGACCTGAGCCGTACCCGCCAAGAGCTCTCCCTTATGGGCCAGCCTCACCATGATGTGCCAAAGACAGAGCGCCCCAATCTCGTGATAGAGATTGAGTAGATCCAAACGCTTGTAGCAGAACAGTTGCTCGTGAGGAATGAATACATTGTCGAAAATCATGAAGGCGTCGATCTCCTCCCCCCTTGCGTCCAAGGGGTGGTCTTCCTCATCCCTGGAGGAGGTCATCGCCTCCCGACACACCATGGTGAGACCGGGCGCGTTCATTGCGACCGCGCCGAAGAGGGCAGCGTCGGGGTTTGCCTGAGGACTCAGCAAGGTGAGTATGGTTCCCACGTGGCCCTGGGCGCACACTGAGTTGCACGGTTTGGCGCCGTAGACCACGATGCCATCCGATTGCTCCTTGACAATCCGGAGTCGGCCAGGCTTATCGGCCATCGGGATGCGTCGATCAGACTGCACGTCAGCAACGATGTCCGCTTCCACGACGCAATTCGCACGCCCCCACCTCACATACCGCTGGATGTTCTCCGACCACGCCGGATCCATTGCAGCGAACTCCGGCGCCATGGAGAGCAATCCCAATGGGTTCAGCGACGCGTAGTCAGGCGGTCGGCCGAACGTCCCCATGAGGCGGTAGGTGACGAAACGGTTCAACTCGCGCCTCAACGTCAGATCGTCGACGGTATCGGGTACCTTCCAGGCAGCGCTGGCCACCTGTCCGGTCTCGGGGTCTCGGTAAGTGAGCAGATCTCTCGAATCGGGAGCGAAGTGGGCGTCATAATATTCAGCGATTCGATCGATTCCGGGAGCAAGTTGCGCATTTGCAGTGACATCCGCAATCTCCTTGCCATCGGGTCCGACGACACGGCGCCCATCGCGAAGACTTTGACGGTACTCGTTGCCGGTGAGGAGTAAATCGCCGCGGTTCCTCTCGACCCTGAGAGGCTGCCAGGGCCCGGCGGGCTCAACGGAACTTTGCTGTGCCTGCATGACGTACTTCCCTCGTTTGGATTGGTCAGTCGGTACCGCCAGGGATCCACAATGCGCATGGGCCATGCCACGATAAGTTCGGGCCCTTGCAATGATACTGTAAGACATCCAGCCAGACTGTAGGGCACGAAGCCTTTCGTCATCGTCCATGAGTGTCATCAGAACCAGGGCGGGAACCCCTACAAGGTCATGAAGGCCATGCTCCCAAAGGCCGTCTTCACCGGCTTCACGGGGACTCTGCTCCTGGCTGCCAAGGATCGAGCGACGAGTATGGAGCTGTCCGGACAGTGCATACACCGATGCCGGTGAACACGTTGACGCCCTTATGCGCTGCGTTCGCGGCGGCGTGCCGTCGCAGCAGCGGCACCAGGCACGTTCATACGCCTGTTGCCACTGCGTCGCAGGCAACAGCTTGTTCTCCCGCGACATTCTCGCCGGCGTCCACCGGCGCGGGATGTCGCATCTCGCCAAGGCGCACGAGCGCGATCCCCGCCACGACGACAGCCCCTCCCGCGAGCTGCGTCGCATCAAGTCGTTGCTCCAGGAGCAGCCATGCGAAGACGACCGCGAACAGCACCTCAGCGAGGCCGACGAACGAGGCTAGTCTTGAACCGAGGAGACGCACGGCGGCGATGCCGGCGACGTATGCAACCACGGCGGCGATCAGCGCCAGTCCCAGCACGGGAAGAATCCACGACACCTGCCGGCCGAGCAGCGTGACGGCAGTGAACGTGGCGTGCAGGGGCAGGAGCCCGGAGAGGCCTGCGACGGCAAGGACAATGCCACCTACGACGAGACCGCCCCACGCCATCACGAGAGGTGGAACGCTCTCGTCCCTCTCGGCAGAAAGGATGAAATAGGCCGCCAGTCCCACCGCAGCTCCGAGTCCCCAGAGCGCCCCCACAGCGTCGAGACGGTGTGTGCCGGCCAGGTCGAGAACGAGCACGAGCCCTGCGATGGCAGCACCCCCACCCACCACAGTGAGCCTTGCGGGCCGATGGCCATGGCGCAGCCAGCCCCATGCGACCACAAGCAGGATCCCGGAGTATTCGAGCAGCAGCGCAACACCGACCGACAGATGGGCCACCGCGTTGAAGTAGCAGAGCTGTGCGCCCGCCACCGCGATCGCTCCATACACGCTTATCGTGCGTACCGATGCCCAGTTCGCATGCCCGGATCGCACGTGAAGGAGTGCCGGAACGGTCAGCACGAGAGCGGCGATCACCACACGGGCTGTCACCGCGGCGCCCGGTGTCCAGCCAGCGGCGATCAGGCTCGCGGCGAATGAGCCGGAGGTGCCAAACGTGGCCGCGGAGAGGAGGCCCATTGCCAAACCCACGTTCAGTGACCGGCGCACGATTTCGGCCTCCCGGTTACTGCGGGTCGGTAATGACCCAATAACACTACGACCATTACAGCTTACAGGGTGAAGTGTAAGATGTCAAGGTGCTCTTCGCTCATGACACGGAGGTTGCGCTGCGAGCCGCGGCAGCACTGGTGAACACCGAGGAGCAGGCCGGGGACCGTCTCAGTTCTGTGGAGGATTTGGACCGGTTCGTTGCGAAGTGGGGATGGACCGGCAGCCGTCGGCGGGATGCCGGCGAGCTCGAGCAGGTGCGTGCGATGCGCGCGCGGCTGCGCGGCCTCTGGGAGCTGGATGCGGACGGGGTCGTGACCGAGGTGAACGCGATCCTTCGTCACTCGCATGCGATGCCGCAACTCGTTCGACACGACGAATGGGACTACCACCTGCACGCGACTCTGCCCGAGGCATCGCTCGCCGATCGGATGGTCGTCGAGGCTGCCATGGCATTCGTGGATGTCGTTCGGCAGGGAGAGCTCGACCGGCTGCGCGTCTGTGACGCCGACGACTGCGACGACGTCGTCGTTGACCTCTCGAAGAACAGGTCGCGCCGCTACTGCAGCGCCACCTGCTCGAGCCGCGTCAACGTCGCCGCGTTTCGCGCGCGTCAACGCTGACCGCGACGTGCAGGGCCCGGATCGTATCTCCTGCTCATCGCGGCCGTCGCCTGATTGGCCGGTCCAGAGAGCGCAACTCCCCCCGCGCCCAGATTGCTCGAATGCCGACGAGTCAGCACGCTCGACGCATCCCGTTTAGGCATGCGTACCCGTCCGCCAGTAGATGCCCCACGAAGACGGCGATCAATGACAATCCCAGGACTGCGGCAACGAGTTCGCCTCTTGCCAGCTCAACGCTGATATGTCCGTGCCACGCTCCGTCATGACGCTCGATATTGACGCGAAGACGCGCGACGGCGAGCAGCACCATCGCGAGCACCAGCAATGCGAGCACAATCACTCCGGCGACAGGAAGGACGGGCGCAACGCGATCACTGATTTCGAAACCAGCCTGACCGCTAAGGCTGATGACTGCGGCGCTGACCAGCAACGCGACTGCTGGAGCAACAAGAATCAGCGCCACCGCGCCGAGACGCCGGTGGGATGTGGCGGGCGAGGAGTTGCGGATGTCCAGATGAGCGGCTGCGTGACCGCCGCTGATCGTGAGATCAAACGTGGTCAACACGTACCTATAAC
>JBIOIZ010000033.1:0-29607 GCA_044450385.1 Candidatus Dormibacteria bacterium
CAAATCCAGATTGACCTGGTAGAGCGCCTGGACCGGGCCGAAGTGCTTGTCGACCCCGCGCAGCTTCAAGATCGGCTCGGCCACCGCCGCCCCGACGCTCGCCACCACCCTGGGATCCTGATTCATCTCTGTCGCCTCGGATCAATGAGTCGATCGCTCTTCTTGACGGGCACGATCCTATCCGCGGCGCCCTGGATCAGCGCCGTCTCTGACCGCCCCATCCCATTCCGAATAGATGCGGTCCGCCGGGGATACGGGCAAGCCGGGCCGCCCCGAAGGGCGACCCGGCTGCTCCACTGAGGCGGCGTCCGCACGAGACGCTCCCTCAGATGACTACGAGATTCCGGCCGATGTGCAGAGCGATGCACCAGCGATGGCGCAGATGGCCGACGCAGGATCGAATCCATCCTTGACCACCGTGCTTTCCATGTTCGCCGCGTTGACCCACGTTGCGGTCAGGAGCGACGCAGGCTCCGAGACGCTGGCGTTGGTCGGATCGGTGGTGGTGCCGTTCAGCAGTGCTGATGGCACGGTGTTGCCCGAGAGGAGGATGTCAGCCATTGCGACCGCATCCTGGGCCTCCTTGTAGACCGGCTTGTACACGGAGCCGCACTGGTAGCCCTCGAGGACCCACGCCATGCCCTGGGCGGTTGCGTCCTGCCCAGTGGTAGGGATCTTCTTGGCAGGCGTGCCGCCGGCCTTGAGGTCGGTGATCACCGCGTTGGCGAGACCGTCATTGGCCTCGATGGTCGCGTTGATGTTGGAATGGGCGGTGAACTCCTGCGAGAAGATCGTCCCGCCCTGGGTGTTCGACCACCCGGGTGCGAAGTTCTCCCCGACCAGTTTCATGCCTTGACTGTTCGTCGCCCCGGCGGCGACCGTCTTGGCGGCCTGGCTCCAGACGATCTTGTTGTACCCGGTCGCGAACGAGATGGCGTTCGGGTCAGTGTCCTCACCACCGTTGAGCACGAAGACCTGTGGGTTCGTGACGCCCCACGAGGTGACGCAGGACAGGAAGCCGTTGCCGATGAGCTCGCCGACGGCCTCGTTGTTGAAGCTGACGTAGTACGTCTTGGAGCCCTGGAACGTGGCCCGGTCGTAGCTGATCAGGGTGACGCCCTTGGACGCAGCCAGCTGTGCGATGGCCTTGCCGGTCGGCCCGTCGAGCGGGCACATGATCAGGACCTTGGCGCCCAGGTTGATGTCAGCCGTCGCGTCGTCGAGCTCGGTTGCATCGCTGCCCTGAGCGTTGTCGATGCGGAACTGATTCTGGTTGAAGCCTGCGTCCGCCAGCGCGGACGTCAGGTACGGCTGATCGAAGTCCACCCAGCGGGTTGACGACGTCGTGTCGGGGAGGATGACCCCGATCAGCAGCGTGTTGGCGCCGTGGGTCGCATACGCCGTCAGTGGCTTGAGCAGGGACATGGTCGAGTTGATGTCCGGCGTGAAGGCGGTCACGTTGATGCCCGATGGGACACCAGGGTTCGAGGCAGCTGGACTCGACGACCCAGTCGTGGTGCTGCCGCAGGCCGCAGCGACGAGCGCGCCCGCACCGACCACGGTGAGCTTGCTCATCTTCGAGAGACGATGGGACCCCCGGCCCCTGATTCCATCTTGCAAATGCATCAGACCTTTGCCCTCCAACAACCGGACCCACCGTCTGCGACGCACTCGCTTCCGGGAGCGAATCGCGTCGCTACCAAACCTCTGTGAGGCAGCGTCCGGATGGTTGGATAAGCGACAAGGGTTTGTCAACTCCTCGAACGAAAAATCACCCTAACGGGGGATTTTTCGTGCTCGCCGCCCAGCGACGGCGCTTTCGACCCCCCCTCCGGCGCCATCTCGGATGCGCGGTCAGTACTCCTGGTCGGTCGGGCGGATGAGGACCTCGTTGACTCCGGCGTGGCGAGGCCGCGAGACGATGTAGGAGATCGCATCGGCGATGTCCTCGGCCTTGAGCGGCTCGATTCGCGCGAAGCGCTGCTGCATCTCCGCCAGGATCTCTGGGCGGTTGTGCGACGCGAGCTCGGTGGCCACCACGCCGGGCTCCACGATCGATACTCGAACGTGGCGGGTCGTGATCTCCTTGCGCAAGGCTTCACTGAAGGCGCCGACGCCGTGCTTGGTGAGGTTGTAGACGGCGCTCCCATTTCGGGTCTCGCGCCCCGCGACCGAGCTGACATTCACGAGGTCGGCCACCCGGCGTGCGCCGTCCTCCGCGGCACGAAGCAGGTGAGGAAGTGCCGCGTGGGTACAGTAGAGCAGTCCAAGCAGGTTGATCCGCACCATCTGCTCCCACTCGTCGATCGGGGCGTCGACCACCGGCCCGAGCAGCATCACGCCCGCGTTGTTCACCAGCGTGTCGAGCCGACCCAGCTCGCTCGCAGCCTGCGCCACCGCGCCGCTGGCCTGCGCCTGATCGGTGATATCGGCGGTGATCCCGATCGCGGTTGCTCCGTCCGCTGTGAGGCGGTCCGCCAGGGCCTTGATTCGGTCGGCACGACGCGCCACCAAGGCGACGGCTGCACCCAATCCCGCGAGCGAAACGGCAGTCGCCTCACCGATGCCGCTCGACGCGCCGGTGACGAGCGCAACCGTGCCCTCGAGAGGTCGATCTGGTATCGCCATCAGCTCAGTAGATTGCCACAGCGGTACTCGCGGTACCGGCTACGATCTGCCCGTGTCAGAGTACGGACATGGATAGCGACGGCTACGGCTACTCACCAGACGACCGGGGCATTTCACGGCTCCTCGAGGACCTGCGCACCGTTTCACCACTGGCGATCGAACGCATGGCCCAAGGGTGGGAAACGCACGCGCTTCCCCACCTCGACAGGTATCACGCTGCGGAGAAGGCAGCCCTGGAGGCGATCGAAGGCGCCCACCTCACCACCGAATGGGAGGAGTGGCAGCGCATGATTCTCGACCTGACCGAAGGTCGCACGTCGCTGGTGTCCTGGAAGGTTGAGCATGGCCAGACCGGCCATCACGCCGAGGCCGCCGCCTTGGGTGCGGGGCTCGCGTTGCTCGCCGCGGACCACCTCGACCACGCCCATGCCGAGATGCTCGTGCGACCGGCTGCAGAAGCATTGCCGTGGCTGCTCACCGTGCCGCGCGGAGCGGCGAGTTAGACCGCCGATCTCGCGTCGGCGCTACTCGCTGACCAGCTCGTAGTCCGGATTGAGAACCGCAAGCCGGCGTTTCCAGGAACCGACCATCCCCTCCACGATCAAGCGCGCGCCCGGCTCGATACCGGGAATCTTCGGGCGCCCCTGAAAGACGAGCAGGAGGATGCCGGTGTCGTCGGTGATCTCGCATTCGAGGTTCGCTGTGCCCTTCGCCGTCTGCACTCGCAGCGAACGGATCCGGCCGGCCACTCGCACGCGGGTGCGCCAGGTGACCTCGCTGATCGGGATCGTTCCGGTCGCACGCCGAGCGAGCTCTCGATCGAGGCCGGTACCGCGCATCGGCTTGCGCCGCGCGACGTCTGCGCGAATAGCGTGGGACCGGAACCTCCGGCGCTGGGCGGCCTCGAGGTTGAATGGAACGATCGTCGCAGCCACATGCGCGACACCGCCGACCGCGTCGGCGATCCGATCCGCTGTGCGGTCGTGCAGCACCCGCGCGAGCCGTGAGTGAAATGCGCGGCGTGGCAGCAGCACCGTGCACTCGGTTGTGCCGTCGGCGACGATGTCGGCCACGTACTCGAGTGCTGCGCGCTCCAGACGGCGGTCACGGCACTCGAGGATGTCGAGAGGCAGATGCGCCAGTCCCAGCCTGCTCCATTCCTCCTTGAGCTGTTCGGTGGCCGCGGCGTCGATGTCGAAATGCACGGCGCGCAGCTCATCCGGCCGCAACGTCCTCGCGTATTGCAGCGCGCGCGCCGTCGCCATGTCGAGCTGCCCCACGAACACCAGGACCACGTGACGCTGCAGCACCGGCGCCTCCGCCGCTTCCACGGCACCGGTCTCGAGTTGTTTCTCCTCGGCGACGTATTGTCGATGGAGTCGGATCAGCCCGTAGTACAGCGGCGGACCGACGACAGCGACAATCCATGCTCCTTCGAAGAACTTGGTTACCAGCAGGATCGCCACCACGGCCACCGAGAGCGCACCCGCAAAGCCGTTGACAATCGCCCCGATCTGCCATCGCCTGCCGCGCAACGTGAGGTGATGCTTGAGCATTCCGAACCCGGCGAACGAGAAGCCGGTGAACACGCCGATCGCGTAGAGACCGACAAGCGAGTTGAGGTTCGCTTTGAAGACGATGATGAGCAGGATCGCGACGGCGGCGAGCACAAAGATCCCGTTCGAGAACGCGAGCCGGTGACCCCGCTTTGTCAATTGACGCGGGAGGAATGAATCACCGGCGACGAAGCTCGCAAGGTACGGGAAGCCATTGAAGCTGGTGTTGCCGCCGGTGAAGAGGATCATCACCGTCGCCGCCTGCACCACGTAAAAGAAAGCGGTTCCGAACCAACTGTTGCCGAGGACGTACCCCACCTCCTGGGAGACGACGGTCGGGGTCCCCGTCGAGTACGGCACCGCGTGGGTCCAGTGTGCCAGCAACGACGTGCCCAGGACGAGGAATCCCAGGATCCCGCACATCACCAGGAGCGCGATGCGCCCGTTGCGCGCCTCGGGACGTCGGAAGCTGGCGATGCCATTGGAGACGGCCTCCAGTCCCGTGAGTGAGGATCCGCCGTTGGCGAATGCGCGCAGACAGTAGAAGATTCCGAGCCCCATGAGAAAGCCGCGCTGGTTGCCGATCGGGTAACCGAGTGCGGCAGCGCTCGGGAGCGCGTGCGCGTGCAGGCCACCGAGTGCGGCTTTGACAAGCCCGGTGATGACCACGAGGGAGAGCGACACCACGTAGAAGTACGTGGGGATCGCGAAGATCGAGCCGGCTTCGCGGATGCCGCGTAGGTTGCCGAACAGCATGATCAAGGTGACCCCGACCGTGATGGCAATCGTGTACGGGGCCAGTCCTCGGAATGCCGATGTGAGCGCTGCGGTCCCCGCCGACGTCTGGACCGCGACCGTCACCGTGTAGTCGATGAGCAACGCGACGGCCGCCACCTGAGCGATCCTCGGCCCAAAGTTGTCGCGCGCAACCACATATGAGCCGCCGCTCTTTGTATAGACACCGATGACCTGGATGTACGAGATCATCACGAAGACCATCACGGCGAGGATCGCCAGGGTGATGGGGATGACCATGTCGAAGGCGGCGAGCCCGATGATCGGCACCATGACGACGAGCATTTCTTCGGTGCCGTACGCGGACGATGAGATCATGTCCGGGGCGAGCACCCCGATCGCCACCGGCGTGGAGAGCCGCTCCTGAGTGAGCTGCTCGGAGACCATGGGTGGGCCGAGGATCCGGTTCTTCAGTCGGTATGCCAAGGACTCGGGGTAGGTCCCCGCGCCCGACGCTCCGGGCGCTTCCGGTCCAAGCGGGCGTGAGGATGCCACCGGAACTGTCTGTGGCTCTTCCACGGCCGCAGTATGCCCCAAGCTGAACTCGGCACCGACGTCGCCCTGAGGCCAGAGCGACCTGCTTGAATGGAGCGATGCACATCGTCATCGCCGGCTGCGGAAGAGTCGGCTCCGGCCTGGCTCGCACCCTGGAAGCCGAGGGTCACTCGGTCGCAATCATCGATCGAAACCGCAAGGCGTTTCGCCGTTTGCCGTCGGATTTCAAGGGAATTGTCGTTGAAGGATCCGGCTTCGACCGGAATGCGCTGCATGACGCGAAGATCGAGGACGCCGATGCGGTCGCCGCGGTCACGTCCGGAGACAACTCCAATATTCTCAGCGCGCGAATCGCCCGGGAGACCTTCGGAGTCGAACGCGTGGTGGCGCGCATCTACGACCCGCAGCGCGCGCAGGTGTATCAGCGCCTGGGCATTCCAACTGTCGCCACGGTCACCTGGACCGTCGACCAGGTGCGCAGCTGGCTCCTGCCGGAAGAGTTCACCCCGCACTGGCGAGACGCCACCGGGACACTCCTTCTGATGGATCATGTGCTCCCGGAGCATCTCGCCGGCGAGAAGCTCTCCACCCTGGAAGCCGACGGCAAGATCCGCCTCGTGGCGGTGACCCGCGCCGGAGTGCCTCGCCTGGACATCGGCGGCCTGGTCGGACAGGATGGCGATCTACTCCACCTTGTGGTAACCAAGGACGACCTCCCGGCGCTGGAGGCGCTCCTCGCCATCCCCTCCCCCGTCTCGGTGGCCGTCGCGACCAAGGCGCGCTGATGAAGGTCGCGGTCGCGGGCGGTGGCAGCGTCGGCATGGCCGTCGCCGCAGACCTGAAGGTGCACGGCCACGACGTGTTCATCCTGGAGGTCGACCCGGAGCAGGTCGCCCGATTCCAGCCCCACCTCGACGTCCGATGGCTGGTCGCTGATGCCTGCGAGGTGTCGTCGTTGCAGGCGGCGGGCATGGCCGAAGTCGATGTCATGGTGGCGGCCACCGGAGATGACGAGGACAACCTCGTCATCTCACTGCTCTCCAAGCAGGAGTTCGCGGTGCCGCGCGTGATCGCCCGGGTGAACAACGCCAGCAACCAGTGGCTCTTCACCGAGAGCTGGGGCGTCGACGTGCCGGTCTCGACGCCCCAGCTGTACACCGCGCTCGTTGAAGAGGCGGTGTCGATCGGTTCCCTGGTCCACCTGATGAGCTTTGAGGGGGCGTCGGCACACCTGCTGGAGGTCACCCTCGCCGAGGAGTCACCGGCTTGCGGCGTCCCCATTGCGGAACTCGGACTTCCACGGGAGTCGGCGATCGTCGCCATCGTCCGCCGGGAGCACATGATCATCCCCGACCCGGACACGGTGCTCTACGCGGGGGACGAGGTGATCGTCCTCGCGATGGTTGAGAGCGAGCGCGCGATCCAGACCATCCTCGTGGGCGATGCGCCCCAGAGCGGCCCGCCTCCGACGCCGCAGTAGCCACCGGCATCCGCTCGTTGAGAGCCGGTGACGCATCGGTGGCGGACGTCTCACGGATCGCCTGCATCGGCGCGGCGGGTGCGGGCCGCTCGTAGGGTCAGCGCAGTGGAGTAGGCATCGAACGAGGCGAACGTGTGAACAGACGGAAGGTGGCGGTTGCGATCGGGATGGCGAGCCTGAGCATCAGCCTTGTCGCGCTGGCCGCCGGGCCTCTGGTTGCCGAGGCGGCGTTCCAAACCCTGACGTGCTCATCGGCGCCCGTCGCCGGAGGCGGCTCAGTCCACGTGTGTCACATCTCGACCGCGGCATACCTGAATGCCCCGACCCTCCACCAGGAGATGCCGCTCGACTGCGAATCCGCGGCGCTGGCGGTGGCGTTGCAGACCCGGGGCTTCGCTCTCACGCAGACCTGGGTGTTCAATCAGCTACCAAAACAGCCTCAACGCGCAGTTGTCTCCCACGGCCGCCCGGTGACATGGGGAGATCCCTATGCAGCGTTCGTCGGCAATGTCGACGGGTCGGAGACCAATTACACGGGCTACGGGGTGTATTACCCGCCAATTGCGGCCGCCGCCGCGCGTGCCGGGGCCACGACGGATGCTCGGACCGGCTGGACCACCGCCACGATCGAGCTGCAGATACAGCTCGGCCACCCCGTCGTCGTGTGGACGAACTTCAATTTCGCCTATTCCGGAACCGGCACATGGACCGCCTGGGATGGTCGCGTCGTGCCCTATACGACAGCTGAGCACGCCGTGACGGTGATCGGATTCGATTCCCGTGCCGGGACAGTCACGGTGATCGACGTCGGTGTCGGTCTGCGCAGGACCATCTCCGCCGCCCAGTTTTCGTCGGCCATCGCGACGTTCGGGGGCATGGGCGTCGCAGTCTGGTGATCCCGGGCGTCCGTAGACTGCGGGGCGCAGTCCATGTACGTCGATGACCACGCGGGCCGCGACCCCGCAACCGTGTGGCTCCACCACGGTGCCGGCTCGACACGCGCCTGGGAGAAGTTGCTTCCGGCTGCTGGCGGGGGTCGCAGGACCATCGCCTTTGACCGTCGCGGGTTCGGGCGCTCGGATCATGACCGACAGCTCACCACCGCAATGTTCGACGAGGACACCGACGACTTTCGGTCGATGCTCGAGGATCGAGTCAACTCGCCCGTCCACCTGATTGGCCACAGCGATGGCGGCACGGTTGCGCTGCTCCTGGCCGCCCGGGCTCCAGCGATGGTGCGGAGCGTCGCCGTGGTCGCGGTCCACGTTCGCGGTGACGAGCTGACCGTGGCTACACTCCGGCGCATGGGTCCGCCCGACCAGTGGCCTGAGCCGTTGCGCCGCAGCCTTCGGCGCGCCCATGGCGATGACTGGGCGGCGGTCGCCGGCCGATGGCACACACTCTGGACCTCACCGGAGTGGGAGCACTGGAGCATCGTCGACGAGCTCACGACCATCAGGTGCCCGATCTACGTCATGCACGGTCTCCGTGACGAGCTCTCGCCCCGGCTCCACGCCGATGCGATTGGCGAGGCCCTGCCCGTGGCACGGATCAGCTGGGTGGACACGGCGACCCACGACCCACATCGCGTCGAGCCGCAGCGTTTCGCCACGGAGCTGCAGTCGTTCTGGAACGATGCCGAGGCGGGCCATGGCTGATCGCTTCAACGCCTGTGAATGGCTGGTCGATCGCCACGTCGCCGCCGGGGTGGGCGCTCGAACCGCGCTGCTCTACCGCGACACGGTGATGAGCTATGCGGAGTTGCTTGTCTCGATCACCGCTGCAGCGAGCGGTCTGCGCCGCCTCGGCGTCAGGCCGGAGGAGCGGGTTCTGATGATCCTGCGGGACGGGCCCGAGCTCGCTGTCGCGATCCTCGCGACGATGCGGATCGGAGGGGTCGCGCTGCCCGTCAACCCGCTCCTGCCACCTCGCGACCTGGTCGCCATCGCGCGTGACGCTCGCGCGCGCTGTGCCATCGTGGCCGGTGATGCGACGGCGCTGATCACCGCGCTGCGCGATGGCGCACCCGACCTCACCGATCTGGTGCGAGTGGGACCGGACGCTGACGGCAATGCAACCGGGCCACTCTGGTCGGAGATTCTCGCGAGCGCCGGCGACGGGACCTGCGACGAGACATCTGCGGAATCCCCATCTTTCTGGCTGTGCACGTCGGGCACCACCGGGCGTCCGAAGCTCGCCATGCACCGCCACGCCGACATCCGAACGACCTGCAACGGGTACGCGCGTGAGGTGCTGGCGGTGCATGCCGGTGATCGGCATTTCTCGGTGGCCCCGATGTTCCACGCATACGGGTTCGGGAACTCGCTGACGTTCCCGCTTGCGGCCGGCGCCGAAGCCGTGCTCGAACCGACCCGTCCGCCGACGCCGGCACTGGTGGCGGCGCTGATGGAGCAGCACCGGCCGACATTGTTCTTTGCCGTCCCGACGTTCTATGCGTCGCTCGTGACTGCAGAAATCCCCGACGCGACGTTCGCGTCACTCCGCAATGCCGTGTCCGCAGGTGAGGCGCTTCCCGCCGAGCTCTTCCAGCGCTTTCGCGAGCGGTTCGGCGTCGAGATACTCGACGGCATCGGCTCGACGGAACTGACCCACATCTTCATCTCCAACCGCCCTGGACAGGCGGTGCCGGGGGCCTCTGGCACGCCGGTCGGCGGGCATGCGGTCCGATTGCTCGACGACGACGGGAGCCCGGTGGGAGTCGGTGCCCCTGGCCAGCTGTGGGTCTCGGGTGATGCGGCTGCGACCGGCTACTGGTGTCGGAGTGAGGAAACACGGCGCACCTTTGTCGGGGATTGGGTGGCCACCGGGGATCTCTATGCAGTTGACGCGGCCGGTGTCTACCGCCATCTCGGACGTCGTGACGACATGCTCAAGGTCGGCGGCGAATGGGTATCGCCGGTCGAGGTGGAGAACGTCCTCCTCGGCCACGAGAAGGTCGCCGAGGCGGCCGTGGTGGGTGCGCGATCAGGCGACGGGTTGATGCGCGCGGTCGCCTTCGCAGTGCCTCGACCCGGCATGCACCTCGACCCCGAGGACGTGCTCGCGCGATGCCGCGCCGAGCTTGCCGGCTACAAGCGTCCGCGCCGCCTCATCGTCGTCGCGGCTCTCCCGAAGACCGCGACCGGGAAGGTGATTCGGGCCGACCTCCGCCGCGAAGCCGAAGCGATGCTCAGCGACCCTGCGTGAATACTCCTATGTCAGGTGGACATACTCGTAGTCGACCGGCTGCCCGTTGATCCCGGTCGCAGGCGGTGCGATCCAGGCTGCCATCTTGCCGGGTTCGAACACTGGCTTCATGAGCGACTGGATGTAGTCGTAATCCGCCGCAGTCGGCAGCCACTCGGGTTCACCGCGCGCCCAGGTCACCGCATCGACAAGTGCTCCACCGGGCGTCACCCAATAGCCCGCAAACGCACCGACGCGACGGTTGAACCCGTGATGGGGCAGGGCCAGTGTCCTCTCCACGCCGGCCTCGTGGAGGATGCGATTCCAGCGTCGCACGCCGTTGTTGCAGTCGCCAAAGTACTCCGCGCGAAGATCCTGGTTCAGCGCAGTCAGCGCCGGGATACTGGCATTTTCAATGCGTCCGTCGACGACGACATCGACCGCGGCCGTGAGCTCGGTGAGCTGATGGTCGTCGGCGCGGCGCTCCTCCTGCCAGCGTCCCTTCAAGCCTGCGGTGAAGTAGTTGGCAACGTTGGTGGATCGTTCCCCGCCAAAGAGATCGAGGGAGACGCTGTAGTGAAAATTCAAATACCGCTGCACGATGTCAAGGGGAATCCCGCCGTATCTCTTCACGTCGTCGGTGTCGTGCTCGCGCATGAGTTCGGCAGTGCGCCGTACCACCCGATCGATGCCGGTGGTCCCGACCATCATGTGGTGCGCCTCTTCCCGGAGCATGAAGCGGCACGTGCGTGACAGCGGGTCGAAGCCGCTCTCGGCGAGTGTGCCCAGCTGGAATTTACCGTCGCGGTCGGTGAAGTAGGTGAACATGAAGAAGGCGAGCCAATCCCTGGTCGGTTCGTTGAAAGCGCCAAGGATGCGCGGTGCGTCCACGCTGCCGGAGTGGCGCATCAGCAGCTCCTCGGCCTGCTCACGTCCCTCGCGACCGAAAAACGCCTGGAGCAGATAGACCATCGCCCAGAGGTGACGCCCCTCCTCGACGTTGACCTGGAAAAGGTTGCGAAGGTCGTACAGGCTCGGTGCCGTGAATCCGAGCAGCCGCTGCTGCTCCACCGACGCCGGCTCGGTGTCTCCCTGAACGACGAGCAGTCGCTGCAGGTCGGCGCGATATTCACCGGGTACCTGCTGCCATGCCGCCGTTCCCATGTGCTCACCAAAAGCAATGCGACGGTCCGGTTCGCGATCGGCGAGGAAGATCCCCCATCGGTACTCCTCGAGCGGGATGTGTCCGAAGTGCGCCCACCCATCACGGTCTGCGCTGATCGCGGTGCGCAGGTACACGTCGCGCGCGATGAGGTCGGGTCCAAGGTCGCGCCACCACTGCATGAAGCGCGGCTGCCACGCTTCGAGCGCGCGCTGCAGGCGCCGGTCGCCGCGGAGATCCACGTTGTTGGGGATTCGGTCTGTGTAATCGGCGCTCAGACTCACGTCACACCCGCTCCCTGTCAAGCGATGCGCGTTGACCGCTCCCGTATCGCCGGAGCGCGCCGGCCGGGCCGATCGCGTTGGGGCGGCTGAACACCCAGTTCTGCCAGGCGGTGAGCCGCCCGAAGATCTTGGTTTCCATCGTTTCCGGGCCGACGAATCGCATGTTCGCCTCCATGCCGGTGAGGGCATCGGGGCTGAATGCAGCCCGCTGTTCGAGTGCGATGCGCACCTCGTCGTCCCAGTCGATGGCGTCCGGCGCGAAGGTCACGAGCCCGAGTTCCGATGCAGCGGCAGCATCGAGGGGGGCGTTTGCCGCCATCCTGGCGGCGTCGAGTTCGTGAGTGCGTCCAAAGAATCGCGACTCGAGCCGTGAGAGCGCATTGCCCATCGGGTACGCACCCAGATTCGAGTTTGTCATCACCATGACCGCCGGCGCGTCCCCCTCATCGATTGTACCGTCGAGCATGAACTGCTGATCGCACGCAAGTGCGAGTTCCAGCAGGAGTCCGCCAAAACAACTGCCCGGCTCTATGGCCGCCAGCAGGCTGCGGCTGGTCACATCAAGACGCTTGAAGACGCGTTTCAGGAAGAGCACCACCTCGCTGACGAACCAATCCTCGGCGCGATGCTCGAGCAGGAATCGGTCGTGGGCGAGGACGCGGTCCATGTCACCCGCGGTCTTGAGGACCCACGTTCCCAGGGTGAGCTCGTTGATGCGCAGACGAAGGATCAGATCGTCGAGCTCACGTGCCACTGCGAGCGGCCAGTACCGGCTGCCCTGGTCGCGGGCAGTGGCCGTATCAACCGGCGCCGGCTGCTCAGGTCCCCTGACGGTGATGGTCACAACGCCGCCGGCGCGGTCCAGCTGCGCGCTCACATGCCGGTAGTCGCCGCTGGTGCCATCCCACGCTGCGTCGAGTGGTTCGAGCGAGATCCCGCGTGCCGGTTTCGCTCGCGATCTGCTTGCCGCGACTGCGAGCGCTCGGGTGCGCACCGACTCGTCGAACTGTCCGCGCGGGACGGCCGCATCGACCAGCCCCCATTTCACGGCAGTGGGCGCCTTCACGCCCTCGCTCCTGGTCACGAAGACGTCGGCGAGATCCCGGCGCACGTGCCGCTTCTCGCCGAGGCGTGTGAGACCACCGGTTGCCGGCAGCACGGCGAGCAGCGGCAGTTCAGGGAGCGATACCGCCGATGACCCGTCGTCGATGAGCAGGATCTCATCGCACGCGAGCGCCAGCTCGTACCCGCCGCCGGCTGCGGCACCATTGACCGCCGCCAGATACGTTTGGTCCGAGTTGGCGCTGGCGTCCTCAATCTCGAGCCGCGTCTCGTTGGTGAACTTGCAGAAGTTGACCTTCCACGGGTGTGTTGCCTGCGCCAGCATCCCGATGTTCGCGCCGGCCGAGAAGCACCGGTCCTTCGCGGAGGTGATCACGACGCATCCGACCTCCGGATGCTCGAAGCGAAGGCGCTGCACCGCGTCGTGGAGTTCGATGTCCACCCCGAGATCGTACGAGTTCAACTTCATGGCGTATCCCGGGCGCATCCCGCGCTGCTCGTCGACGTCCATGGCGAGCGTCGCGATAGCGCCATCGATGCTCAGCTGCCAGTGCAGGTAGCGCGACGGGTCGGTTGCGAACGACACGACCGGGGCACCGTCATCGATGCTGGCGACCTTCTCGGCGGCTTCGAGCGCCAACGCTTCAGACCTCCGCAGCACGGGCGATTCGGTGTCCATTATGGACGCCGGCTCCGCGTGCCCCAAACGCGGCCGGCGGTTGCTTGCGAATGGATCTCTGACTAGAGTCAGAGAATGGACGAGGCGCTGGTCGCGCAACTCCGGCGCTTCAATCGGGTGGTCACCCAGCACGTCGGGGCGCTCAACGAGCGATTTCTGGACCGATCGCACTCCCTCGGCGAAGCCAGGGTGATGTGGGAGATCGGCGCGCAAGGCTGCGACGTGCGCGCGCTGCGCCTGCGGCTGGGGCTGGATTCCGGATACCTGAGCCGGTTGCTCGGCCGGCTCGTGGCCGCCGGGCTCGTCAGCATCGGCCAGAACGCATCCGACCGTCGGATTCGAACGGCCCGCCTCACGGCATCCGGGTTGCGGGAGCGGTCGGTGCTCGACGCTCGCAGCAATGCGCTGGCGGAGTCGCTGCTTGCCCCGCTCGCGCCGGAACAGCGAGATCGTCTCTGCGCGGCCATGGCCGACGTCGAGCGCCTTCTCACCGCAGCGAGCGTCGAGATCGCACTGATCGATCCCGCCCGCCCGGAAGCCCGCGATTGCATCCAGTCCTATTTCGCAGAACTCGACCGGCGGTTCGACACCGGCTTTGACCCATCGCGGACGATCAGCGCAGACGACGTTGAGCTGCGACCCCCCGCCGGGCTGCTCGTGGTCGCGTGGTTGCAGGGGCGGCCGGTCGGCTGCGGTGCGCTCAAATTTCACGGGGACCACCCGGCGGAGCTGAAGCGCATGTGGGTCGCCGAAACCGCACGCGGCCTCGGCATCGGTCGCCGCCTGCTGGCCCATCTGGAGCAGCTCGCCGCGAACCACGGTGCCGGGACTGTGCGACTCGAGACCAACGGGACGCTCGCCGAGGCGATCCGTCTCTACCGGTCTTCCGGCTACGTCGAGATTCCCGCCTTCAACGACGAGCCGTATGCGCACCACTGGTTCGAGAAGCGTCTGGCGGACGACTCGAGCTCGCTGGCGCCGGACTCTCGCCCCGGCGGGTGGCTGTGATGTCGTAGGCGACGGCCGGCGAGTGACGGCTCATCCGGCGATCGGTGGACCGCTGCTGACAACGCGCTCCACCAGTTCGGGCAATGCTCCTGGCGGAAAGCTCTCGAGGATCCAGGTCACCCCGGCCTGTTCGAGGGCCGCGACAGTCTCCCGCACGCGCTCCGGCTCCTCGAGCGCGAGCTTGCAGCGCACCGCGATGTCGATGTCCGGCGCGCCGAGCTCCGTCAGGGCATTTCGGATTGCCCGCAGATCCGCGGGATCGGGAGAGGCCTGCGTGCGGTCCGTCGGAAAGATCGGAAAACAGCCCTGCAGCTTGGCGATCCGCCTCAGTGGCTTGCGATTCGGCCACCGGCACGCTCCCCAGATCGGCAGGGGCGTCTGCCGTGGCCTGGGCAGGAGCGCGGGGGAATTCACGATGTAGTGCCGGCCGCTGAATGTGACCGGCTCGCCCCTCAGGAAACGCTGAAGGAGTTCCAGTGCCTCGTCCAGCATCTGTCCTCGAACAACGGGATCAGCCGCCTCTCCGAACGAGCTGAATTCGGACCATCCATCGTCTCCGAGGCCGATGCCGCCGATAAGACGGCCGTCGCAGAGTCGATCGAGCGTCGCCATCTGCCGGCTGAGCACCCATGGCCGGCGTCGCGGGAGCGGTGTCACCAGCGCCCCCAGGCGGAGCCGCGTCGTGGCAACTGCCGCCGCGGCCATGGTGATCCACGGATCCGCGACCGCCATCCCGGGAAGGGCGAGCATGTGGTCCCAGAGGAAGAGCCCGTCCCATCCGGCATCCTCCGACTGCTTTGACAGCGCCATCACGCGCTGCGGTTCGGCGAACTCCGCAAACGGTGGGAGAAAGACTGCGAAATGCACGCAGACTCAGCCTGCGCCGGTCTACCAGTGCTCGAGAAGCCAGTCGTGGACCTCGCCGACGCGGTTGGCGATCAAAGTCAAGTGTCCGTCGTTCTCGGTGAGCCGCGCCTCGACGCCGGGAATGTGTGCGGCGAGCCATTCGCCGTGGCCGAATGGGACAAAACGATCCTGCTGCCCATGCAGGAGCAGGACCGGTGTTGCGATAGCACCCAGGTCAAACCCCCAAGGGCTGAAGTGGGCAACCTCGTCCTCCCACCAGCCCTCGGAGCCCGATCCCAGCCCCTCGGCTGCGCTTTGTTTGAGGTAAGCGGCGATCGCGGGCGTGAAGACAGCCGCATCCGCGGGTGAAACCAGCGTCTTGAGGATCTCCTCGAGCTCGTCCGCGCCGGCGGCGAGCATCTCCTCGCGGTCGCGGTCCATCTTGGCCCGAGCCGCTGTCTTGTCTTGAAAGTAGAGCCGCAAGTCGTCGGCGTTCAAGCCGCCCATTCCGGCGTAGTAGTCGAGGCCTTCGGCACCCCAGGGAGCCACGGATGCGAGCGACGCCGCCGCGGACACCAGGTCGCCCAACAGTGCGGCGCAGGCGAGAACATGTGGCCCTCCCCCGGAGACTCCCCACGTCAGCACTCGGTCGAGGTGCAGTGACGTGCAGATGGCACGACAGTCGTCAACGCAGTCAGCGACCGTCCTTCCTGGGTGCGGGGTGGATCCTCCATACCCGGGACGGTCGTAGGTGATGAAGCGTATCCCCCGCTCCCGGGCACTGGCGACATCAGGCGCGTATTGCAGCCGGGAGTTCGGCGTGCCGTAATGCACGAGCACCGGGATGCCATCGGGCACGCCGCCGTCCGAGACAGCGAGCCTCCGGCCATCAGCGGTATCGACTATGTGTTCCACAGCTACCCACCTCGTGTGATGCGCCCAGGGCAAGACCGACGATTATCCACGGCGCTGCGGAGGCGGGTCATTTGTGTCGATGTATGCTCCGGCGATGGCGAATGCCCGTGAGGAACACATCCGCGCCGGTGACAGCCACGAATCCACCGGATACCTCACCCTCCCCGCATCCGGCTCGGGTCCCGGCATGGTGGTGGTGCAGGAGATCTTCGGCGTGACCGACTACATCAAGGACGTCTGTGCGCGACTCAGTGACCTGGGCTACGTTGCACTCGCTCCGGACCTTTATTCCAGGATCGATGGCGAGTCTGTGATCGACGAGCGTTCAGAGAACGCGTTGGGTCGTGCCTTCGGTTCCATGCAGAAGCTGGATTTTCCCCAGGCAACACGCGACTCCGTTGACGCGCTCGAGCACCTGCGCAACCTGCCCGAAGTGACCGAGCGGCGCGCAGGCATCATCGGGTTCTGCCTCGGCGGGGGCATCGCCTTCTTCGTGGCCGCGGATGCGGAGCCCGACGTGGCGATCTGCTACTACGGCTCGGCCATCCCCGGCAATCTCGACAGGGCACCCGACGTGCACTGCCCCGTGCTTTTTCAGTTCGGCGATGCAGACGAGTACATCACCGCAGAGCAGCGTGCCGCAGTCGAGCGGGCTTTCGACGGGCGGCCGCACACGGAATTCCACCTCCATCACGGCCCCAACCACGCCTTCGACAACCACAACGCCGCGATGTTCCACCACCCCGAAGCGGCCGCCGCGGCATGGAGGCAGACGGCGGCGTTCCTGGAGCGCGAGTTTCCGGCATCACTGGCCTGAACTTCAGCGGACCTCAATTACGTTCGGCCCTCTGGGCACCAGTTCGCCGATGATCGGCGAGCCCGGGATCTCCCCTGCCACGAGCAGGCCGCCGCTGGTCTGCGCGTCGGCGAGCAGCAGGCGCTCGGCCTCATCGCCGGTCGTGCGGCCACCCCACCCGACGTGCGGCGCCACCCACTCGAGGTTGCGCCGCGTCCCGCCGCTGACGTACCCCGCGGCGATGGCGTCGCGTGCGCCGTCGAGATACGGGACCGCGTCGGCGTTGATGGCGGCGGTGAGGTTGCTCGCCCGAGCCAGCTTGTAGAGGTGACCCAGGAGACCGAACCCGGTGATATCGGTGGCGCAGCGGGCGCCACCGGCAAGCGCGGCTTCCGACGCCGCCCGGTTCAGCATGACCATGGCAGCCACCGCATGCGGGAAGACCTCGCCGGTCTGTTTGTGGCGGCTGTTGAGCACGCCGATGCCGAGAGGCTTGCTCAGTGACAGCGGCAAACCGGCAACGCCGGCATCGGTGCGCAGTAGCCGATCGGATGGCGCGATACCAGTGACCGCCATGCCGTACTTGGGCTCAGGGTCGTCGACGCTGTGGCCCCCGGCCACGGGACAACCGGCCTCGATCGCCACCGCAAGGCCACCTCGGAGGACCTCAGCTGCGAGGCTCATGGGCAGCAGGTCGCGGGGCCAGCACAACAGGTTCACTGCGAGGATTGGTCTGCCGCCCATTGCGTAGATGTCGGAGAGCGCGTTGGCTGCCGCGATTCGGCCCCAGTCATAAGCGTTGTCGACGACCGGTGTGAAGAAATCGACCGTGCTGAGCACCGCGGTGCCGTTGCGCTCGAATCTGACCGCGGCAGCGTCATCACCATGATCGAGCCCGACGATCAGCGTCTCGCTGGGCACACCGACCAGGCCCGCCACCATCTCCTCCAGCTCCCCAGGCGGGATCTTGCAGGCGCAGCCGCCGCCGTGCGCGTACCCGGTGAGTCGCATCCCGCGATGTTGGCAGGTTGGGCACACACGCTCACGGCTGCCGTGACCAGTGGCCTACGCTTGCCCGTGGAGGCGTCTGGGCACCTGGTGGGCCTCCTGATCTTCAAAATCAGTGTGACCGAGTATCCCGGTCAAGCGGGTTCGATTCCCGTCCGCCTCCGCCGGCACACGTAGGGTCATCGCGCATGCACATGGATCCGCGCCGGAGCATTCCGCAGACGGACTCGCTGCTCGCCGACTCGCGACTCGTCGATGCGCAGCATCGTCTTGGGCGCCCTCGCGTTCGCGACGCCGTGCATGTCTCCCAGGAGCGGGTGCGCGACGGGTCGCTGCCACCAGAGCAGCTCATCGATGATGTGCTCCGCAGTCTTCCTGCCGGCGCCACGAGTCTTCGACCGGTCATCAACGCGACCGGGACGGTGCTGCACACCAACCTCGGCCGGGCTCCCCTTTCTCAAGCTGCCCGACACGCGTTGCTCGCCGCGGCCGGCTACGTCGATGTCGAATACGACCTCGTCGAGGGAGTTCGTGCTCCGCGCGGAAGGGGCACCCTGAGCGCACTTCGGGCGGCGCTGCCTGACGCCGGCGATGTCATGGTCGTCAACAACGGCGCGGCGGCGCTGCTGCTCGCGGTCTCGGTGCTCGCGTCCGGACGGGAAATCGTGTGGAGCCGCGGCGAGCTGGTCGAGATCGGTGATGGGTTCCGCCTTCCCGACCTCGCCACCGCCACCGGCGCAAGCGTGCATGAGGTGGGCACAACCAACCGCACGACCAGAGCCGACTACGTCGCTGCAATCGGAGACCGTACCGGCTGCCTGCTCAAGGTCCACACATCGAACTTCCGCATGACCGGGTTCACCTCGTCGGTCGCCATCAGCGAGCTTGCGGGTCTGGGTCCACCGCTGGTGGTGGACGTCGGGTCGGGCCTGCTCGCGCCCGACCGTCTCCTTCCTGAGGAGCCCGACATCGCAGGGGCGCTGCGGTCCGGCGCCGACGTGGTCACCGCGAGCGCCGACAAGCTGCTAGGCGGCCCGCAGGCGGGGCTCATCGCCGGCAGGGCTGACCTCATCGCCGGGTTTCGACGTCACCCCCTCGCGCGGGCGCTCAGGGTCGACAAGCTCACCCTCGCCGCCCTCGAGGCCACCCTGGCCGGTCCGCAGTCGCCAACCTCCGTGGCCCTGCATGCAGACGCGGAAGTTCTGCGCCTGCGGGCAGCGGGGATCGCGACACGTCTCGGCGTTGAGGCCGGCATCGTGCCGAGCGACGGCGCCGTCGGGGGCGGCAGCGGGCCGGGAGTGACCCTGCCTGGCTGGGCGGTGAGCCTGCCGGAGCGATACGGCTCGCAACTGCGCCGCGGCGATCCGGCGATCGTCGCCCGGCTCGAGGGCGGTCGATGCCTGCTCGATCTCAGGTGCGTCCCCCCTTCTTCGGATGATCAGGTGGTGCAGGCGGTGCTGGCGTGCAGGTGATCGCGACGGCTGGTCACGTCGACCACGGCAAGTCGACGCTCGTGCGTGCGCTCACCGGGATGGAGCCAGACCGGTGGGCCGAGGAGCGGCGCCGGGGCATGACCATCGACCTTGGCTACGCGTGGACGACGCTACCGTCCGGCGCGGAGATCGCGTTCGTCGACGTGCCGGGACATGAGCGGTTCACCACCAACATGCTCGCGGGCGTCGGTCCGGTTCCTGCCGCACTTCTCGTGATCGCGGCCGATGAGGGCTGGGCGGCGCAGACCGAAGAGCACGTCAGGGCCCTCGACGCCCTCGGCGTTTGCCATGGCGTCGTTGCCGTGACTCGCACCGACCTCGCCGACCCCGCACCTGCGATTGCCCAGGCGCGTGAGTTCCTCGCACCCACGACCCTCGCCGGCATTCCGGCGCTCGGCGTGTCCGGGCAGACGGGCGCCGGGCTGGACAGCCTTCGCATCGCCCTCGACGACCTGGTGCGCGAGCTTCCCGAAGCGGATCCCGGGGCGCGAGTCCGCCTCTGGGTGGACCGCTCGTTCACGGTCCGGGGCAGCGGCACCGTGGTCACCGGGACCCTTTCGGCAGGAACCCTCCGCCGGGGCGACGTCCTCGAGCTCGGCGACTCGACCGTGACGATCCGGGCCCTCCAGCGCCTGGGACAGCCTGCCGACACCGTTACCGCCCCGGCCCGGGTTGCGATCAACCTGCGCGCCATCTCCCCCAGCGACGTCCGGCGCGGCGACGCCCTGCTGACCCCCGGCGCCTGGTGGCGCACCGCTGTGGTGGATGCCCGTGTCGGCGGCGGGGACTGGCCGACGCATGCCGTCCTCCACGTTGGCGCGGCCGCCGTCCCCGCGAGGATCCGTCGACTGGACACGTCCGGTTCCTCGGGCACGTCGCGGGACGCATCGTCGGACTCATCCGACTCTTGGGTCGTACGGCTCATGCTCGACGCTCGACTGCCCCTGCAGGTTGGCGACCGAGTGCTGCTCCGGGACCCGGGTCGCCGCCAGGTGGTCGGCGGGGCGACCGTCCTCGACCCGCTGCCGCCGCCACTCCGACGCCGGGGGGCGGCGAGGGCTCGCGCCGCCGCTCTGCTCGGCGATCGCGGGACGCCCGATGCCGCCGTCGAGCTGGCCCGGCGCGGCGCGGCAAGCCGAGCGTTCCTGCAGCAGATCGGGGTACCGGTGGGCGATTCACTTCCGGCAGGCGTGATCGCGGCCGGGTCGTGGCTTGTCACAGCGGAGCGCTGGGCGGAGTGCCAGCGGAATCTCCGCGCCGTCATCGAGGGTCAGCCGGCAGCCCTCCTGGACACGGGTGCGACCCACGCGGATCTGGTCCGAGCCCTCAGGTTGGACGACCCGCAGCTCCTGCCGCATCTGGTGCGTGCGTGTCCGGAACTGGAAGATGTTGGAGGCCGCGTCCGCAGGCGCGGGAACGTTCCGGCACTGCGGCCGGACATCGAGCTCGCGGTCTCTCGTCTCGTGGCTGGGCTGAGCGCCGAGCCGTTCGCTGCGCCCGAGCAGCCGCGGCTTGTCGCGCTTGGGCTCGGCCATCGGGAGCTGGGAGCGGCCGCCGCGGCGCGTTCGATCCTCCTCCTACCCGGGGATATCGCCCTGCTGCCGTCGGCGCCCGTGCTCGCCACCGAGCGCCTCCGCGGATTGGTGCAGCCCTTCACGCTTTCCGATGCGCGCCAGGCGCTGGGGACCACCCGCCGCGTCGCGGTACCACTCCTCGAGCACCTTGACCGTATCGGCGCGACCGAGCGAGTGGCTGGGGACCGACGCAGGGTGCGCGTCGCGGCGGGGGTTCGGGCCTAGGACCGACCGGCGCCGAGCGACGCGTTCGCCTCAATGCGCTGCCGTTGCGGGATCATCGTGTATCGGGGATCGCGAGCGGATTCCTGGCCGGCCTCGAAGATCGCGAAGCGAGCGCAGACGGATCCGGCGACGAGCGCGGCACCCGCAAGTGGCGCCAGTACCCGGTGGCGGCCGAGGACGATCGTGCCCACGGCGCCGGCCGCGGTGAGGGCGCGGCTCGCATCCATGAGTCGCTTTGCTTTTCCGGAGCGAAGTGCTTCAGCGCTCAGGCCCATGTCCTTGGTCATGCGGATCTCCGTTCCGAGGGCGAAAGCCGCTCCCCCAACGGCCATCCGGCGTGCCGGCCCGGCCTGTGCGACGCTCGTGCCGAGCATCGCGAGGCCCCCGGCGGCCGAGGCTGCGGAGCCTACGAACACGAAGGAAAGCTCGCGGCGGGCGGCATGCCATGCCGGAGTGGCCGTGTCGGCCAGGAGGACCCCCGTATATGACGCGAGAGCCGGAGCCAACGCGGCGGCGAGCAACCCTGCGGGGCGGGCGCCGATGTCGAGCAGCCGCCCGACGACGGGGAGCGGGCGTGGCAGCATGCGAGCGAGCTCGGACGTGCCGGCGAGTCCCGCCATCGGTCCATACGCCGTCAGGATCCACGTCCCCACCGACATCGGCGACGTGGGTTTCGCGACACGCAACATGTTCACGAACCGCCCCGGTTTCCCGAGATCGTGGATCAATGCCGCCGTTCCGGCGGTCACGCTCACCAGGGCGCCGAGACGCGCAACCCGTCGCAGCTCCGGCAGTTTCCGGAGGTCCGCGCCCGCAGCAAGGAGCGACGAGCCGGCCGCCAACCCACCGAGGAAGAGATACGCGGGAATGTCGCTCTGCCACGGAGACGCCTTGACGACCGGGCGGCCGTAGTACGAGGTGAAGCTGACATCGGGAACCATCGGGCGTTCGCCCTCGCGACCGCCACCTCCCCGGCGCCTGCGTCGTGGTGTGTCCGTCGTCGCGGTGCCGGACGGTGCAGCGGTCACACGCGTGCCCGGACAAACGCCGCCACTGCGCCGGCGAGCAGGGCTGCGCCCGCCATCGCGGCGGTTCGCCACATCGCCGGGAGGTCTCGGGTCGTCACCACGGGATCCGGAGGGAGGCCGTAGACCTCGGGCTCGTCGAGGAGCAGAAAGAATGCGCCGGCTCCGCCGATACCGTCACTCGGGTCCGCCAGGTACAGCCTTGCCTCGGTGACGCCCACGGCGCGCAGCTCCTCGATACGGTCACCAGCGCGAACGCGCAACTCCTGGAGGTCGCCGTACTGGATCGACTGAGTCGGGCAGGCCTGTGCACACGCCGGGGTCATGCCATCGCCCAGACGGTCGTAGCAGAGCGTGCATTTCTGCGCGATGCCGACGTTCCGCGTACCGGCCGGCCCCTCGCGACGGTCGATGACGCCGAAAGGACACGCGGGAACGCAATACCCGCAGCCGTTGCAGATATCGTCCTGGACCACCACGGTCCCGAACTCGGTTCGGGTCAGTGAACCGGTCGGGCAGACATCGAGACAGGCGGCGTGCGTGCAGTGCTTGCAGACGTCCGATGACATCAGCCATCGAATCCCTGTCTCCGCCGCGGCAGCCGTGTTCTGGCCAGATGTGGAATCAACCATCGGGAGCGGGAGCAGTCCCGTCGTCCCCGCCGTTGCGGTGGATCGTCGTGGCTGCTCGATGAATGCGACGTGACGCCACGTGCTGGCGCCCAGTGCTCCGGTGTTGTCATAGGACATCCCCAGCATCTCGAGGCCGTCCTCGGGGAGGCCGTTCCATTCCTTGCATGCGACCTCGCACGCCTTGCAGCCGATGCAGATCGAGCTGTCGGTGAAGAATCCCTTGCGTGGAGGATGCTGCGTCCAGCCTGCATCGGAGGCGGGATCGAGCGCCGCGGACCAGCGCTGCATCACGCCGGCTCCTCCGGTGGCGTCAGTCGCGTTGTGCCTGTCTCGACGCTGATCCCGGCGCGCCGCCGGTACTCCTCGACGTAGCGGGGCAGCGCAGCACCGGTCGGCCGCCGGCCCGGTTGGATGTCGCACGACGCGGCCTTCGACTCCTGGATGTGGACATTCGGATCGAGCGCCACTCCCATGACGTCGTTTGCTGAGTCACCGCTGACGATCGCTCCTCCACCGCCAACCCCCCAGTGATACGGAAGACCCACCTGGTGGATCGTCCGTCCACCCACGATGAGCGGCGTGACCCGGTCGGTCACCAGGACCCTCGCCTCGATTGCCGTCCGCGCCGTGACGATGGTGGCCCACCCCAGGTGCTCGAGCTTGCGCTCAGCGGCGAGTTCCGGCGAGACCTCGCAGAAGAATTCAGGCTGCAATTCGGCGAGGTACGAGGACCAGCGACTCATGCCGCCCGCCGTGTGATGCTCGGCGAGCCTGTACGTGGTCACCACGTACGGAAATACGTCGAAACCCGGCTCCGGTGGTGACGGACTGGTGAGGTTCTCGTTGCGCGGGAACATCTCACGTGTCGGGTTCGCCTGTTGCGGATGCATCGGGTTGCGAACCGGCGACTCGACCGGCTCGTAATGTACGGGGAGTGGCCCGTCGAGGAGTCCGCTCGGCGCATACAGCCAGCCTTTCCCATCAGCCTGCATGATGAATGGATCATCACCGGCGAGCCCCTCCGGGCCGCCGATCCCCGGCTCCGGTCGGAACGAAGGCGCTTTGTTGACGGGGAAGTCGGGCACATCGTGGCCCGTCCACTTCCCCGCGGCCGCATCCCACCACACATAGGCCTTGCGCTCGCTCCAGGGATTGCCCTCAGGGTCCGCCGAAGCGCGGTTGTAAAGGATGCGCCGGTTCGCCGGCCAGGCCCACGCCCACTCGGGCGCGACCCACGACTGTTGCGATCCGGGCTTGCGCCGCGCCGACTGATTGACTCCGTCGGCGTACACACCAGTGTAAATCCAGCATCCGCCTGACGTGGAACCGTCGGCCCTCATCTCGACGAAGCTGTTGAGCATATGCCCGGCCCTCTCGCCGGTGAGGTGGCGACCGTTGATCTCCTGCAACACGGCCTCGGCATCGGGCTCGTCGCCTTCGACCAGCGGGTACTCCCACGCGAGTTGCTGCACCGGAAGGTCGCGCTCGAGCCGTGACGACGCGAGACGTTGACGAAGCAGCCTGCCGAGGTGATAGAAGAAGTGCAGGTCACTGCGGCACGCGCCCGGCGGCTCAACTGCCTTGTGATGCCACTGGAGCAGACGCTGCGTCTGCGTGAACGTCCCATCCTTCTCCGTGTGCGCCGCGGCCGGCATGAAGAAGACCTCGGTGGCGATGTCTTCGGTGCGCATCTCGCCGGTGGCGATCTCCGGGCCGTCCCTCCAGAATGTCGACGACTCGATGAGCGTGAGGTCCTTGACGACCATCCACTTCAGGCGGGACATGGCAAGCCGCTGCATCTTGCCGTTGGATGATCCGACTGCCGGGTTCTGCCCGAGCAGGAAATAGCCTTCGACCTTGCCCTCGAGCATGTCGACGATGGTCTGGTAGTTGCTGTGATCGTCGTTGATGCGGGGGAGCCATCCAAAGCCGAAGTCGTTATCCGGCGTGGCCGCATCACCCCACCACGCTTTCAGCAGGCTGACGGTGTACGTGTCCGCCGCGGTCCAGAAGCCCTTCTGGCCGTCGCTCTTGATCGAAGCGAGGTACGCGCTCAGATCACCATGGACGGCCGCCCTCGGCATCGGCAGATAGCCGGGCAGCAGGTCGAAAAGCGTGGGAATGTCGGTCGATCCCTGGATGCTTGCGTGACCGCGCAGCGCCAGGATGCCGCCTCCCGGACGGCCCATGTTGCCGAGCAGTAGCTGGATGATCGCCGCCCCCCGGATGTACTGCACCCCGACTGAATGCTGGGTCCAGCCGACCGAGTACACCCACGACGTCGTGCGCTCGCGACCGCTGTTCGCGGTGACCGCCTCGCACACCTTGGCGAACAGATCGGCCGGGACCCCGCAGATCCGCTCGACCATCTCGGGGGTGTAGCGCGCGTAATGACGCTTGAGAATCTGGAACACGCAGAACGGGTCCTGCAGTGTCTCGTCACGCCGGACCTCGCCATGTGGGAGCGCGGCGCCGCGTCCGCCGAACTCCTGGCCGCCGCCGCCCGCGTGCGCCGGTGGCTGCCGGCCGGGCACCATGCGCGAGCCCGCCGCAGCAGCCGTCTCCATGCCTTCATAGGCCCAGCTGGTCGTGTCGTAGGTCCCCGTTTCGGGGTCGAATCCGGAGAAGACTCCGCCGAGCTTGTCGGCATCCTGGAAATCCTCGCTGACGATGGTGGCGGCATTCGTATAGCTCAGCACGTACTCGCGGAAGTACAGCTCGTTGGTGAGGATGAAGTTGATGATTCCGCCAAGGAAGGCGATATCGCTGCCGGCACGCACAGGCACAAACAGGTCCGCCACAGCCGACGTTCGGGTGAACCGCGGGTCGATGTGGATGATCGTTGCGCCGCGTGCCTTGGCTTCCATGACCCACTGGAACCCGACCGGGTGGCACTCGGCCATGTTCGAGCCCTGGATGACGATGCAGTCAGCGTTCTGCAGGTCCTGCTGAAAGGTCGTGGCTCCGCCACGTCCGAACGATGTCCCCAGACCGGGGACTGTGGAGCTGTGTCAAATACGGGCCTGGTTCTCGACCTGAACAACTCCTAACGACGAGAAGAGTTTCTTGATCAGGTAGTTCTCTTCGTTGTCCAGGGTGGCGCCGCCGAGGCTGGCGATCCCCAGGGTGCGGTGCAGCGCGTTTCCGTCGCGGTCGAGGTCTTCCCATGTGCGTGCGCGGGTATCGAGGACGCGGTCGGCGATCATCTCCATCGCACGCTCCAACGGTAGGTCTTCCCAGTCGGTGCCGTAGGGACGCCGATACTTGACGGTCGTCACCCGACCCGGGTTGTTGACGAGCTGCTCGCTCGCCGACCCCTTCGGGCACAGGCGGCCGCGCGAGATCGGCGAGTCGGGATCCCCCTCGATCTGCACCACACGGTCGCCCTTGACGTAGACGCGCTGCCCGCAGCCGACGGCACAGTACGGACACACACTCTTGACCATGCGGTCCGCGGTCTTGGTCCGCGGCGTGATCTCGGCAGTGCGGCCTGAGCGAACTGCGGTTCCGCGGCCGAGCCGGTCGGGACTGGTGAGCTGGCGAACGACCGGCCATGAACTGAGTCGACTACGGAAGCTCACCGGAATACCTCCAAGCGTGCTATCACCGGCGAAACAGGATGGCAAAGATGATAGTCGCGCTGTGCAAGGTGCGGCACGCACCCGCGCCATTCATGGAGGACCGGTGCCGCTGACGCCGCTCTCCGAGTATGTGTCGCGGACCGGGGTTCTTCCTTGCGCTTGGCACGACGGGCTCGTCGCCGCCACCGTGCTCGGCTGGCGGGAGCGTGATCGATGGACGGCGGTCGCACTGGCCGTCGCCGTCGCCGTCGCCGGGGTGGCTGGGTTCCTCATCTCGCGACCTCAGGCAACTCCGCGCGCAACGCCACCGATTGGAAGCCCGGCCCTGGCCGCGGACACGCTCGCCTCGACAATCGGGTATACGGCCGCCGCCGATCCCGGAAGCAGGCACGTGGTGGTCTTCGGCGGCATCCGTCCTCCGGAAACCTTCCTGGGCGACACCTGGGGCTGGGACGGTTCGACGTGGCACCTCCTGGACTCAGGTACGAGCGGTCCGCCCCCCGGGCAGGCATCCATGGCATGGGACCCGGCGCTCGACACGATGGTCCTGATGCCGGCATCGAGCTCGGGGGCGGATACCTGGACGTGGTCGGGGACCCACTGGATCGACCACCGCCAGCCGGATCCCTACCTGCCGACGGGAGTGCTCAATCTTTCCTTCGACCCGGCGACGCAGGTGCTGATGGGCGTCGGCTTTGGATCGATCGTCAGCGGCGCGTTTGGCGCACCGACTGAGACGTGGACGTGGGACGGTTCCTCATGGCGCCAGCTCTCAACGCGGTCGTGCCTTCAGCGTATGGAGCAACCTGAGTTCCCTGCGTCGCTGTGCACCCAAGCGATGCAAAGCTGAGCTAGGATCGCTGGCCCAATTACCACGGAGGGAACCACGATGCCGCTGTACATGGACCATCACCACAAGGTCGACGGGCTCACCGCCGAGGCGGTGGCAGGCGCCCATCAACGGGATCTGGAGGTCCAAGGGAAGCACGGCGTTGAATATTTGAAGTACTGGTTTGACGAAGACTCCGGCGCTGTGTTCTGCCTGGTCAACGCACCCAGCAAAGAGGCGGCGACGGCGGTGCATCGCGAAGCTCATGGGCTCGTCGCCGACGACCTCACCGAGGTCCGGGAAGGCACTTGAGCCGACCCGGCTGAGGGATGACCGGGCAGGCGACCGTCGCGGCCGCGACCGAGGTCGCGCCGCCTTCGCCGAGCAGATCACCGGATGCGCGGTCGGACGTTCGCCGCGTCGCTCTGCACCGCGCAACGCGCGCAGCGATCGTCAATCCGTTGGTGTTCGCGCTCACCTTGCTCGTCTTCCGCGACCTGCAGATCGCCACGTTCGCCGTCTTCGGATGTTTCGGACTGCTGGTCATGGCCGATTTCGGTGGTCCGCGGCGGACGCGTGCCGCCGCCTACGTCGCGGCGGCCATCGCCGGCGCGGTGCTTGTCGCCCTCGGGACCGCCGTGTCCCTCGTTCCCGCGGCTGCTGCGGCCGGGATGCTCGTTGTCGGCTTCGTGATTTCGTTCGCCGGCGTCTTCGGCGGATATGTCGCGGCTGCGCAGACAGCGCTGCTGCTCGCATTCGTGCTCGCGGCATCGGTTCCTGCGTCCGTGTCAGCAATTCCAACCCGTCTCGCCGGGTGGGCGCTCGCCGGTTTGGTCTCGACCGTCGCGGGCGTGTTCTTCTGGCCCTGGTTCGAGCACGCGGCGCTGCGCAAGCGGGCCGCCGGCGCGTGCATTGCCATCGCAGACCTGGTTGCGGCGGTGCGACACCAACCCGCCGACGAGCAGATCGATGTGCTCAAAGAGAGAGCGCGCGCGGAGGTGTCGGCGGTCCGCCGCGCGTACGCGCACACAGGCATGCGGCCGGCAGGACCGACGCGCCGCGACCGTGCCTTCGTCGAGCTCGTGACCCAGCTCGAGCAGGTGATCACCCTCACCGAGCGGCCGTTTCACCGGCAGCGTCCGTCTCGGCGCCCCTGCATTCAGGAGGGAGACCGGCTGGCCTCCGCTGTCATTGCGACGTTGCGTGCGGATGCTGCCGTCCTCACGGGTGGCTCTCCTCCCGCACTGCGCGACCTGGAGGATGCACGCCGCGCACATCGTTCGGCGCTCGACCGGTGGGCTGCTGCCGAGCTCAAGGCCGGGCGATCCCCGGAGGAGGTGCTCGAGGGCATCGACGTGGACCATACGCTTCGCGTCATTGCATATCTCACGATCGCGTTGAGCACGAACGCGGTGATCGCCGCTGGTGGCCGGCCCGATGACGGACTGACTCTGCCGGCGGGAACGCCGCGCCTCGAAGGAACCCGTGGCGTCGCCGTCCGCAGCCTGGGAACGCTGCGGACCCACCTCGCGCCGGGCTCCACGGTCCTCCACAGCAGTGCGCGTGTGGCCGTCGGCCTGGCGGCGTCTGTTCTGCTGGCGCGGATCCTCGGCGTCGAGCATGCATTCTGGGTGGTGCTGGGTGCCCTCTCCGTCCTCCGCTCGAACGCGCTCGCCACCGGGCGGACCACCGTGCAGGCCCTGATGGGCAGCGTCATCGGGTTCGTGGTCGGCGGTCTGTTTGCGAGCATCGCCGGAAGGGATCCGGTCCTCATGTGGCTCGCGATGCCGATTGCGATCTTCGTTGCTTCGTACGCAGCGAGCGCCATCGGATTCATCGCGGGCCAGGCGGGGTTCACCGTGATGGTGATCATCGTCTTCAACCTCATCTCCCCCGCCGGGTGGCAGGTGGGACTTGTTCGGATTGAGGATGTGGCGCTCGGGACGGGTATCAGCCTCGTCGTCGGCCTGTTGCTGTGGCCGCGAGGAGCACGTCGCGACCTTGCGCGCGCAACCGCCGGGCTGTATCGAGCTGTCGGCGCCTACCTCGACCGGGCGTTTCAGCTCGTGCTGGGGCGCGATGCATCTGACGACGTCACCCGGATTCGAGCCGCGGCAGTCCGGGCACGTGATCGCGCAGGGGAAGCCTTCGATGCGTTTCTCAATGAACGGGGCGCCAAGCCTCTCGATCCCGACAGTGCAGCACGCCTCGTGTCTGCCGGAAGCCAGGGGTTGCTGGCGGGCGACCTGCTCGTGGTGGTGGCCACCGACCTCAGCTATCGAGCGGATGCTTGTCCCGAGAGTGTCGCCACGGTCGAGGCGCAGGTGCATGCGCTGCTGACCGGCGTC
>JBIOIZ010000034.1:0-29135 GCA_044450385.1 Candidatus Dormibacteria bacterium
GCCGCTCGCCGTCGATGATCATGAGATCGTTCGCGGCTTGCTCGAGCAGCATGCCGGGCTCACCGGAAGCACAGTGGCCATGCGACTGCTCCGCAGCTGGGCTCAGGAGCGCGAGCATTTCGTGAAGGTGATGCCCGAAGAGTATCGTCGCGCGCTCCGCGCCCAACTCGAGTGGGTGAGCTGATGCCGGCGCGCACCGGGTTCCTCGAGCACATGCGGCACACGGCGCACAAGCGGCCGGTGTCGGAACGGATCGCCGACTACCGTGAGGTGTACCTGCCGCTGCCGGTGCCGATACTGCGTGATCAGGGGTCCCGATGCATGGACTGTGGCGTCGCCTTCTGTCACCACGGATGTCCGCTCGGCAATCTCATCCCCGAATGGAACGACCTCGTCTCGCGCGATGACTGGAAGGCTGCCGTGGAGCGGCTGCATGCCACCAACAACTTTCCGGAGTTCACCGGCCGCCTGTGCCCCGCGCCATGCGAGCCCGCATGCGTGCTCGCCATCAACGATGATCCGGTCGCGATCAAACAGATTGAACAGTCGATCATCGATCGGGCATTCGACGAAGGCTGGATCCGCGCTGAACCGCCGGCGCATCGCACTGGACGCCGCGTGGCGGTGGTCGGCTCCGGGCCGGCCGGTCTCGCCGCCGCGCAACAGCTCAACCGAGCCGGGCATCGCGTCACCGTGTTCGAGCGGTCCGACCGCGTCGGTGGCCTGCTGCGATTCGGTATTCCAGATTTCAAGATGGAGAAATGGGTGCTGGACCGGCGGATCGATCTGCTCGAGGCTGAAGGCATCACCTTCGAGACTGGGTACGACATCGGAACCGACATCAGTGCAGCGCAATTGCGTGAGCGCTTCGACGCGGTTGTGCTCGGCGTGGGTGCCGATCGGCCGCGCGACATCGACGTCCCCGGACGCGAACTGCGCGGCGTTCATTTCGCGATGGATTACCTGGTCCAGCAGAACCGCAGGGTCGCCGGCGAGCGCGCCACCACGTACCCTGAGATCACGGCGCGAGGCGGGAAGGTGATCATCATCGGCGGCGGCGATACCGGCGCGGACTGCCTCGGGAACGTCATCCGAGAGCAGTGCAGCGAGGTGCAGCAGCTCTACATCTACGCACAACCGCCGGACACGCGGCCCGATGGAAACCCGTGGCCGCAGTGGCCGCTCATCCTGCGCACCTACCCGGCGCATGACGAGGGTGGGTCACGCGAGTTCGGTCTGATGGTCACGAGGTTCGCGGGTGAGCATGGCGCTGTGCGGCGCGTGCACGCGGCGCGCGTGGAGGCGCGTCGCGAGAATGGGAGCCGCACGTTTATCCCGCTTCCGGGCGAGGATGTGCAGCTTGATGCCGACCTCGTCCTCATCGCAATCGGCTACGACGGCCCGACGCAGTCCGCCTTGCTCGATGAGCTGTCCGTGACGTTCAACCACGCGGGGAACGTTGCGGTGGACGAGGCATTCGCCTGTGCCGCGCCCGGCATCTTCGCAGCCGGTGATGCGGTTCGCGGTGCCTCGCTGATCGTCTGGGCGATCGCGGACGGTCGCGCCGCGGCGCGCAGCTGCGACGCGTACCTGACCGGTTCCGTGCGCCTGCCGTAGACGTCGACATCGGCGTCCTGCCCCAGCCGATCGCCCGCGGCGCGCCGTGACGATTCACTCGCCACGGCGTGCCAGTGGCTGGGGACCCGGGACGTGACGGCCGGCCGCGGGTTTAGAGACCGGCCGGCGTCGGTGTCGGGACGGACGTCGGAGTTGCGGTGGGCCCGGGTGTCGGCGTAGCTGTGGGAGCGGCCGTCGGCGACGCGGTCGCTGATGCGGACGGCGAGACCGGCGAGCTTGGCGACGCCGACGGACTCGTCTGTGCGCTCGGCGTGGCGCTGGCGGATGGAGACGGAGTCACCTTCGGGACCGGCCCGACCTTGAGATTCGGGACGACGTTACCGATGCGCGGAAGGTCTGCCTGTGGACCGCCGAACGGCGCGTTCTGGCTCGGCGAGGACACGACGAGCGCCACGACAGCAGCTGCCGCCGCGAGCCCGGTCAGCCCGAGCGGCACCGCAATCGACCGTCTGCGTTCGGGCCGCTCGCCGGTGTTCTGCGGCGACCGGGCGTACGCGCGGCGCTCCGGCGTCAGGATGATGCCCTCAGCCGCGAGGCTGGCCCAGGGTGCATTGGAGTACACGAAGGCTTCGAAGACGAGCAGCAACGCGAGCACGATGGTCGCGAGGCTCGGCGACCGCAACAGCATCGCTCCCGCGCCGAGCACCCCCGCGATCATGAGCACCGTTTCGGCGCGCGACGCGCGAAGCGCGCTCAACAGCGAGCGGCCCTCCTTGCTTTTGGCGGTTCGCAGGAACTCAGCCTGCTTCTGAACGAGACCACGGACGCACGCAAGGGTGACTACCCAGGACAGGGCAAACCACACCCGGAGTGCGCTGAACGCATCGCCGGCGGTGGCACCACAGGCCCGTCGCATGGCCCACATCGCACGCACGACTCCGGTTCCGGCAAACGCAAGGGGGACCACGAGAACGGCGCCGGTCAATTGTCGAATCGGAAGGCGCTCGTGCAGTGAGGTCGCGAGAGCGGTGGCGAGCAGCAGAACCGTGAAGGTCGCGGTGAGCACCTCGGCGAACCACTGGACGCTGCCGAGCAGGTAGTGGATCCGCTGCCCGAGGCTCAGCCGCATCCTGTGGTGGGCAAACGGCATCAACTCGCGCCAGTGAAACTTGAGAATCTGGATCCCACCCAGCGCCCAGCGGAATCGCTGCTTCTTGAGGCCGTCGAAGTCCAACGGCATCAAGCCCTCCCCGTAGGCGACCGGGTCGTAGACGCCACGATAGCCGGCGCCGAGGATGCGCAGGGATGCTTCTGCATCCTCGGTGATGCACTCCTGATTCCAGCCGCCGATCTGGTTGAATGCTGACCGCCGGATCAGCCCCATGGTCCCGCAGAAAATGATCGCGTTTCGATGGTTGCGGGCGATCATGGTGATGTCGAAGAAGTACCGGAAGCTGTGGAAGAGCCCGCGCAGATACCGGTTGTCCTGCCACTCGCGGTAATGCTGGGACGTCTGCATGAAGGCCACCGATGGATCGTCGAAATGACCGATCGTGTTGCGCAGCCATTTCGGGTGCACCTGGTAGTCGGCGTCGACGATGCCGAGGATCTCCACCTCCTCCGGAAGTCGCGGTGTCGCCTCGTTCAGGGCTCCGGCTTTGAATCCGGGCCAGTCCTCCAGGTGCATGAACGTGAATCGTCCGCCCAGCCTGGTGCAGAGCTCTTCGATCGGTTTCCAGAGCGCCGGATCGCGGGTGTTGTTGTCAACGACCTGGACGATCAGGTTGGGATAGTCGATCTTCGCCAGCGACTCCAGCGTGGGGCCGACCACCTCGACCGGCTCGTTGTATGTGGGGACCTGGAGAGCCACCCACGGCTCGCCCGAGAGCGGGGGGGAGAGGCATTCCTGTTCACGGCGCGACAGCACGTCGCAGATCTCGAACGTGAATGAGATCGACAGCAGCAAGGCGAGGATCTCGAGGATCAGCAGCAGGACGGACGCGAGCATCGCGGCAATCGGCAGATCGCCAAAGAATGTCTGCAGAAATGCGTACGCCAGATACGCGAGTGCGGCCACGGCGACCGCCACGAACAGTTGGGCGCCGAGGAAGCTCCACCGTGGCTGCAGGGCCCGCATGGCGACAATGAGGACGACCGCGACGATGCCGAGCACGATCATTCCCGTCTCGTCGCGCTCGATCTCCAGAAAGACGGCGCCGGTCGCGGCGAGCGCAACAACGCAGGCCGGTATCCCCGGCCATGCGTGCGCGTTGATGGTCCGCGGCAGTAGCGCGATCGCCATCGTGGCGAGGAGGAGCAGCGCGAAAAAGACGACGCTCTCGAGAATCATCCGTGGCCTCGATCGAGATCAACCAGCACGCCGCCGGACAACGCCAGCCCGAACCACACCCAGTTCTGCTCGTAGTAATTTCGCGGATCGCCGAAGTACGCCGGGGCCGACGGATGAAAGGAAGCCAGCAGCAGTTGCACGATCTGTGAGGCGCCGGCCGGATCGATGACAACGAAGTTACCGATGTCGCCCCCATAGATTGTCGGATCGTCATAGGAGCTGACCACGCTGCCGTCATGTCCATAGACCGGGTCGAGCCGCTTGGCCGCGTTCCACGCATCGCGGAGGAACGCGCCCCCTTCCAGATATGCGCGAGCGCGGGGCTCGGCGTTCCATATCGCGTCGAGCGCGACACGCCACATGACGCGAAAGGCGTCGTAGCCGTAGTCGTCTGCGTTCGGGATGCTGGGGAAGGACACCACGCCGCCGGTTGTTCGCGAGATAGCGCACCAATTGGGAGGCAGGCCGGCGCCGCGGGTGCCGTTCAGCACCGCCTCCGTACACGCGTCGAGCATCGTGTACGAGCTGTCGATGAGCGTGGCCCAGGGATGACTCTTGTCTTCGCCCGCGAAGGCGCGGTAGGCATACGGCGCGAAATACGAGGGATTGATCACCGGGCCGGGGTATCCCTGAGTCTTCGCCCAGTTGCCCGCCGTCAGCACGTTCATGCCATTGATGGACGCGACCTCGTCCTGCCAGATGGCATTCAGGACGGTCAGCGCGTCCTGACGCAGCGTGGTGTCACCGAAACGCCGCGCCCCATAGAGCAACGCCAGAGCGACGTCTGAATCGGCATCGCTCGCTGAGTCGCTGTCGACAACCCGACCGTTGCTCCAGAGCGAGGCGAGAGGAGCGCCAGCGCCATGCTGAAGATGGCCTGCGGTCCATCGCCACACCGACTCGAACGTGGGCTGGTCGCTCATCCAGACGGCCCGAAGCAGCGCGTATCCCTGCCCCTCCGATGTCGTGCTGCCGTCGCGGGTGGGGTCAACGACCCGTCCATCGGTGTGGATGAAGACCTGCTTGTACCCCGCCCAGGCGTCCGTCAGGACCGTGCGCAGGCGTGTCGGATCGAGCGTTCCCACCTTGATTGCTGAGGACGGCGCGGCCCCACACGCGGCGGCCACCAGCGTGCTCGCCAGTGCAGCGGACGCGATAGTGTGGTTAGCATGTTTGATGGTCCCTACGGTATCAGAGGCAGCCACAGCCACCGTTGTCGTGAGCCTGGTGGCAGATCAGCCTATAGCCTGGTGGTCGCTCAGGCCCTCGTCACCACCGGTCCATGTATGATAGTGTCGATATCCGAATCAGCTATACAGTCGCTGACACACCTGGGATAGGGCAGCGAGAACAAGGAGGTTATCAATGGGTCTCGGAGTCGCCATCTTTCTGATCGCGGTTGGAGCCGTGCTGGCCTTTGCCATCCACGTCACCACCAGCGGAGTCGACCTGCACACCATCGGATACATCCTGATGGCCGTCGGAGCGCTCGGAGTCGTCCTGTCGCTGATCTTCTGGTCGTCATGGGGCGGCCCGGGAGTTGTGCGACGCGGCACCACGACCACAATCGACGACCGTCCGCTCTGACAACGCATTTCGCACCACAAGGAGACACGGAATGATCGTTCTCGGCATCATCCTGCTCATCATCGGACTGGTGGCAGCCATACCCATTCTGGTGACCATCGGGGTGATCCTGATCGTCATCGGGCTGGTGCTCGAGCTCATGGGAATGGCCGGACACGCAGTGGGCGGACGTCGCCACTACTACTGAGGGGTGGATTCACCCCCAGCATCCGTTGAGGAAGACACGTCCCCCCGCCGGGACGTGTCTTCCTCGTTAAGTGACGATGGCGATCGCTTCAACCTCGACGAGAAAGTGCGGCTGAGCGAGGGCGGCAACACCGACCAGCGTGCTCGCCGGAGCATGCGTGCCGAGTACCTCATTTCGAGCAGCCGCAAGCCCGGGAAGCCACTCGGGCCGGTAGCCGACGATGTACCAGGTGATCTTGGCCACGTCTTCGATGGCCGCGCCGGCCGCCTCAACGGCGCTCCGCAGATTCGCGAAGGCCTGACGCGCCTGCCCGGCCACATCCCCGGCGGCAACGATCTTCCCGTCGCCGTCGAGCGCCACCTGACCCGCAACGAAGACCGTTCGGGACCCTGTGGCCACGACGACCTGCGAATAGCCGGTGGGGGTCGGAAGCTCAGCTGGGTTGAGCTTGTTCAGTGCCATATCAGGCTCTCCTCGTTTGGCGTCGACTCGTATCTCAAGTGGAGATTGTTGCAACGCCGACTGCGACGGCTGCCTATGTGTTCCAGACCGGCGCAAGCCGCGCAGCCGTCATAGACTGACTGCCGTCATGGCCGACAAGCCTGGTGCCGACCGGAGTGAGCCGCCCAACACGAGAGATACGAGCGTGGGCGGTGGTGTCTGGTCGTGGGAGGAGATACGCCGAGGGACCCCGGTCCGGGTGCTCATCGATCTGGTCCAGTACGGCGTTGCGCTGGTGCTTCTCGTGCTCGCGGTCGTGGTGCTGGTACGAAGCTTCATCAGCTTCATCACCTCGCTGAATGCGTCGTCGTCGGATTACACGCTGTCGCTGGTCAGCGCTGTCGACGGCGTGCTCGTTGTGATCATCCTCGTCGACATCATGCGAACCGTCCTCACGCACCTGGAGGGATGGGGATTCCCTTTTCGACCGTTCCTGGTGATCGGGATCATCGCGGCGGTGCGGGACATTCTCGCGGTCTCGACCCGGCTCACCCTGTCCTCAGGGGGATCGCCGGCTGGAGCGCCGACGATACTGCAGTCCCTTGAGGAGCTCGGCACCAACGCCGGAGTGATTCTCGTGCTGGCGGTGGCGCTATTCCTGACTCGTGGCCAGGACGTCGACGCGGAGACCGAATCCAGGCCGTAATAGCCTGTTGATGAGCGGCTAGGCGCGACTTCGGATCACTCCCGCCAGCTCGTGTCCCGGGCTCGGGAACGCCTCGACGTCACGAGGACCGAGCGGTTCGTCACATGTGCCACAGACCAGCACAGCCTCCGAGACTGCGCCGCACGCCTTGTGGACGACCTGCAGCGGCGGACCGTCGTGCGCGGCGTGCCGATCACCCCACTGGCGCATCGTCGTGAGGACCGGCCACAGGTCGCGACCCCTGTCGGTGAGGCGGTAGTCGTGGCGCGGCGGATGCTCCGAGTACGGCACCCGGACGAGCACACCGGCATCGACCAGGGTGTTGAGCCGCTTCTGGAGGATGTTTCGCGAGACGCCCAGCCGGCCCTGGAAGTCATCGAAGCGGGTGACTCCGAGGAAGGCATCCCGCACGATCAGCATGCTCCACCATTCCCCGACGACCTCGAGGCACTGGGCGACTGAGCAGTCCATCCCCGCGAAGCTCTTTCGATCCATGCCCTCAGAATAGTGAGTTGCATAATAGAACGCAAGCCGGTACTGTGGGCTCGGTGACGCAGGTGAGCGCTCCCGCCCCGCCGGCGACGGTTGTGACGCCTGCGATCCGCCGCAGGATCGTCTTCGCGGTCACGGCGCTCGGCGTGTTCATGGCGTCGCTTGATCTTTCGATCGTGAACGTCGCGTTTCCGGCGCTCGAACGCTCTTTTCCCAGCGATCCGCGAGCCACCCTCGCCTGGGTGATCACCAGCTACGGAATCGTCTTCGGGTCACTTCTGGTGATCGCGGGGCGTACCGCCGACCGACTCGGCAGCCGCCGCGTGTTCTTCGCAGGCCTCACCGTGTTCACGGCGGGGTCAGCACTGTGCGGGCTCGCCCCGTCGGTGGCACTGCTCGTGGCCGGGCGGGTCATCCAGGGTTGCGGCGCCGCCGCGCTCCTGCCCGCATCGCTGAGTCTTCTCCTCGCCGCATTCCCGGCGGAACGGCGCTCGCAGGTTGTCGCTCTGTGGGGCGGGGTCGGCGCGCTGGCGGTGGCCACGGGACCCTCACTGGGCGCTGCGCTGATCACAGCCGGTGGATGGCGGTGGGCCTTCTTTGTCAACGTGCCGATCGGCGCGCTCGCCTGGCTCGCCGGGCGGCGCGTGCTGGTCAGGTCTCTGCCCGGCGCAGCCGGAGCTGCCCCGGACTATCTGGGGGCGTTGCTCATCGCTCTGGCTCTCGCGGCGCTCGTTCTCGGCATCACCGAAGGACCGACGTGGGGCTGGTCATCGGCACCAGTCGTCGGATGCTTCGCGGGTGCACTGATCGTCGGAACCGCCTTTCTGCTCCGGTCAGGGCGGCATCCGCAGCCGGTACTTGATCTGACGCTCTTCAAGGCCCGTTCATTCAGCGTGGCGAACGCCGCGACGTTCCTCTATGCCATGGCGTTCTTCGCGATGCTGCTGGGGAACATCCTGTTTCTCACCAGCGTCTGGCACTACCCGATTCTCCAGGCCGGTCTTGCCGTGACGCCGGGTCCGCTGGTGGTTGCGTTGGTGTCAGGACCCGCGGGACGGGCGGCGTCGCGAGTTGGTTTTCGACGGGTGCTGCTGGCCGGCTTCACCGTCTTCGTCTGCGGCCTCGTGTGGTTCGCGACACGCGTCGGCATGCAGCACGACTACCTCACCACCTGGCTACCGGGCACGCTGATCATCGGGCTCGGCATCGGGATGACTCTCCCGGTATTGAGCGCCGCGGCAGTCTCGAGCCTGCATCCGAACCGATTCGCAGTTGGGAGTGCGGTCAATCAGACTGCCCGACAGATCGGCGGCGCCTTCGGTGTCGCTCTGCTCGTGGTGATCCTCGGGACGCCGCACGGTCTCCCGGACGCACTCATCCATTACCAGCACCTCTGGTGGTACGCGGCCGGCATGGCCGCGCTTTCCGGCGCGACCTGTGCGCTGATCAGCAGTAGACCACGTGACGCGGCCACAGCGTCGAGCACGCCGGCGGAATCCCGGGTCGCCGTCTAGCCGCTCAGCACGCTGCGGGTCTCGCGGGCCATCTGCGCATCCTCGCGCGCAGTCACGACCACCACGGCTGGACCGCCGTCCGTGAGTCCGATGACCGCGTCGCCTTCTGCGCTATCCAGCGCCCGCGGGAGCCGGAGCAGCGCGAGCCGCGAACAGACGCGGCGTCGCACCAACGCTGAATGTTCACCCACGCCGCCGGTGAACACCAATGCGTCGAGGCGGTCGAGTGATGTGGCAAGGCCACCGATGACGCGACTGAGCACATGGACATACACGTCCAGTGCCAGGACGCACGCAGCGTTGCCCTGAGCGGCCTCGCGCTCAACGTCACGCACGTCGGAGAAACCGCACAGGCCGACGAGCCCGCTGCCGTGCTCCAGTGATCTTGTCATCGCACCGACCGTGAGCCCGTGAAAGTCCTGGAGCCAGAGCAGCGCACCAGGGTCCACCGTGCCGCTCCGCGACGCCATCACGGCACCTTCCAGCGGTGTGAAACCCATGCTGGTGTCAACGCTGCGCCCGTCGCGGACGGCACACGCGGAAACACCGGACCCGATGTGCGCGATCACGATCTGCAAACGGTCCGCCGAGCGCTTGAGCAATTCCGCACTTCGACGGCTCGACCAAGCGTAGGAAAGGCCGTGGAACCCGTAACGGCGTACACCCCACGCACGCCAATGAGCCGGCACCGCGTATGTGGTCGCGAATTCCGGCATCTCCGCATGGAACGCGGTGTCGACGCACACGATCTGGGGCCGGTCGATGCTCGCGCGTGCGGCGTCCAGCAGGGCGAGCGCCGGAGGCAGGTGGAGCGGCGCAAGCTCGACGGCGGCGTCCAGGAGATGGCGGACCGCGTCATCGACGAGCGCGGCATGCCGCACCGCCGCGCCGCCGTGCACGAGCCGATGTGCGACAGCGTCAACATCGCCGGCGCGCTCGGCGAAATCATGCAATGCGGCGATGGGATCCGCGTCGCCGTCGGTCTGCTGCTCGGCCTCGACGTGGTCGTCGTCAGCGACAACGCTCAGCTTCAGGCTGCTCGAGCCTGCGTTCACCGCGAGGATCCGCATCGTTCAGTCCGGCGCGCTGAGACGCGCCCTGCGCGCGCTCACCCGGGCCAGCGCCACCCGCGGATCTCGGGCATGTCCTCGAAATGCTCGCGGACATACCGGTGGTGGCGGCGCAGCTGATCCTCGCAGAAGCGATGCAGGTCCTCAGCGCCGGCCGGGGTACGCCGGCATCGACGGAGCGCCTCCATGACGAGGTGGTAGCGGCTCATCTCGTTGAGCACCACCATGTCGAACGGCGTCGTGGTTGTGCCGTGCTCGTTGTAGCCGCGCACATGGAACCGCCCGGCGTTCGGCCGGCCGTGCACGACCTGGTGAAACGCCCGCGCGTATCCGTGGAACGCCATCACGACGTCGATGTCATCGGTGAACAACCTCGTGAACGCCTCGGCGCTGAGTGCGTGCGGGTGAAACGGTGCAGGGCTCATCGCCAGCAGGTCCACGACGTTGACGAGGCGGAAGCCGAGATCGGGCACGCGCTCGCGCAGGAGCGCCGCGGCGGCGAGCGTTTCGAGCGTCGGGATATCGCCGGCGCAGCCGAGCACGACGTCCGGCTCGCCCCGACCCCGGTTCGATGCCCAGTCCCATACCGACGCGCCCAGCGCGCAGTGCTCGATGGCGGCATCCATCGACAGATACTGCAGCTCCGGCTGCTTGTCGATGACGATCAGGTTCACGTAGTTGCGGCTGGTCATGCAGTGATTCGCCACCGACAGGAGGCAATTCGCGTCCGGAGGCAGGTAGACGCGGACCACGTCGCCGCTCATGGCCATCACGGTGTCGATGAGCCCGGGGCCCTGATGGCTGAAACCGTTGTGGTCGTTGCGCCAGCACGTCGACGTGAGCAGCACGTTCAGCGCGGCGACCGGTACACGCCAGTCGAGTCCGCGCGCCGCCTCGAGCCACTTTGCGTGCTGTACGGTCATCGACGCGGAGACCATGGCGAATGCCTCGTAGGTCGCGAACAACCCGTGGCGGCCGGTGAGCAGATATCCCTCGAGCCACCCTTCGCAGAGGTGCTCCGACAGCACCTCCATCACCCGTCCGTCGCCGCTCACGTGATCGTCGATGGGGATGATCTGCTCCTCGAAGCAGCGGTTTTCGATGTCGAAGACCGCACCGAGCCGGTTGCTGTTGGTCTCGTCGGGGCAGAACAGTCGGAAGTTGTCCGGGTTGTCGCGGTAGATGTCCCGAATCCACTCGCCGAGGCGCCGCGTTGATTCTCCGACGGTGACCCCGGGATCGACGGTCATCGCATACTCGGTGAACTCCGGCAGTCGCAGCGGGCGAAGCAGCCTTCCGCCGTTGGCGTACGCGGATGAACCCATGCGTTTGTCGCCGCGCGGCATCAGCGCAGTCGCGGCTTGCACAGGTGCGCCGGCAGCGTCGAACAGGCTTTCGGGTCGATAGCTGCGCATCCACTCCTCGAGTTGCGCGAGGTGAGCGGCGTTGCTCCTGACGTTGTCGAGTGGGACCTGGTGAGCGCGGAATGTTCCCTCCACCGGGGCGCCGTCGACGAACTTGGGTCCTGTCCAACCCTTGGGCGTGCGCAGGACGATCGCCGGCCAGGGCACGCGCTCCGCGTAGACGCCGGTCTGCCGTGCGGCCGCCTGGATCTCACGAATCCGGTCGTAGCACCGGTCGAGCGTCCGCGCGAACTCCTCGTGCACCGCACGCGGCTCGTCGCCGCTGACAACGTGCACGTCGTATCCATGGGCGCTGAGCAGCCCGAGCACGTCTCGCTCGGGAGCACGCCCGAGCACCGTGGGTCCGCTGATCTTGTATCCGTTGAGCTGGAGGATCGGGAGCACGGCGCCGTCGCGACGCGGATCGAGGAAGCTCACGCCTTTCCACGAGCCCTCGAGGGGTCCGGTCTCCGCCTCGCCGTCACCGACGACACACGCTGCGATCAGGTCGGGGTTGTCAAAAACAGCGCCGAATGCATGGACGAGCGCGTAACCCAGCTCACCGCCTTCGTGAATGGAACCCGGCGTGGGCACGCTCACGTGACTGGGGATGCCGCCGGGTGTTGAGAACTGCCGGACCAGCCGAAGCAGCCCGGGCTCATCGAGCGACACCGCCGGGTAGATCTCCGAATACGTTCCTTCGAGATACACGTTGGCGACGACCGCGGGTCCGCCATGTCCGGGTCCGGCGATGTACAGCACATCGCAGTCGCGCTGCTGGATCAGGCGGTTGAGCTGGACGTAGATCAGGCTCAGCGCGGGCGACGTTCCCCAGTGGCCGAGCAGCCGCGGCTTGATGTGCTCTGCGCGCAACGGCTCCCGGAGCAGCGGGTTTGCCTGGAGGTAGATCTGCGCGACAGTCAGGTAGTTGGCCGCGTTCCACGCGGTGACGAGAGCATCCAGGTCGATGCTGCGGGTGGGCGGAGTGAGTGTGCTCACCACCAGCATCGTAGCGGGGACGTCCACCACGATCGGTTGTTGAACCTGTTATGACGGCCCGCATGGGAGAGCCATTCCAGAACAAGCCGGGCATGACGGGGGGGCGACGTCTCAAGCGGCCGTCCACGATCGCGCTCCTCGGCATCATCGCCGTCGCGGGTGCCATCGGTATCGTGGTGTCGTTCAGGCAGTACACGCCGGCGCAGGTTGCCCACCCGTCGGCGACGCCTTCGGTTCGTCAACCGATCACGCCGAGCCCGGTGCCCGTGCTTCCGCAGTCGGGTTTCGGCTTCAGCGTCGCCGATGACCTTGCCACCCACGACATCGTCCTGTTCGGAGGCGTCGGCAACTACGCCAACACCTGGCTGTGGGACGGCTCGAAATGGACCCTGGCGCAACCATCGTCCAGCCCTGAGGGGCGCTTCGGTGCCGCGGAGGCATATGACCCGCAGACCAAGACCGTGCTGCTGTTCGGAGGGCGGATCGAGTCGGGGACGCCGGTCCACGACACCTGGGCCTGGAACGGGACGACGTGGCAACCGCTGGACAGCGGCGCCAGTGGCCCGCCACCAGGAGAGGGATCCGACATGGCCTGGGACCCTGCGCTCCACGAGATGGTCCTGCTCACGCGTTCCGGGGTCATCTCGAACCCGGCCGAGACCTGGATCTGGCTTGGGACGCACTGGGCCAAGCCGGCCGGCGCGGCCCTGCCTCCCGGAGCGACCTACAGCCCGATGTGGTTCGATCCAGTAACTCAATCGCTCCTCGCGGTGGGTTGCTGCGTCGGGCCGCCGCCGTCCACCGGGGGCGCGAACACCACGTGGCGATGGACTGGTGCGGCGTGGACGCTGCTGACGGCGCCGGACCGCGCACCCGTCAACGGTTCAACCATGGCGCTGGACCCGGCGATCGGTCGCCTGGTGTTGTGCGCGTGTGGGACACCACCCGCGCCGGCGCCGGCATTGTTCGCCTGGGATGGGGGTGACTGGGGCGCGCTTCCGGCCGGATCGCCGCCTGTCGACGGAGGAACGGCGATCACAGATTCCGACCGTCATGAGTTGCTGATCTTCGGCACTCCGAAGTCGGCGACACTGCCTGATCACTCGCCCGTCGAGGTCTGGTCGTTGACGGGCTCGACCTGGAGCCGCCTCGGGCCGGCTGGCTAGGGACCCGGCGGAGTCCGGGCCACGAGAGGGTACGCTGCCTGCTGATTCGCAGCGCTATGACACGTGGAGGCAGCGACCACGCCACCCACCACCCGGTGACCGAACCGATCGACGTCCGAGAACGCAGGGAGCTCTGCGATCTTCTGCTCGATCTCGGTCCCGACGCACCCACGCTGTGCGAGGGCTGGACCACGGCCGACCTCGCCGCGCACCTGGTGCTCCGCGATCACTTCAAGCGCTGGTCCGATGCTCAGCGCGCGCCGGAGAAGGCGCGGGGACTCCCTGCCATGGTCGCGCGGCTGCGCGCGGGAGCGCCGCTGATTCCGTGGCGTGTGCCGCGCGTTCGCGACCTCCTCAATGGCCTGGAATACTTCATCCATCATGAGGATGTCCGCCGCGCCAATGGCCGTGATCCGCGTGCGCCGATCCGTGATCTCGAGGCACTCTCCTGGCGGATGGTCGGCCTGTCTGCACGCCGCCTCGCAAGAAGGGTCCGCCCATACGGACTCGAACTGGTGCGTCCGGACGGTGTTCGGCGGCAGTATGGATCAGGGGAGAGGGCGACGCTCAGCGGGCGGGCAACCGAGCTGGTCCTCTACCTCAGCGGCAGGCGTTCAGCTGCGCACGTGACACTCGCCGGCGCCCCCGCAGCTGTTGCTGCCGTCGAGCGAGCCAACTTGGCTATCTGAGCACTCCCGCCCCGCGGGTGCTCAGCAGAGGAGGATCGATGACTGACCCAGTGACTCGGATGCTCGCCGATGACGCAGCGTCACGCGCCCTCGGCATCGAGGTGCGCGACGTCACAGCTGGAGCCGCAACCGCAAGCATGACGATCCGCCCCGACATGGTGAACGGCCACGGAATCACTCATGGCGCCTTCGTCTTCGCGGTCGCGGACACTGCGTTTGCATGCGCTTGCAACAGTCATGGGCCACTGACCGTTGCAGCGGCCGTCGACATCACCTTTGTCGCACCGTCGCGTGCCGGCGATGTCCTTGACGCGCGCGCAGTGGAGCGCATCCGTTTCGGGCGGTCGGGAATCTACGATGTCACCGTGCGTCGCGGCGACGATGTCATTGCCGAATTCCGAGGCACCAGCCGCACCATCGGCACGGATCGGGCGTGACAGGGCTCGGCACCGCACCAGCGCCCGAACTCCTCGACGCAGGTGAGCGTTTGAGCAGGGAAGCGCTGCTCGAGCTCCAACTCGAACGCATGCGCTGGACGCTGCGTCACGCGTACGCCAACGTGCCGCACTACCGTCGCGCGTTCGACTCGGCAGGGGTGACGCCCGACGACTGCACCACGCTTGCGGACATCGCGCGCTATCCGCTGACCAGCAAGCACGATCTCCGTGACAACTACCCGTTCGGCATGTTCGCGGTGCCGCAGTCGCAGGTTCGCCGCGTGCACGCGTCCAGCGGCACAACCGGGCTCCCGACGGTGGTGGGCTACACCCAGGATGACCTTGATACGTGGGCACACCTGATGGCGCGATCCATTCGCGCTGCCGGTGGACGCCCCGGTGACATCGTCCATGTCGCATACGGCTATGGCCTGTTCACCGGCGGCCTCGGCGCGCATTACGGAGCGGAGCGGCTCGGCTGCACGGTCGTCCCGGTCTCGGGGGGTATGACGCCACGCCAGGTGCAGCTGATCCGTGATTTCCAGCCGTCGATCATCATGGTGACGCCGTCGTACATGCTCGCCCTCATCGACGAGTTTGAACGCCAGGGCGTCGACCCGCGGACGTGCTCCTTGCGCGTCGGCATCTTCGGTGCTGAACCGTGGACCGAGGCGATGCGTGCGGAGATCGAACAGCGCCTGGATATGCACGCCGTCGACATTTACGGTCTCTCAGAGGTCATCGGTCCCGGGGTATCGCAGGAGTGCATCGAGACCAAGGACGGCCTGCACATCTGGGAAGATCACTTCTACCCGGAGATCATCGATCCGCAGAGTGGCGAGGTACTGCGCGACGGCGAGCTCGGTGAGCTGGTGTTCACTTCGCTGACGAAGCACGCGCTGCCCATCGTTCGCTACCGGACACGGGACCTCACCCGGCTCCTTCCCGGGAGTGCTCGACCCGCCTTCCGGCGCATGGAGAAGGTCACGGGGCGCAGCGATGACATGATCATCCTCCGCGGCGTCAACGTCTTCCCGACGCAGCTCGAAGAGCTGATCGTGCGCACGAGCGGACTGTCTCCGCACTTCCAGCTGATCCGCGCGCGTGCCGGCCGTCTCGATACTCTGACGGTGCGTGTCGAGGCACGCGCCGACTGCCCGCCGCAGCGTCGCACACCCGCCGCCCACAGCCTGGCCCGTGACGTCAAGGACCGAGTGGGGGTGACCGTCGAGGTCGAGATCGTCGATCCGGGCACCCTCGAACGCTCGGTCGGAAAGCTTCAGCGAGTGATCGATCGCCGGTCGTAGACTTCGCCAGCCCGGCGGTCGGCCACCAGTTCAGGGTCACGGGAGGCATATCGGGTGGATCGGTTTCTTCTCTACCGGACCTACGACGAGCTGGAGGTCGGTCAGACCCAGCGCACCCGGGGGCGGACCATCACCGAGACCGATATCGTCAGCTGGTGCGCGCTGACCGGCGACTGGTTCTACCCGCACACTGACAAGGTCGCAGCTGAGCGGTCGATGTTCGGTCAGCGTGTGGCGCCGGGGATCATGGTGTTCGCGCTCGGCACCGGGCTCGGCGTGCCCAGTGACGCCACGACGATCCTCGCCAACTACGGCACCGACCGCCTGCGATACACAGCGCCAACCTGGATCAACGACACCATCTATCTCGACATCGAAGTCATCGAGAAGTCCGATCGGGACGCGGCGTCTGGTCTTGTCTCATACCGGTGGGATGTGCTCAATCAGAACGGCGTCACGGTCTGCGCGAGCCAGCTGAAGATCCTCACCGCCAAGGATCGAGCCCCGTATGCCGGAATCTGACGGGCCACGCACGGTCCGGCTGGCCATCGAGGATGGCGTCGCCGAGCTGGTCCTCGACCGGCCGGACAAGATGAACGCCTTGAACACCGCCATGTTCCGCGAGCTCACGGAGAGCCTTGACGCGGCGGAGACCGGTGGGGCTCGGGCGCTCCTGGTTCGGGGTGAAGGACGGGCCTTCTGCAGCGGTCGTGACCTCTCGGAAGCCGACCCGCTGCACGAGGACGGCGAGGCGATCCTGCAGCGTGTCGCCAACCCGCTGATATCGCGGGTGAGCGTTCTGGCGATGCCGACAATCGCGGCGGTGCACGGGCCGTGCCTCGGTATCGGGCTCGGTCTCGCACTCGCGTGCGACGTCGTCTACGCTGCCGACGATGCCCGGATCGGATCGCCCTTCGCGCGGATCGGGGCAGTGCTCGACAGCGGCGCGCACGCGGCACTGGTTTCGCGAATCGGGCCGCACCGGACCCTCGAGCTCGTGTACACGGGCCGGCTCCTGTCCGGGCGCGAAGCCGCGGAGTGGGGGCTGGTGAATCGCAGCATTGCCGGCGCCGACCTTGTCCGCCGGACCCGTGAGATGGCCCGGGCGATCGCCCACGGACCCACTGCGGCGTTCCTCGAGTCCAAGCGGATCGTCAGGCTCATCGCGGACACGTCCCCCTCGCTGGCGGACCTGCTCGCCGCAGAAGCCGCTGCCCAGGGCAGGGCGTCGCGGACGCACGATTACCAGGAGGGCATCTCGGCGTTTCAGGAGAAGCGGAAGCCCACCTTCACGGGGCGGTAGCAGGCATCGCCATGACGGATCTCGCACGCTCATTTCCGAGCCTCGTCTTCGAGCGCCCCGAGGACGGGATCCTGGTGATCACGATGAAGGCTGAGGGTCGCCTCAACGCCACGGGCGCCGCCATGCACCGTGACCTGGCTGAGGTCTGGCGCGCGGTGGACTCCGACGCCACCACCCGCGCCGTGATCATTCGTGGAGCTGGTGGCACCTTCTCCGCAGGTGGGGATTTCGACCTGATCGAGGAGATGGCAGCCGACTTCTCCGTGCGAGCCCGGGTGCTCCGGGAGGCGCGCGACCTCGTCTACAACGTCATCAACTGCGGCAAGCCGATTGTTTCGGCGATGGACGGCGTGGCAGTCGGGGCCGGGCTCGTGGTCGGCCTGCTTGCCGACATCTCGATCGCGGGTCGCTCGGCGCGACTGATCGACGGCCACACCCGCATTGGGGTCGCGGCCGGCGACATGCCGCGATCATCTGGCCCCTGCTCTGCGGCATGGCCAGGGCCAAGTACCACCTCCTCCTCTGCGAGCCGGTGAGCGGCGACGAGGCGGAGCGCATCGGCCTTGTCTCACTCAGCGTCCCCGACGACCAGGTGCACGTCAGGGCCATCGAAGTCGCCCGAAGGCTCGCCGCAGGGTCCCCGACGGCGATCAGCTGGACCAAGTACGCGCTCAACAACTGGCTGCGAGCGGCGGGCCCCATCTTCGACAGCTCACTCGCGCTCGAATTCCTCGGGTTCACCGGCCCCGACGTCGCCGAGGGGGTGGCTGCCAGACGTGCGAAGCGCGCGCCGAACTTCGGCGGCCGCGGTCCGCAGGGGTAGGATCGATCAACGTGACTGTGGAGGTGTCGTCGACGGCGAGCGGACCGTCCTCATTTCCGGGGCTGACGAATGCCGCCTGGCAGGATGTGGCGGCAGAGGGGTCGATGGGCGATGTCGTCTCTCACGACATCGAGCTGAGCGACGACCAGCTCCGCAGCCTCTACCGCCTCATGGCGCTGAGCCGGCGGGTCGACCGCCAGGCCATCAACCTGACCCGCCAGGGAGCCCTCGGAGTCTTCGCCTCGAGCCAGGGGCAGGAGGCGGCGCAGGTCGGTGCGGTCTTCGCCCTCGAGGCAGACGACTGGCTCTTTCCCACCTACCGGGAGACGGTCGGCACCTTCGCGCGCGGCGTCGACATCGTTGAGTTGCTGGCGCTCTTTTCGGGGAGCTGGCACTGCGGATTCGACCCTTATCAGTACCGGGTGGCGCCGCTGACCACGCCGCTCGCCACGCAGGCGCTCCATGCGGTGGGCCTCGCGATGGCGGCGCGCATCCGGCACGATCCGATCGTCGCCCTGACCTTCTTCGGCGACGGCGCCGCCAGCGAGGGAGATGCACACGAGGCGCTGAACATGGCGGGCGTGTTCGGGGCGCCCGTGGTGTTCGTCGTCCAGAACAACGGCTACGCGATCAGCGTGCCGTACCGCCTGCAGACCAAGGCCTCTTCGATCGCGCTCCGCGCCGCCGGTGTCGGGATGCCGGGCATCCGCGTCGACGGCAATGACGTCGTCTCGGTGTACGGAGCGGTGCGCACCGCGCTGGGCCGTGCGCGCCGCGGGGACGGCCCGACATTGATTGAAGCGGTCACGTATCGTCTGGAAGCGCACACCACCGCGGACGACACCACCCGCTACCGCAGTGATGACGAGGCGACGTCCTGGCGGGCGCGCGACCCGATCGAACGCTTCCTCGGCTCGCTCCGTGAGGCCGGCGTCATCGACGATGCGTTCGTTGCGGGTGTTGAGGCTGAAGGTGACGCCATCACGGCGCGCATGCGCGACTCTCTGTTCGACGCTCCGGCGGGCGACGCGCGCGAGATGTTCGACCACGTGTACGCGACGCCGACGCCGCTGCTCGAGGCGGAGCGATTGATCCTCCAGCAGGAATTGACCGCGGCGGAGGAGACGGGCTGATGGAGATCACCATGGCAGGTGCCCTCAACGCTGCGCTCCGCGACTCGATGCGCGAGGACGACTCCGTGGTCGTGTACGGGGAGGACGTCGGCAAGCTGGGCGGCGTCTTCCGCATCAGTGACGGTCTGCAGGCGGAGATGGGCATCGATCGGTGCTTCGACACCCCGGTCGCGGAGTCCGGGATCGTCGGCACCGCCATCGGCATGGCGCTCTATGGCATGCGCCCCGTCGTTGAGATGCAGTTCGACGGCTTCTCCTACCCGGCACTCGACCAGGTGATCAGCCACGTGGCGAAGTACCGGAGCCGGACGCGCGGCCGCGTCGGTCTGCCCCTGGTCATCCGCATCCCGTATGGCGGCGGGATCGGCGCGGTGGAGCACCATTCGGAGAGTCCCGAGGCCTACTACGCGCACACCGCCGGACTGACAGTGGTGACTCCGGGCACACCGTCGGATGCATACGCGCTGCTGCGCGCGTCGATCGCGTTCGAGGACCCGGTCATCTTCCTCGAGCCCAAGCGCCGCTACTGGTTGAAGGAGGACCTCGACCTGCCGGTGACCGCCCCGCCGATCGGCAGGGCGGTCGTTCGCCGCGCCGGGACGGCGGCAACCGTCATCGCGTACGGGCCGATGGTCACGACGGCGCTGGAAGCGGCGAACCGCGCCGCCGATGAGAGCGGCATCGACCTCGAGGTCGTCGATGTCAGGACACTGTCACCGCTCGACGTGGACACCTTGGTGACCAGTGCCACGAAAACAGGACGAGCGCTGGTCGTGCACGAAGCGGCACGGTTCGCGGGTTACGGCGCCGAGATCGCAGCCGAGTTGACCGAGCGCGCTTTCGGATACCTCGCGGCTCCGGTGCTGCGCGTCACCGGTTGGGACGTTCCCTACCCCTCGGCGAAGATCGAGCGCCACTTTCTGCCTGACGCCGACCGCATCCTCGATGCGGTGGCACGGCTGCTCGAGTACTGATCGATGCCGTCGGTTCGCGCGTTCCTCATGCCGGACCTCGGCGAGGGGCTCACCGAGGGGGAGATCAATCGATGGCTTGTCTCCGAGGGTGACGTGGTCACCGTCGACCAGCCGATCGCCGAGATCTCGACAGAGAAGGCCATCGTCGAAGTGCCGACCCCGTTCGCGGGCCGCGTCGCCACCCTGCACGCTGCCCAGGGCGACAGCATCGCCGTCGGCAGCCCGTTGATCAGCATCGAGGTCGAGGGCGCGACGTCTGCATCGGCGTCGGGCAACCTGCTGGTGGGATACGGCACGAGCGAGGTGGCACCGCGGTCGCGCCGGAGTGCATCCTCGCCCTCAGTGGGCGTTCCGACGCCGGTCGCCACGGCCGCAATCCCTCCTGCCTCGCCGCTGGTGCGACGCCGCGCACTGGAACTCGGCATCGACCTGAGCGCGGTCGCGGGCAGCGGACCGGGCGGGATGGTCACCCAGGCCGACCTCGAGCGCGCTCGCAAGCAGGACGGCACCACGGTGGCCCCCGCGCCGACCGCCGCGCCTGTGGGGTCGGTGCGAGCGGCGCTGACCGGCGTGGATCGGGTCGCCGCGGAGCGGCTCGCGCGCTCGTATCGTGAAACCCCCACCGCGACCGCATGGCTGAGTGCCGACGCAACCACGCTCATGGAGCTGCGTGCCGAGCTGCCCGCTGGATCGATGGACGTCTGGGTCACACCCTTCGCCATGATCCTGCGCCTCTGCGTGGTAGCGCTCAGGACCTTCCCCAGGCTCAATGCGCATTTCGACACCGCGGCAAACGAGGCGGTGCTGTTCACTCCCATCCATCTCGGCGTGGCTGTGCAGACCGAGCGCGGCCTCGTGGTGGTTGTGATTCGCGACGCGCAGAGCAAGACACTGCGAGACATTGCCGACGATCTGCAGCGGCTTGCCACCGCAGCTCGCGACGGCTCGATCAAGGCGGACGATCTCAGGGGCAGCACCTTCACGGTGTCCAACTTCGGCGCCTTCGGCGTCGACGGTGGCATCCCGATCATCAATCCCCCGGAGGCTGCCATCCTGGGCGTCGGACGCATCTCGAGCAGGCCATGGGTTGTGGATGAGGACGTCGTGCCGCGCTCGATTGTGGAGCTGTCGCTCGTGTTCGACCACCGTGTCGTGGACGGAGGCGTCGCCGGCGGCTTCATCCGGCGTCTCGCCGACCTCATCGAGACACCCGACGAGGGGTTGACCCGTGACTGAAGTGCCCACCAAGGCAATCGTCGCGCCCGCCGACCTGCGCCGTGCGCAGGCCGACACGTGGGTCTACTTCGACGGCGAGTTCTGCAGGTATGGAGACGCGCACCTCGGCCTGCTCACCCACGCGCTGCACTACGGTACGGGCTGCTTCGAGGGCATCCGGGCGTACTGGAGCGAACGCCAGCATCGGATCAACGTGTTCCGGATGGCCGACCACTTCGCGCGCATGACGAGCAATGCGGGCATGCTGCACATGGAGCTGCCGCACCCGGTCGACGAGCTGTGCGAGATCACCGTCGAACTGATGCGCAGAAACGCGTTCCGCACCGACGTCTACATCCGTCCGCTGGTGTTCAAGGCGAATGAGGAGATCGGCATTCGCTTCCACAATCTGCGCGACGGTTTCATGATCGTCCCCGTGCCGTTCGGCGCTTACGTCGACACCACAGGCGGCATCCGCTGCCAGGTGTCGAGCTGGCGGCGCATCGACGACAACGTCGCGCCGGCACGATCCAAGGCGACCGGGATCTACATCAACAGCGCGCTCGCCAAGACGGAGGCATTCCTCAACGGGTTCGACGAGGCGATCCTGATGACCCAGGAAGGGCACGTGTGTGAGGGCAGCGCGGAAAACCTGTTCATCCTCCGCCGTGGCGAGCTGATCACGCCGCCTGCTTCGGAGAACATCGTCGAGGGCATCACGCGCTCCGTGCTGATGCAATTTGCGAGGGACGAGCTTGAAGTCGCGGTGGTCGAGCGCACCATCGATCGAAGCGAGCTCTACGTCGCCGACGAGGTGCTGCTCTGCGGCACCGGCGCCGAGGTCTCAGCGGTCATCGAGATCGACCGGCGCACCATCGGCTCGGGGTCGCCGGGCCCGCTCACCCGAAAACTCCAGGACCTCTACTTTGGCGCCTGCAAAGGCGAGAACGACCGTTACGCGAGCTGGCTGACCCCGATCATCTGACCAGAGCACACCTGGCCGGGTCTCACTGATCGAAGTCGATGACGACCTTCGGCGTGGTGGGATGCGACTGGCACGCGAGCACGAACCCCGCGTCCATATCGCGCTGTTCGAGCGCGAAGTGCTGATCCATCTCGACGCTGCCGCTGATCAGCTTTGCGCGACAGGTGCCACAGACACCGCCCTTGCACGCGTACGGGGCATCGGATCGAACTCGCAGTGCGGCGTCAAGGATCCGCTCGCCGTCCGGATCCACGGGGAAGGTCGAGCTCCGTCCGTCGAGGATGATCGTCACCTCAGCAGCACCGGCGGCGCCTGCCGCGATGTGGTGCTCGGCGGCCCGCGGGCGCTGGGCGTCCTTGGCGTGGAACAGCTCGGCGTGCACGTGGTCGGCTTCGACGCCGCGCTCGAGCAGCACCGTCCGCGCGGAGTCGATCATCTCTCGCGGCCCGCAGAGGAACCACTCGTCGACGTCCTCAGGCCGCACCAGCTGGTCGAGAAACATGTTCAGGCGCTCAGCGTCGATGTGTCCGTGGAAGAGCTGCACCTCCTGCTCCTCACGCGACAGCACGTGGTAGAGCGCAAACCGCTCCGGGTAGCGGTTCTTCAGGTCCTCGAGCTCCTCGAGAAACATGATGTCCTTGACCGTACGGTTCGCATAGATGAGTGTCGCCATGCTGTGTGGTTCGACCGCGAGTATGGTGCTCAGGTTGGAGAGGATGGGCGCGATCCCGCTGCCCGCCGCGATCATCGCGTAGGAGGTCGCGCGGCTCTGATCCAGCGGTGTGTTGAAGTGGCCGATCGGGGTCACCACCTCGACCACGTCGCCGGCGCGCAGCCGCTCCAGCGCGAAGGCGGAGAAGATCCCGCCGGGAAGTCGCTTCACCGCAACGCGGAGGCGTCCGGAGCCGGCGGCGCCGCAGATCGAGTAGCTGCGCCTGGTGCCGTCTCCGGCGGCTTCGCACCGCAGCGACACGTGCTGCCCATGGGTGAACGAGAATTCAGCGGCCAGCTCGGGCGGAACGTCGAACTCGATCACCACCGAGTCATCGGTCAGCGGCTCCACGGCCTTCACCCGCAGGGGATGGATCGTTGCGCGCCGATGCCCCGCCGAAGCCTCCGCAACCGGCGAGACGGTCAAGCCCTCAGTGCTCCTTGAAGTGCGGGAACGTCTCGCCGCACGCATCGCACTGACGCACAGCCTGGCACTGCGTCGACCCGAAGTGCGCGAGCTCGTGGGTGCGCGGTGCGCTGCACCGCGGGCACTCGATCGCGAGCGTGAGGGACTTGACCTCGAAGTGCTGCCGTCGCGGTGGCGCGATGCCGTAGTCGCGGAGCTTGACCCGGCCGGCCTCGGACATCCATTCGGTCGTCCACGCTGGCGCCAGCACCACGTGAACCGCCACGTCGGCGTAGCCGTGCTCTCGCATGCGCCGCTCCACATCCTCCCGGATGGTGTCGAGCGCCGGACACCCCGAGTACGTCGGCGTAATGTCGATGTCGACGTGACCGGATGCGTCGACGCGGACATCGCGAAGGATGCCCAGATCGGCGATGGTCAGGGCGGGCATCTCCGGGTCGGGAATCGCACCGGCGACGCGGCGGATCTCGTCGATCACCGTCACCAGGTGACTCCGGGAAACGAGCGATGGAGGTGCTGCATCTCAGCGAGCATGTACCCAAAAGCTTCGGTGTGCAGTCCCTGCCGGCCGCCGGTCGGTTTCCAGCTCGCGCCGGGAACCACGACTGTGGCGTCGCCGAGCACTCGGGTGATATACGCGTCCCACGCGGCGCGAAGGTCGTCAGGATCGGGGCCTACGCCGAGTCCTGCGATGTCACGGGTCACAGCATCATTCTCGAAGAGCTCGGCGGTGAACGGCCAGAGGGCGGCGAGAGCGGTCTCCATGCGGCGGTGGCTCTCGTCGGTTCCATCACCCAGGCGAAGCGTCCAGTCGGTGGCGTGGTCGCGGTGGTACGCGGTCTCCTTGACCGCCTTGGCGGCGATGGCAGCGATCTGCTCGTCCGTCGAGGTGGTCAGCGCATCCCAGAGCGCGAGCTGGTATGTCGAGCACAGCAGCTGGCGAACGATCGTCGTGGCGAAGTCCCCGTTCTCCTGCTCCACGAGAAGGCAATTCACGAATTCCCGCTCGTCGCGCGTGAAGGCGTAGTCATCCTCACTACGGCCGGTCCCGTCGAGTTCGGCGGTCCGCGCGTACATCGCGCGCGCCTGGCCAAGCAGATCGAGCGCGATGTTGGTGAGCGCAACGTCGTCCTCGAGCGTCGGAGCCCATGACGACCACTGCGCGAGCCGGTGCGAGAGCACCAGGCAATCGTCGGCGACACGCAGGCTGTACACGGCCGCAGCGCCGGCGACCACGATGGTCACAGCTGTTGCACTTCCTTCGGTATCGCGTAGAACGTCGGATGCCGGTACGGCTTGTCCCCGGCGGGGTCGAAGAACGAGTCCTTCTCGTCCGGCGATGAAGCCGTGATTGCAGCCGAGGGGACGACCCAGATGCTCACACCCTCCATACGCCGGGTGTACACGTCACGCGCATTGCGGAGCGCGATCTCGGCATCGGGCGCGTGCAGGCTGCCCACATGGTTGTGGGACAGCCCACGCTTGCTCCGGATGAAGACCTCCCACAGGGGCGCGGGCGTTTCCTGGCTCATGCTGCGGTGCTGGTCGCCGCGTGCTTGGCAGCGTAGGCAGCGGCAGCCTCGCGCACCCAGGCACCGTCCTCGTGTGCCTTCAGATGGTGCGCGGCGCGCTGGCGATTGCACGGCCCGTCGCCGCTGACCACGCGTCGCAGCTCGTCGAAGTCGGGTGCGCCGAAGTCGTAGTGGCCGCGCTCCTCATTCCAACGCAGGTCCGGATCCGGAGGCGTCAGGCCGAGCACCACGGCCTGCGGGGCGACCATGTCAACGAAGCGCTGACGCAGCTCATCATTCGTGAAGCGCTTGATGCCCCAGGCCATCGATTGCGTGCTGTGAGTCGACTCCGCATCGGGTGGGCCGAGCATCTCGATCGACGGCCACCACCACCGGTTGACCGCATCCTGGGCCATCTGATGCTGCTCGGGCGATCCGTGCGACAGCGCATAGAGCGACTCGAACCCCTGGCGCTGGTGGAAGGATTCCTCCTTGCAGACGCGAACCATCGCCCGGGCGTACGGTCCGAACGAGCAACGGCAGAGCGGAATCTGATTGGTGATCGCGGCGCCGTCGACGAGCCAGCCGATCGCTCCGACGTCCGCCCAGGTGAGGGTGGGGTAGTTGAAGATGCTCGAATACTTCTGGCGGCCCTGATGGAGCAGCTCGATGAGCTCGGCGCGATCGACGCCGAGCGTTTCGGCAGCGCAGTACAGGTACAGGCCGTGACCGGCTTCGTCCTGGACCTTGGCCATGAGGATCGCCTTGCGGCGCAGCGAAGGCGCACGCGTGATCCAGTTGCCCTCGGGTTGCATGCCGATGATCTCGGAGTGGGCGTGCTGTGCGATCTGGCGGACGAGTGTGCTCCGATAGGCGTCGGGCATCCAGTCGCGCGGTTCGATCCGCTGATCTGCGTCGATCAGCGCCTGAAACTCGGCTTCACGCGGGTCCGCGACCGCCTGTCCCCCGTCACCGGGGGGGCCGCCCCCGGCACCGGGATCGATCTGGACGCTCGATCTCATACACCTACAATAGAACCACATGGTCCAGGTCGCCGATGTCGCCCTGCCCGTGCTCGAAGGCACGGATCACGTTGAGCTGTGGGTCGGCAACGCGCGCCAGGCGGCCTACCACTACCGTCAGGCGTTCGGGTTCGACGTGATCGCCTATGCCGGGCCGGAGACCGGCATTCGTGACCGGGCCAGCTACGTTCTCCAACAGGGCAAGGTCCGCCTGGTCCTCACGGCGCCGCTGCAGCCCGAGGGCGAAGTCGCCGAACATGTGAGGCTCCACGGCGATGGCGTCCGGACGATCGCGCTGCGGGTTGAGGACGCCACCGCGGCGTATTTGGCGGCCACCGCGCGGGGCGCGCGAAGCATTGCCGAGCCCACTCGCTCGGAAGACGAGCATGGCGTTGTCACCTCCGCCTCGATCGCCACCTTCGGTGACACGGTCCACACGTTTGTCGAGCGCAACGAGTATTCGGGTGTCTTCTGGCCCGGATACCGTGCGGACAACCGCAGCGGCGGTGGCGTTGGACTGCGTTTCATCGACCACACGGTCGGCAACGTCGATACCGGCAAGATGGACGACTGGATCTCGTTCTACTCAGAAGTCTTCGGCTTCACCGTGTTCCAGGAATTCGACGAAAAGGATATCGCCACCCAGTACAGCGCGCTGCGCTCGAAGGTTGCACGGGATCCCCGAACGCAGATCACCATGCCCATCAACGAGCCGCACGTCGGCCTGAAGAAGTCGCAGATTCAGGAGTATCTCGACTACTACCGTGGCAGCGGCATCCAGCACATCGCCGTGCACACGGATGATGTCGTCGGCACCGTCCAGGAGATGCGCAACCGGGGCGTGGAGTTCCTCACCACCCCCGGCGCCTACTACGACGCGCTGGGCGATCGCGCGGCCGGCATCGACGAGGATCTCGACAGGCTGCGTGCGCTCAACATCCTCATCGACCGCGATGACGACGGTTACCTGCTCCAGATCTTCACGCGCCCTGTCGGCGACCGTCCAACCCTGTTCTTCGAGGTCATCCAGCGCAAGGGGTGCAAGGGCTTTGGGAAAGGGAATTTCAAAGCCCTGTTCGAATCCATCGAGCGCGAGCAGGCGGCGAGGGGCAACCTCTAACGCTGAGATTCCTGAGGCGCCGGCCTACTCTTCGACGGCCAGCATGACGTCGGACGCCTTGACGATCACGATCACATTGGTGCCGACCTTGATGCCGAGTTCCTCCACCGCATCGACGGTGATCGCTGCCGTCATGGACATGCCGGCGACCGATACCTGAACGTTGGCGGTTGCCGCCCCACGGGTGATCTGCTCGACACGACCCGGTAGCTTGTTTCGTGCGCTGATCTTCATCGCTCTCCCTGTTCTGTTCCTGCGAGACCCTGACTTTAGTGCCGAAGGCCCTGCCGGGCCCCTCGGATCAGGATCGAACGCTCCGAACGCACCACGAAGTGTGCGATGATGTTCATGCCTGCCGGCTGGCATGGCGGAAGGGGATGGGCGAAATGGACGAACACGAAGACGCGTGGACGCGCGTCATGCACCTGATGCGTGATCTCGAGGCGCTGCTGCTGGTCATCAAGGAGGCAGCGGTTCCCGTGCTCACCGGCGGGGAACCGGACCAGGCGTGGCGGACCCGGCGGTTTCTGAGGCTCGCCGACCGAATGATCGAAGACATGCACGGGCTCAACTTCGCATCGGACGAGCCAGTCGGGAGCTGACCTCAGGCAGAGAGACCATCGACGTTGAACACCGGCGACTCCGACGAGCCGGGTCCTTCGTCATTCTGCGAAATGGCGGCTTCTCGATCGCGCGGATTCGGATGCCGGAGTCCCTTCGTGGCACCGTCATACTGTGCGACGCCGATCACGCGCGAAGGAGTGCCAGGAAATATGACGGTTCAGGTCGCCCAGCAGCGGATGACGAGCGAAGAGATTGTGCGGCTCTCGAAGGAACACACGTTCTTCTCGTGGTCGGTGCAGGGCGCAGTCGATCCCATCGCGATCGATCACGCGGAAGGAGTCTGGCTGTTCACGCCGGAGGGAAGGCGCATTCTCGACTTCAACAGTCAGTTGATGTCGGTGAATATCGGGCATGGTGACCGGCGCGTCGTCGACGCCATCGTCGAGCAGGCCACCAGGTTGCAGTTTGTCCAGCCTGCGTTCGTCACCGAGATTCGCGCACGCCTCGGCGAGAGATTGACAGCTGTCCTGCCCGGCGACATGGACAAGGTGTTCTTCACGCTCGGCGGTGCCGAGGCGATCGAGAACGCGATCAAGATCGCCCGTCAGTACACGGGCCGCTACAAGATCCTGGCCCGTTACCGCGCTTATCACGGAGCCACCATGGGTGCCATGACCCTTACCGGTGATCCACGCCGCTGGGCGACCGAGCCGGGGCTGGTCGGCGTGGTCAGGTATCCCGACACCCACCGCTGGGGTGAGCGCGAGCCGCGCCCTGTCGCGGAGAGCCTGCAGGGTCTCGAAGACGTGATCATGTATGAGGGACCGCACACGATCGCGGCGATATTCCTCGAGACCATCGTCGGCACCAATGGCATCCTCATTCCACCCGACGGCTACATCCAGGGCGTTCGCGAGCTGTGCGACCGCCACGGCATCCTGATGGTGGCCGACGAGGTGATGGCGGGCTTCGGGCGCACCGGCAGGTGGTTCGCCATCGAACACTGGGACACCGTCCCAGACCTGATGACCATGGCCAAGGGCCTGACGTCCTCGTACCTGCCGCTGGGCGCTGTGGCCATGCGCCGCCACGTCGCCGAGAGGTTCGATTCGACGATGTTCTATGGCGGGCTCACCTATTCGAGCCATCCGGTTTCCCTTGCCGCGTCGCTGGCAACGCTGGGCGTCTACGAGGAGGATCGGTTGGTCGAACGCGCGGCGGCGATGGACTCCGTGCTGCGCGCTCACCACGAGCGCCTGGCTGCAAAGCATCCCAGCGTCGGGACGCATCGCAACCTCGGCCTCTTCGGCATCCTCGATCTTGTGCGGCAACATGACCCGTACACGCCGATGACCCGGTTCAATGGGAGCAGCGACGAGATGGCCGCAGTGGGCAGGTACCTTCGGGAACATGACGTGTAC
>JBIOIZ010000035.1:0-28469 GCA_044450385.1 Candidatus Dormibacteria bacterium
GACCGCCGGACCGATTCGATCGCGGCCCGGAGCAGCGCATTCGGGGCGGCGGCAAACCCGTCGACGATTCCCGGCCGAGGCTGGTCGTGGTCGCGTCCCGCGACCCGCGGCGAGACGGTCAGGAACAGCTCGTGCACGGCACGATCCGCAATCAGGCGGCCGAACAATGACGGTCCGCCCTCGCAGAGCAGCAGCCCTGGCCCAAGCGCCGTCGTCACTGCAGATACCACGCCGGCCCCGCTGATCCCCGCCTCTTCGCCCGCTTCGATCACAGTGACTCGCGGATGCGCGACTCGAACCCGCGCAGCTCCAGCAGACGACGTGATCACGGCCACGCCCGTGGCGGGATGATCGAGCGCCACGTGCGCGGGTAGATCGCCACTCGCCGACACGACAACCAGCACCGGCGGCTGCGTCGACCCCGTGCGCTCGAGACGGAACTCCGCGACCGCGGGGGCGTCCTCACCTGCGACAGCAGCCGGCGTCCACTGATGACCGGGCGTGGCTCGAAGATTGCCGGCGCCGATGACGACCGCATCGGCACCCGCGCGAAGCAGCGCCATCAGGTAGCGGTCTGCACGCGAGCTGCCGCTCAACGTCGTCGAGTCGGTTCCGTCGGTCAGTCCGAGCGACGCGACGCCGTCGACAGAGGCGACGAAATTCGCAATGACATACGGCCGCGGCATCGCCGGAAATCGCAGCGGGCCCCCATACGCGACCTCCGCAGCGAGTGCTTCGCCGTCTGCGGTATCGCTCAGGACCTGGAAGACCGGCGGCACCGTGAGACGCTCAGGCAGGGATGACCGGAGTGCTGCTGAGCACCTCGTCGAGCATGCGCAGGAACCGTTGCACTTTCACAGGTTTGGTCAAGTATGCGTGAGCACCCGCCGCAAGCAGCTGCTTGCGGCGGCGCTCGGTGGCGTCGGCGCTGCACATCACGACCGGGATCGCGGCGGTGCGTGGATCGGCTCGCAACTGTGCAAGCACCTCATCGCCCTGGATGTCGGGAAGGTGCAGGTCGAGCACGATCAGATCCGGCCGATGCTCGCGCGCGAGTTCAAGGGTGAGGCCCCCCTGCATCGCCGTGAGGAGATGAATATTCGGACGCATCGAGAACACCTCCTCCATCAATCCGATGGTTGCAAGGTTGTCCTCGACGTACAGCACCGTCCGTTGCGACGTGAGCAGCGGCGTCACCACCGGAGGCTTGCGCCGCACCCTCGGCTTGGATGCCGCAATCGGTGACCGGTTGAGCCTGATCCAGAACGTGCTGCCGACACCGTGCTCGCTGTCGACGCCGATCGTTCCGTGCATACCCTGAACGAGCTTGCGTGTCAACGCGAGTCCCAGGCCGGTGCCAGGTACGGTGGTTCGCTCCGCGCCAAGTCGCTCGAACGGCTGGAACAGCCGCGCCTTCTCGTCGTCCGTGAAACCAGGACCGGTGTCGCGCACGGCAATGCGGATGTGGTCACCTTTCGAGCCGTTCGACCCTGGTTCGCCGTCGGTGCGCTCACGCGTCGCCTCGACGTGGATGTGTGCGTCGGTCCTCGAGTACTTCACAGCGTTTGACAGGAGGTTCAGGAGCGCCTGCACGAGCCGCTGCCGATCTGCCAGCACATAGTCCGCCGCGCAGGCGCCCAGCGATCGCGTGATCTTGATATGTCTGCTGAGGGCTGAGGGAGCAACGAGCCGGACGCACTCCTCCACCGTTGCTTCGAGCGCGACCGGGTCGAGCGAGAATGTCTCACGGCCCGACTCGATCCTTGCGATGTCGAGCACGTCGTTCACCAGGCTGAGTAGGTGGCCGCTGGCATCCTGCACTGCCGCGATCGCCTCCGTCTGATCCTCGCGCGGTTCGCGCATCTCGAGCAGGTCGCTGTAGCCGAGAATCGCTGTGAGCGGCGTGCGCAGCTCATGGCTCATTCGCGAGAGGTACTCACTCTTTGCCTGTGACGCCTGCTCCGCCACGTCGCGTGCCTCGCGCAACTCAGCCGCCGCAATCTTGTCGGCGGTGACGTCGCGACCGATCTCAATGACCGCTTCCGGCCAGCCGACGCTGTCCTTCTGCAGTGCCCAGCGGACCGCGACATTGATGCGCTTCCCCGACTTGGTGGTTTGAATGACCTCGCCCTCCCAGCGACCGACGGCTCGGAGCATGGCCAGAATCGTGTCACGGCTTTCGGGCAGCTCAGAACGCAACAGCTCGCCGGCCTCACGACCGATCGCTTCGTCGGTGCCCCACCCGTACAGCTCCTCTGCTCCTTTGTTCCAGAAGGTGATCAGCTGCGTGCGCACATTCCAGGTGGTGACGGCGTCATAGGCGAGGTCGAGGAGTTGTGAATTGCGCCGCATCCGCTCGACGAGCAGCATGCGGTCGAGCGCAGGAGCGAGCGCGGTCCCGTACTGGGCCAGGCGGACCGCCTCGTCGTCCCCAAATAGCGGCGTGAGCGGTCCAGACGTGACCGCCATGACGCCGCGGCTGAGCTGGGCTTCCAGCACGACTCTGATGACACCGCGCGACGTGGTCGGATGGGAGCTGAGACGGGTTCCACTGGTCTGGTTCATGTCGGACACAAGTCTCCACCCGGCGGCTCGGTCGAGCCCGTGCACCGCAAGCACCTCACCGTCGTCGGTGGCGATCACCGCGCCGTCGGCGCCAACCAGGCGTGCTGCCCATTCAACCGCGCGCTCTGCCAGCCGTTGTCGGTCGGGAGAGTACAGGACCAGGTCGGTGAACGCCTCGCGGAAATGTCCCTCCTCCCGCTGTCGCCAGAATCCGCGCAGCCAGCGCGGAGGCTCGAAGCCGACGTAGAAGAACGGCAAGACAGCGAGCCCCGGGAGGGCGACAGTGATTTCGGGACGGTCGCTGCCGAACATGACATCAGCACCAACGGAGAGCACCAGGGCGACGACGACACCCCCGTAGGCGAGGGTGATCGAGCGCAGCCGGGCGCGCTGCACGCGGGGCATCGCCGACGAGATCCCCCACAGCCTGAAGGCAGGCTCCACCACGCAACCGAGCCAGACGACCGCGAAACCGACGACGATCAGATGCTTTGTGGTGGTCGGGCCTCCGGTGAGGGAAACCCCTGTGACGCAGACCGCAACCATCGTCGCGACCACCGCAGCGCTCAGCCCGACACTCACCAACGCGGGCAGGCGCGTCATCGCGGCACGGAAGCCAAAGAACGCCCAGCCTGAGGCGAGAAAGAGGGTGAGCGACAGGTCGCTGGTCCAGATCGCGCGGTCGCGGGTCAGCACGGTGGCGGCGAGCGCAACGCCGCACCCGCACAACAGCACGATCGAGAGCGCGAGAAATGCGCGCGTGCGATCGCGCTGACGCAACCACCCTTCGACGGTGAGTGCGCCCAGGACGATGCAGGCGCCCCCCAAAGCCCACGACAGCACAAGGGTCGCAGTGCTCAAGGCACCCTGCAGTATCAGCCCGAATTCGCGATTTGCCCCGCCTTCACTGATTTGTCAGATCTCGACCGGCTATGTGGGGTCGCCTCGGCCGCTCCCGGCGTGGAGAGCGGCTGGTCCCGGAAGAGCGGGATGATCTCGAGGTCGACGAGGCGGATTCCGGTGATTTGATCTGATGCAATCCGGTGGTCCCGATCGGCTCGCCATCATTCAGGCAGTCGATGATCCACCCGACGGTGTCGGGCCGGGGGATGGCACCCCCAACGCCTCAATCACCGCGTCGGCAACCTGCGACGTGCCCACGGCGGTTGGATCGTCGCGTTCGGGCTTCATGTCATAGGTGACGCTGCGACCTTCGGCGATCACGCGCGCAATCGCCTGCTCCAGCCGGTCACCCGCCACGGTCTCACCGATATGCCGCAGCATGAGGACGCCGCTGAGCATCATCGCCATCGGGTTCGCCTTGTTCTGTCCGGCGTATTTGGGTGCGCTGCCGTGGGTCGCCTCGAACAGCGCGACGTCGTCGCCGATATTCGCTCCGGGTGCAAGACCGAGGCCGCCGGTCAGCCCGGCGCACAGGTCGCTGAGAATGTCGCCATAGAGATTCGGCATCACCATCACGTCGTACAGCTCGGGCTTCTGGACCAGCTGCATCGCCATGTTGTCGACGATGCGATCCTCGAACTCGATCTGCGGAAACTCCTTGCTCACCTCCCCGGCGATTCGCAGCCAGAGCCCATCGGTGTATTTCATGATGTTTGCCTTGTGCACGGCCGTCACCTTGTGGCGCCCGTTGTCCTGAGCCCACTGGAAGCCAAAGCGGAACACGCGCTGCGTGCCGAAGATGGAGAGCGGCTTGATGCTGATGCCGCTATCGGAACGAATCCTGCGACCGCCAAGCCGCTCGATGTCGTCGATCAGCTCGAGGGTCCCTGGATCGCCCTCGGCGAATTCGATACCGGCGTAGAGGTCCTCGGTGTTCTCTCGAACCACGACGAGGTCGACGTCGTCGTACCGGCTGCGCACGCCCGGATACGACTTGCACGGCCGCAATAACGTGTAGAGATCGAGCTCGCGCCGCAGCGCCACGTTGACGGACCTGATCCCGGTGCCGATGGGTGTGGTCAGCGGCCCCTTGATGGCGACCTTGTTGCGACGGATCGATTCGAGCACATGGGGAGGCAACGGATCACCGTACTCCTCCACGACAGCGAGTCCCGCGTCGTGAACCTCCCAGTCGATATCGACATCCGTTGCGTCGATGACACGTCGCGCAGCCTCACTCACCTCGGGGCCCACCCCGTCACCGGGGATCAATGTGATCGTGTGTCGTGCCATGCGCCTGCTCTCCTCGAGACCTCGCAGCGCGAGTTCTGACAACGGCGCGCCTGTCGCGCGCCCTGTGCTGATACGCGGCCGCACTCTGACACACTGCGCGGCGTGTGGACTCGCGGGCTCGCGCGCTGGTATGAGGTGCACGGGCGGCATGACCTGCCGTGGCGCGGAACCGCTGAGCCCTGGGCGATCCTGGTCAGCGAGGTGATGCTCCAGCAGACACAGGTCGCGCGCGTCGTGCCCCGGTGGGAAGCATTCCTCGCCCGCTGGCCGACGCCAGAGGCGTGCGCTTCGGCCCCACTCTCGGCCATCCTCCGTGAATGGCAGGGGCTCGGCTACCCGCGCCGGGCTCGAGCGCTCCACGACACCGCCGGCCTCGTCGCCGCCTCCGGGTGGCCCGATACCGAGGCAGGGCTGCGATCGCTCCCGGGAGTCGGCCCCTACACCGCGCGGGCGCTGCGAGTCCTCGCGTTCGGAGCCTCGAGCGTTCCTCCTCAGGACGTCAACATCGCCCGGGTGACGGCCAGGGCAGCACTTGGCACCGAGCCCGATGAGGCGCGTCAACAGTTCATCGAGGAGCGTCTCGCCGCCGGCCGGCCCCGGGGCATGAGCCGGCGTGACTTCACCTATGCGCTCTTCGATGCGGGGGCGCTGCACTGCCGGGCTCAGCCGCTCTGCCACGGATGCCCGCTCGCCACGACCTGCGCGGCGCGGAGCCGCCTTGCCGGCTCACCACCCGCGCGGAAGCGCCGGTCACCCCGGTACCGCGGCAGCACCCGAGAACTCCGCGGTGCGGTCCTCCGAGCGATGCTCGCCGATTCCCCGCCCACGACCATCGAGGAGTTGCACGCGCGAACGGGTCCCGCGGCCGCCGGGCGCTCGTCCGGCGACATCGCCGTGGTCCTCGGCACTCTCGTCCATGAGGGGTTGGTGAGTCCATGCGCGCGCATCGTTAGGATCAGGTGACGTGGCCACCTCCTCCGCATATCTCGACATGGTTCGGCGCGAGCTCTGGGCGCGGGAGGTCTTCACGTTCATCCCCGATCGCGACCTGCCGCCTCCGCCCGAGACGATCAGTCCCGGTAGCGGCCCGAGACTGGCATTCGCCGGGTTCCCATCGGACTTCAGCCTCGCGTTCCTGCTCCGACTGCTCCAGCTCGACTACCAGCTCGTGGGCATCATCACGTCGCCGGGGGCGCATCCGGCAATCCTCGGCGACAACGCGCTGAGCCGGATCGCCGACCATCTCGGCGTTCCGCTCATCCGCGCATGGCGCATCAACGACGAGCATTCACGATTCGAGCTGGAAGAGCTCGGCCTCGATGCGGTGGTGATGGCGAGCTTCGACCAGATCGTGGGACCGAGGGCGCTCGCAATCCCCAAACATGGCTGGCTCAACGTGCATCCGAGCCTGCTTCCGGCGTACCGCGGTCCCGAGCCGGTGTATTGGGCAATCGCCGACGGAGTGCAGGTCACGGGCATCTCCATGCACAAGGCTGCGCCGAAGGTCGATTCGGGGCCGATCTTCGCGCAGGCAAGCGTTCCGATCCTGCCCGCCGACACGGCAGGGACGCTCACCCGGCGGCTCGTTGAAGCGGGGATGCCCCTGCTGCCTGAGGCGGTCGATCGCCTGCTCACCGATGCGCCCGGGATCGACGTGGACATGACGGCGTCGTCGTACCGCTCCTCGATCGGGCACCGGTCCCTCGACGAGGCGGGGTCCGCCGACGAGGCCGAGCGGATGGTCCGAGCGGGCGCGCCGAACATGCTCCCGTGGGTGATGCGGGACGGCCGCGCCGTGTACGTCAAGTCCGCCCGGGTTGCGAACGGCACCTCGGCCGACGGGGTGCCGGTCCTGCATTACCCGGCTGGTGACCTGCTGCTGCTCGAGACCATGGACACCTGCGGCTGCCACCACAACACCAATGACTGTGCGCACCGGCGGTCGCAGGCGGTGACGGGTCGATGAAAGGTGTGCGCTGACAGCGCATACGCGCCGAGGGTGCCGGTTATGATCCAGCCGCGATGGTCGAAAACGGTCTTCCTTCCGTGCTCGTTGTCGAGGACGACGATGCCGTCAGGGGATTCCTGATCTACGCCCTGGAAAGCGGTGGGCATGCAGCAATCGGCGCGCGCACCGGCGAAGAGGCGATTTCGGCGCTCCGTGCAGCCCCCATCGGGGTGATCCTCATCGACGGCATTCTCCCGGACATGCACGGCATTCGCCTGGCGCGCGCCATCCTCGACGATGCGGCCTTCGAGGACGTGGCGATCACCTTCGTCACCGGCGCCATTCGTGATCGCCGGTCTGCCGTGGCCGGTATCGGCGCACTCAACAAGCCCCTGCGTGCGCGCGACCTCAACGACGCTGTCGACGTGCTGCTGCGCTGGCGCGCAGACGGCGGCAGCCCGATCGCAGATCGCCGATCGGCACTCGCGCGACTCGAGCACATCTTCCTGGTCGGGGCGTGACCGCCGGCGTCGCCCGCATGCGACCATCGCGGCGATGACTGAGCCTCGCACCCTGTCCCTCCTGCCATGGCAGGTGACGCTCGATGAATTCACAGACAAGGCGACTCAGGCCGCCTCCGACGCAGCGTGCTGTGCGTTCGTCGTGGATCCATCGATTCCCCAGGCGGCGCGAGGCGGCTACGCATCACTTGTGATGGCGTACTCACGCGCCGATGAGCCGGTGTGCGTGCTCGACGACGGCGCCGCGCTTGTCCTTGTTCTCGAGGGTGGCATCGCCTCAGGCAACGCACTCGCCGAGCGGGTCCTGGCGCAGATGCGACGCCTGGCCCTCGACATGACGCTCACCGCCGGGGTTGCCCTGATCGGCGACGACCCGATGAAGGCGGTGACCGCGGCCCGAGATGCCGCTGCGTCCGTTGCGCCGGGAAAGATCGGCTCTCAGGCCTGACGCCGGAAGTTGTTTCGGCCGTTGAGACCTGCGGCAATGCGCCGGGGGAGCGGATCTCGCCGTAGTTGCTCGAGGGTTCGCGGAAGCGGGATCGACCAGTTGGGCCGTGCGAGGTCGCCCGGGAGATTGGGACGGCGCTCCGCCAGGCCGGCGTCCTCGAGCGTGGCAACGACCAGCCTGCTCGGGGCGCGACCGAGGGCCGCGTAGGCGCGCTCCACAACCAGCGACGCGGGGGCGTCATCGCTTACACCGGCAAGACGCTTGAGCTTGCGACGCACCCCGAGCTCGGCTTGACGACTCACCGGGCGTCCCGTGGCTTCCATCTCCGCGAGATCCGCTCCGGTCCAGACGCCGGCTGCGGTCGGCAGGTCGTGGGTCGTGAGGGCCGCCAGCGCCTGCGCCGGGTATCGCTCCGGTGGCCTCGCCTCAAACCATGCCAGCCGATAGGAGAGCAGGCCCCGCCGGCGCAACTCTGAGCGGACGCCGGATTCAACGGTGCCAAGGTCCTCACCGACAACTCCGCAGCCCGTCCGGACGCTCTCCAGCGCGAGGATGTCGAGCAACTCGCTCGCCGGGTACCGAACGTAGGCGCCGGCTCCTGGGCTGTCGGCGCCAAGCGGCACCCACCAGAGGCGGAACAGCCCCATGACATGGTCGATGCGCAATGCGAGGCCGGCCGCCATCATCCGCCGCATCGTCGCGATCAGCGGCGCATAGCCGGCTGCTCGCAGGCGCGCCGGGTCGAAGGGCGGAACTCCCCAGTCCTGTCCGGCTGGATTGAAGTCGTCGGGTGGCGCCCCGATCCGCGCATCGGAAGCGACGACGTCCTGCCACAGCCAGGCATCGGCGCCATCCGGTGCGAAGCCGACGGCCAGGTCGTGGACCAGCGGCAGCGCCGCGCCGGCCCGCGCGAGCTGCGCGTCTAGCAGCCACTGAAGCCAGCGGTGAAAATCAATCCGAGAGCGCTCTCGCCTGACGAGCTCGCGCAACGCGTGTCCGTCAGGGCGTTGATACCGCGCGGGCCACGAGGTCCACGAGCCGGCATGCCGCTCGGCGAGTACGCAAAAGCAGGCGTAGCGCTCGAGCAGCGACCCTTCGCGAGCGACGTAGGCTTCGAAGTCGGGGTCAGCCGGGAAGCGCGACCACAATGACTCCAGCGCGCGCAGCTTCAACGGGACGATCGCGTTGCGATCGATGATCGGCGCGTCCCGCAGGCGCTCGGCATCCCGCATCACCTCCTGAACCACCTGATCTTCGCGCGCCGCCGGGATGTCCTGAATCCGCAGGTACAGCGGGTTGCGATAGAGGCGGCTCGACGGGAAGTAGGGGCTCGATTCCTGAGGCAAGCCGGGCCGCACGGCGTGCAACGGGTTGACCAGGAGCATCGCCGCTCCGAGCTTCCGAGACCACGTCCCGAGCGCGCGAAGATCGCCGAGATCGCCGACCCCCCACCCCTGCCGGGAGCGCACGGCGTACAGCTGCGCCGCCCAGCCCCATCCCCGGAGCGCGTCGGGAAGTGCGCACCGCCCTGGACTTGTCACCATCGCCAGGCGACGTCCGTCCTGCATGACGAGACGGTGATATCCATAGGGGGCGTCGCGATCGAGCACCGCGCCGCCGGTCAGCTCACCGCCGTCCTCGAGCTCGACGGTGCGCACCCCGTGTGGCAGCGGCGCGCCCGGCCGGACGAACGCAGGCGCCGTGTCGACACCCTCAACCGGGCGGATGCATTCCTCCACCGCCCGCAACCGCTCGGCGCTGACACTGCGGCGGGTGCCTGTTGCATCCACGTACTCTCTCTGGACTCCCCACGCGGGCTGGCCCCCGCTCCGTACGGTGCCGGTCACGTCGGGGACCCAAGATCAGCGACCTGAGTGGAGCCATGACAGTTCCAGAGCCTTCCGCCGCCGGACGCGCGCCTGACGGCCGTGCCGCGTGGCCGGGTACCGACGCGCCACTCGGCGCAACATGGGACGGGTCCGGCACCAATTTCGCGATCTTCTCGGAGAGCGCCGAGGCGGTCGACCTGGTGCTCTTCGACGAGCGTGGGGTCGAGCTGGCGACACACCCACTCATTGAACGTACCGACCTTGTCTGGCACGGCTACATCGCCAACATCGGTCCCGGCCAGCGCTACGGCTATCGCGTCCATGGTCGCTACGCGCCGCACGAAGGGCTCCGCCACAACCCGGCAAAGCTGCTGCTCGATCCATACGCTCGCGCCATCGCGGGCCGCTTCCGCCATGGACGCTCGCTGTTTGGGTATCGACTCGGCAGTGACGACATGCGCATCAGCGGTGTCGACTCCGCGCCGGCGATGCCCCGCTGCGTCATCGTCGATCAGTCCTTTCCGTGGGGCGATGACCGCCGTCCGAGCACGCCATGGTCGGACACGATCATCTACGAGTTGCACGTCAAGGGATTCACCAGGCGCCACCCGGACATCCCCGAAACCCTCCGCGGCACCTACGCGGGCCTCGCCCATCCGGCGGCGATCGAGCATCTCACGCGTCTCGGTGTCACCGCGGTTGAGTTGATGCCCGTGCATCACATCTTTGACTCGGCGCAACTTGTGGAACGGGACCTCGTGAACTACTGGGGCTACGACTCGATCGGCTACTTTGCGCCCGAGGGTCGCTATTCGTCGTCGGGGACCAGCGGGGAACAGGTTCGGGAATTCAAGGCGATGGTGCGTGCCCTCCACGCCGCGGGTCTCGAGGTCATTCTCGACGTGGTGTACAACCACACGGGCGAGGGCGATCACCTGGGGCCGACACTGAGCTTTCGCGGCATCGACAACGCGTCGTACTACCGGCTCAACGACGAGGACCCTCGCTTCTATTTCGATGTCACCGGGACGGGGAACAGTCTCAACGTCCGCAACCCCCACACCCTGCAACTCATCATGGACAGCCTTCGGTACTGGGTCATCGAGATGCACGTGGACGGGTTCCGTTTCGATCTCGCCTCCGCGCTCGCGCGCCAGTTCTACGACGTCGACCGTCTCTCGGCATTCTTCGACATCATCCACCAGGACCCCGTCCTGTCGCGAGTCAAGCTCGTTGCAGAGCCGTGGGACGTGGGTGCCGGTGGCTACCAGGTCGGCAACTTCCCGGTTCGCTGGGCGGAATGGAACGGCGCATTCCGCGACACCGTGCGCGATTTCTGGCGCGGCGCCACCGGGATCCGAGACCTCGCGTACCGCCTCACAGGGTCAAGCGACCTGTACCAGGGTGACGGCCGTCAACCATCAGCCAGCGTCAACTTTGTGACCGCGCACGACGGTTTCACGCTGACGGACCTCGTCTCATACGACCAGAAACACAACCTGGCGAACGGCGAGAACAACAAGGACGGCAATGACGACAACCGCTCCTGGAACTGCGGTGTCGAGGGTGATTCCGACGACCCCGCGATTCTCGAGCTGCGTGCGCGCCAGCGTCGCAACCTCATCGCGACGGTCCTGCTGTCCGAGGGATGCCCGATGCTCCTCGGCGGCGACGAGATCGGACGCACCCAGCACGGCAACAACAATGCGTACTGTCAGGACAACGAGGTCTCCTGGATCGACTGGGAGCACATCGACGAGCCCATGCTCGCATTCGTCGCGCGGATCGTCGCGCTGCGACGCAGCGACCCCGTGTTGCGCAGGCGAAACTTCTTCTCAGGACAGGCCGTGCACGGATCCGGTCGCAAGGACATCGCATGGTTCCTGCCATCTGGACGTGAGGTCGGCGACAACGAGTGGTTCGATGAAGGGCAGCGATCACTCGGCATGATCCTCAATGGTGATGAGATTCCAGACCGCGATCCACGCGGCCGGCGCATTCGCGGCGGCACGCTCATGGTGTTGCTCCACGCGGGGGATGCGCCGGTGCGGTGGGTCATCCCGAGTGGATGGGGCGACCTGTGGTCCGTCTTTGCCGACACCGCGGAACGCGACATCACACCCTCGACGCGCCACCACCATGCCGGTGAAGAGGTGACCGTGGCAGGACGGTCGCTGGTCGCTCTGCTGAGAGTCTGACCGTCAGACGCGCTGCGCTCGCCTCCATTCGAGGTGATCCTTCAGCGTCGCCCGCTCCATCGCACGCGACGCGACCTTGAGCCAGTCGGGCGACCGTTTCGCGAGGTCAGCACTCACCGCGCCGATCCGCCGCGATCCAGAGCCGATGTGCACGTTGGCGGTCTCGGCACCCATCGAGTAGAGCAAGTCGGTCTGCTCGGCGGCAAGGCGGGCAACCGTGAATTCGATCCGGCTGCAGTCGGGGGCGAGGCGGCGCAGCACCCAGCGTCCGCGAACTTCCAGGAATGGATCGGCACATCGCACTGCACGCCGGACGATGGTCGGATAGTGGATCGCCACCGACCCGGAGCGCCCCTCGCTCCAGGCGACGGCCGAGGCCACAAGCTCCTTGACCTCTCGCGCGATCCAACCGCCGGAGTGCTCGGCGAACGCAACGATGCGCGGGTGCCCGAGGCTCCCGAGTCCCACGCGCCGGGTGACGTAGCGAGGCTCCTCTCCACGGCGAAACTGGCGGCGGAGGAGCGAGACAGCCGCGGGCACCGGGCGGCGCGCGCGTGGGAGATCGACCATCGCCATCCAGAAGTGCACGGGGTCTCGCAATTCCGACTCGGCATCGCGTCGGAGCACGTGGTGGTGCTCGGCCAGGACGAACGGCCGGCCGCCACCCCGCATCGACGAGCGGTAGCCTTCGAGGATCGCGTTGCAGGCCGCGCGAGGCGTCAGGACCAGGGTTCCCGCGGCGATCGAGAGCCGCGCGGATGTCGCCAGGCGCACCAGATCATTTGCGTAGGCCATGGGAAACGCTTCGTCGAAATCATTGATGCCCCAGATCAGACGACCCTCGGTGTCGCGCCATGTTCCGAAGTTCTCGGTGTGCAGGTCGCCCACGGCCAGCACCTTCGGTGCGCTCGCAAGCTCCGGACATGTCGATGCCCACACCTGGACCCATCGATAGAAGGTGGCTCGGAGGAACGGGAACGGTGCGAGCGCCATCTGCTCGTGCTTGTAGGCGAGGTCCGACCTCACCAATGGAATCTGCCGGCCCACCCACGCCTCGTAGCTCCGGGTCGCCGCGACGATGGACACGAGCCGCGAATTTGGGGCCATGATCTCGCGATGTTCGCGCAGCTGACCATTCTCGTGCTTGCCGGCCTTGCAGGCCCGCTGCTTGCGTTCGGCAGGCGCGCCCTGATCCCGGTCGTGATCGGCGAGCTCCTCGCGGGTGTCGTGCTCGGTCACACGGGGTTCGGAGTGGTCAACTCCGTGGCTCAGCCGTTTCCCGCGTTCAGCGCCATCGGCTTCGCGATGCTGATGTTCGGCGCGGGGACACACGTCGACATCGGTTCGCCGGCCATCCGGCAGGGGTTCTTACGCGGTCTGCTCGCGCTCGGCGTCGTCGCGGTCACCGCCGTACCGATCGGACTTCTGCTCGACCACGCGCTCGGCGTCGGCCACCCTGAGCTCATTGCGGTACTCATCACCGGCAGCTCGGCGGCGATCGCATTCCCGATCCTCGAGGAGCGCAGACTCGCCGGTCCGAACGTGGCATTTCTCATCGCCTGGGTCGCCCTCGCCGACTCGCTGACCGTGGTGATCATGCCGCTCACCCTTGCGAAGGCGGGCAACCCGCTGGAGGCGATCGGCGGCGACGTGGCGATCATCGCCGCCGGCGTACTTGTCCTCGTTGCAGCACAGCGGGCTCGCCGCTACGCCTTCGTTGAGCAGATGCACGCCGAGTCGCTCCGGCGTGGGTGGTCATGGCAGGTGCGCATCTCGCTCGTGCTCCTGTTCGGCCTCTCGGCGATCGCTCAGCAGACGGGCGCGAGCACCCTCGTCGCGGGCTTCATCGCCGGGATGATCCTGGTGCGGCTTCGAGAGTCGGATCGTCTTGCACTGCAGTTTTCGGGAGTTGCCAACGGCTTCTTCGTTCCGCTGTTCTTCCTGCTGCTGGGCGCGGAGCTCAACCTACGCGCGCTGGTGACCTCAGCGTCGAGCATGGTCCTTGCGATCGGCCTCGCAGTCGGGACCGTGATCACGCACGTGATCGCAGCGCGTGTGGCCGGTCATGAGCGACACGTCGCAACCGGTCTTGCCGCGTCGGCGCAGCTGGGCATGCCTGCAGCAGCAGCCAGCCTCGGCCTGAGCACTGGCCTGCTCGGTCCGGCCGAGGCCGCGGCGCTGGTCGCCGCAGGCTGCCTGACACTCGTTCCCGCGACGGTCGGATCCCTGCTGCTCGCCCGCTCAGCACCGCCCTCCAGCGCGCCTCAACCAGAAAGCACTCCGCCTTCCGCAACCTGAAAGAGTACGTGCGGTGCTCAGATACCTCGTCAGCCGGGTGTTCCAGGCGGCGCTCGTCGTCGTCGGCGTGGCGACGGTGGTGTTCTTCCTCGAGCGTCTGATGCCCGGCGACCCGGGAAGGATCATGCTGGGACCGCGCTCCGGCCCGGTCCAGTGGGCCATCTACGACCATCAGAACGGTTTCGACAAGCCGATCCCGGTCCAATACATCGACTTCCTCGCGAATCTTCTCCACGGGAGGATCGCCTTCACGCCGCCGGGGTTCGCCGACCAGATCGACCCCATCGAGGGGGTCGCGGTCGACCTCGATCTCCAGTCGCTGGTTCGGGGGCCCACGATCAACTCGCTGATCCTGACGGGACTGTCCACGCTGCTCGTCGTCGCTGTGACCGTGCCGATCGCCCTCTACGAGGCGGCACGGCGACGCCGGCGTGGAGCGCTTCTCTCCAACATCCTCTCGATGACGCTGTACTCGATCCCGACGTACCTGCTGGGCACGTGGCTCATTCTGATTCTTGCAACGGATCTGAACTGGCTCAATCTGAACACGATCGACTGGAACACGGGCGATGTCCTCGCGGACCCGGCGGGGCTGATTCTTCCCACCCTGACCTTGTCAACGGGAACGGTCGCGCTGTTCAGCCGCTACCTCCGAGCGGCGACGATCGAGGAACTGAGCAAGGACTACATCACAACGGCGCGAGCCAAGGGCGCGTCCCATTCTCGAGTCAGCCTGCGCCACGCGCTCCCCAACGCTTCGCTGCCGATCATCACCCTCCTGGGCACGCGCCTTCCCCAGATCTTCGGTGCCCAGCTCGTCGTCGAGGTGCTCTTTGGGTATCCGGGGCTGGGGACCACCCTCTGGAGCGCAGCGCTGCACAGCGACTTCTACACGATGCTCGGTGCCATCCTCATCGGAGGTGTGCTGACCGTGCTCGGGTCACTGATCACCGACCTCGTGTACGCGATGGTGGATCCACGGATCCGGTATGTCCGCGCTCGCAGCTGATCAGCGGCGCCTCATGTGCCTTCGCGGGAGCGACGTCCTGCCTCATCGGCGCGGTCACGCTCGACCTTCTCGGACTGATCCTTGCGCCGCCGGTCGTCCGCCTGATCTTGCTCCTTGGTGGCCTCGTCCTCTGGCTTCACGTCGTGCTGCTGGTTGCTCATCTTCCGCTCAGCATAGGCCGCTTCTCGCGGGGTCAGCATGCGCGATAGCCACTCCGTCAGGACCACAACCCTTCCAGAGCCACGCCGACCCGCTCGGTGGCGTCGACCGAGGGCATCGCGTCGACCGAGTCCCGCCCGCGTCTGCGCTCGGTCACCTGCTCGCATCGGGCACGAACCCGCTCCGAGAGGAATCGGGACGGTTGGGCCCAGCCATGGCGGTCATCGCTCGCCTTGGGGTGATGGTGGTAGCGCTCAGGCACGTACAGGTGCAGCGCATGACGGGCGCGGGTCAGGGCGACGTAGAAAACGCGCCGCTCCTCCTCGAGACCGTCAGCTGAACCCAGCGCCATATCCGAGGGGATGTTTCCGTCGGTGACGTGGAGAACGTGGACGACGTCCCACTCGAGCCCCTTGGAGGAGTGCACCGTTGAGATGACGAGCCAGTCCTCATCGATCACCGGCGGCCCCGCGAGATTGCCGGTCGAGCTCGGTGGCTCGAGGACGTGTTCCGCCGCAACGTCGGAAAGACGCGCAACCTTTGTGCTGGCGGCGACCAGGGTGTCTAGGTCGGCGAGCCTCGAAGATGCGTCCGGATACACCGCCTCGACGAGCGGTGCGACCGCGACGCGAATGCGCTCCGCGTGGGTGGCGATGGCTTCGCCAGACAGTGGCGCCAGCGCAGCGACGAGAACCCCGGCCGCCGGCATCGCGCTCTCGGGAAGGTGCGCTGACGCGCGAGACCACGACGCGAGCACGTCCATGTCCGGCGGGGCGTCCTCGGAGGCGAGCAACCCGAGTGCCGCCACAACGCGATGCGCCGTTGCAGGACCAACACCGGCGAGCATCTGCAACAGACGGAACCAGGCAACCACGTCACCCGGGTTATCCGCGAGACGGAATGCCGCGAGCATGTCCTTGACGTGCGCGGCCTCGATGAAACGCAACCCACCGTACTTGACGTAGGGAATCCGCCGTGCTCCCAGCTCGAGTTCGAGGAGCGCCGAGTGGTGCGCGGCTCGAACCAGCACCGCCTGCTCGCGGAGCGCCACGCCGGCTTCGCGATGCTCCAGGATGCGGTCGCAGACCGCGTCCGTCTGCGTGTCCTCGTCTGCGCACCGGACGAGCTGAGGAACCGCGCCCGGACTCGTCCGAGCGGCCTGCAACACCGCGGAGAACCCGACTGTGGCATCGGCCCCGACGGCATTTGCCACGTCGAGAATCACCTGGCTCGAGCGGTAGTTCGTTTCCAGGACGACGGTGGTTGACCGTGGAAAGACGCGATCGAACTCGAGGATGTGTCGCGGTTCGGCAGCACGGAACGAATACAGCGCCTGCGCGTCGTCACCAACCACGGTGATCCGGTGATCCCCCTCGCGTAGTCCTTTCAGAATGTCGACCTGGAGCTTGTTCACGTCCTGGTACTCGTCGACCAGCACGTGATCGAGCGACCCGGCGAGACGAGCCCCGAGACGGTCGTCCTGCGCCGCCGCCCGCCAGAACAGCAGAAGGTCATCGAGGTCCACGAGTCCCGCAGACCGCTTGCGGCGCACATAGCCTCGGCAGATCGCCGCTATCGCATCGATGCAATCCTCAGCCCACGGCGCAATCTCGGGGACGACAGACGACAGAGGCCGGCCGGTATTGACCGCGGACGAGTAGATATTGACGAGCAGCGCCTTTCGTGGAAATCGCCGGCGTGTCGATGCGGCATGACCCTGCTCGTCGCGGACCATGTCGATGACATCCGCGGCGTCGGCGGCGTCCAGCACCGAGAACCCCTCCGGAAGCCCCAGCGTGGCGGCGTAGCGGCGGAGCGTCCGGTGCGCGATGGCGTGGAAGGTGCCACCGGTGACCCGGGCCGCGGGTGAACCGGAGCCCCGATTGAGACCGGCCGTCGCCATCAGCGACGAGGTTCGAGCGAGCATCTGGCGAGCGGCGCGACGGGTGAAGGTGAGCAGTAGAAGCCGTTCTGGTGGTGCCCCGGTCGCCAGCAGCCACGCGACCCGGGCGGAAAGCGTCGTGGTCTTGCCGGTGCCGGCGCCCGCGAGGATCCTGAGCGGGCCGCCATCGTGTGTGACAGCCGTCCGCTGGGCATCGGTCAGGTGGGCGAGCCACTCGAACATTCGTTCGATCATACTGCCGGCCACCCGGAGCCGACTATTGCCGGCGCATCGTGGCCGGCGTCAAACGCCCGAGTGCACGCGGTATCGCATCCTCCGGTCGACGGCTGCGGCTCGGGCGATCCGCCGTGCATGGATGGGCCCGAGCCGAACCTGACCGCTGAACGGTGCCCACATACCGCAGAAGTACAACCGCGGAGCGCTCGGGTGATCACGGGCACCAGAGTGATGGACGGGTACGCCGTCATCGCCGAGCACTCCAAGGTGACCGACGACTGCCTCGAGCCCGCGCCGATACCCCGTCGCACAGATCACCGAGTCGGGTTGGATGCGTTCGCCACCGACCAGAACCACGTCGCCGCCATCGAACCGCTCCACCGGCCCAACCGCGCGTGCCGCCCCCCGCTTGAGCGCGATGATGAACCCGTCGTCAATCGCCGGGCTGCGGCCGTGGAGTCGATGGTTGGCGTAGACGCCGATCCGGGGCCGAGGAATTCCATACCGGCTGAGATCGCCGAACGTCAGACGCTGGACGATGTGAAAGAGCGCGTCGGCAATCGCAGACGGGATGCGATCAGCGAGGTACACGAGGATCGGCTGGCCCGGGATGCCGAGAACCTCGCGCCCAGCGATATTCGGCACCGGATCGACCCGGATGAGGTTTCGAGCCGCCAGAGGTCGCTGTCCCGCTCCACGGCGACCAGGTGGGTTCGGAACCGAGTGATGACGCCATGTCGCCGTGCGAACGACTCCAGGTACGCGATGACGTCGTCTCGACTCGGATAGCGTCCGCACCGACGCGGCATGCCCCGGCCCTGGAGCTTCGACATCAGGCGCCAGGAGTTGAGCCGCAGCTCCGGATACCTCGACCGCCACCTCGCTCCGACGGCGCCGGCCTGCTCGATGACGATCGTCTCGAAGCCCCGTCGCTGCAATGCAACTGCGGCGGCGAGACCCGCTGAGCCCGCACCGACGACGACGGCCTGGTGGCGTTCGGCTTCCTGGGTTCGTGGCGTCCGAGTCGGCGGAGACGGATCGCCCGGCGAGGTTCGAGCGGCGGCGGTCTCGGGACTGGCCTGATGCGTGGTCGCGAGGGAAGTTGCCATGCGCAGCACGTTATGAGCGGCCGTGGCCTGCGTCGATGGAGCCAGCACCACAGCGCGACAGGTGGCAGCAGCTCCCCGCCCGGCGTTCAGGTGAGCGAGAGAATCGACGTCCCGCTTACTTGGTGAGCAGAGTGGCGACGACGTTGATCGTCGTTGAGACGACCACGACTCCGAACAGGTAGGAGAGCAGCGCGTGACGAATCGCCGTCATGCGAATCGATTTCGCGTTGAGGTCAGTGTCGGAGACCTGGAAGGTCATCCCGATGGTGAGCGCGACGTAGAGGAAGTCCCGGAAATCGGGCAGCGAGTCAGCGTGGAAGTCGATGCCCCCATCCGCGCTGTAGTAGAGCCGTGCATAGCGCAGCATGAATACGACATGAACGGCGGCCCACGAAAGCACAACGCTCGCAACGACCAGTGTGGTGATGGCGGACTTGACGAAGCCGTGGGATGAGCCGGCCGCGATCAGCGCAAAGGCAACACTCACAAGGCTCGCGATGTTCGCGCCGACGAGAATTGCCTCAGCCGCAGTCCGTGAATCGTCCTCCGTCATCGCCGCCCGCTTGGTCGCTGCGCTGTCCTTGCCGCGAATTCCGAAATAGACGATGGCGATGAATGCCGCGGAGGTCACGTCCCACCCCACGAGGATCGCAACCTGCCACTCGGACAAGGGGAGCGCGATCCCAAAGCCGATGATCCCGAGCGCCACGCATACCGCCAGCCGGACCCGTGCGTTCATCCGGCCGAGTGTCGCACGGCGAAGCCACGACCGATCCCCGTCAGTGGGAAGCGCGTTCGGTTCAGCGCTCGAGCGCTCGCTCCAGCTGCGCCTTCGTCATTCGCGAACGGCCCTTGATGTTGCGCTCACTCGGCTCGTTCCGAAGCTGATCGTATGTCCTGCCACCGGCGCCCGTGTGTGACCGCAGGCCCTCTTGATGTGTTCGTACTGCGATGTGTTCGTACTGCCGCTGTCGTTGTGGCGACCACGCTTTGACGGGCATTTCCCGATCCTCTCTGATGACTGTCTAGTCACATTTGATGATAGGCATCCTATCAGCAGGATCTGTAAGCCGGCAAGCTGTCTCGGTGGCCGCCAGGTCGGCGCTCAAGTGGTACACGGAAGGTAGGCTTGTGCGACGCCATGCGAGCTCAAAACCGAGAAGTTCGAGTGTTGTCGGAGTGATGAAGCAACAGGAACGCACCCAGCCCCCGTATACGCAGATTGTATCGGCCATTGAGGAGATCCCCGGCCTGGAGAGCCTGAGTGAGGTCCTCATCAAAGCGCTCGAGCCGGTGACGCGACGCCGGAATCTCATGGATGTGCTGCACGGTCGGTGGCTCGGCCATGCGCTGCATCCGGCACTCAGTGATCTGCCGCTCGGGCTGTGGGCGAGTGTGCCTGTGCTCGACTTGATCGGTGACAAGCGCGGAGCGGCGACGCTCACGGCCGCCGGCTGCATCGCCTCCGGTGCAACCGCGGCGACGGGGACGGCCGACTGGTCGGTGACGTACGGTCGCGACCGGCGCCTCGCACTGGTGCACGGACTGGCCAACACGGTCGCGCTCGGACTGCAACTTGGCTCGTTGTCCGCCCGCGTGCGCGGGCGGACCGCACGCGGGCGCCTTCTCTCTGCAGCCGGTCTCGTTGTCGGCGCAGCAGCGGCGTATCTCGGGGGCGACCTTGTGCTGGACCGGGCGCTGATGGTCAATCACACGGCCGGTCTGGCCGGACCTGCGGAATGGACGGATGTCGCCGGCGATGCTGACGTCAGCGAGGGGGCTCTGACCGCGGTCGACGTTGAAGGTCGTAAGGTCCTGCTGACCCGCGTGGGCGGCACTGTATGCGCGCTCGAGAACACCTGCAGCCACGCCGGCGGTCCATTGAATGAAGGAACCGTCGAGGACGGCGCGGTCATCTGCCCGTGGCACGGCTCCCGATTCCGGCTCAGCGACGGCGCGGTCCTGGGCGGGCCCGCGACGTTTCCACAGCCCCAGCTCGAGACTCGAAAGGTCGCAGGCCGGGTGCAGATTCGAGGGCGCGAGGGCTGAGGTCCCCGTTCTCGCCATGACCGGCAACCAGATCAGTTGCACCGGGCGGTACGCCATTGCTAGCCTGCATCCGCTCAGGAGCGATAGGAGTGGACGTCCCTGAGAGGGGTGCGGTTCGATGCACCCCACAGACTCCACTCGACGGAGGACGCGATGGGTCACCCGCAGTGGAGATTCACAGCCCCGCTATTCATGGCAGTTCTCGCCGTGCCCGCGGCGCTGGCTGGTGGAGGCGTGACGTCGTCGGCGTCCTCGGCCCCGGCCAAAGCGCCGACGCACATCGACTGTAGCAATACCAACCGCTTCATCTGCACCGAGGTGCGCGATTCGGAGGCCGTCTTCGGGCACTACGTCGGCCACGACGAGCCCTCGGTGCTCTTCTATTCGAACAAGAACGGCTCTGGAAACGAGATGCAGTACAGCGGCTCACTTCCCAAGGAGCCGACCCCCACCAATGTCCCCGGCAAGCATGTCTACACGTTTGAATACACGCCGGCGTTCTGGTTCGGCATGGCGATGTGCGACAGCCAGTCGTACCCGGAGCTCGTCAACTCGTGTGTTCCAGACAGCAATGTCAACATCGTCGATCCCACGAAGAGTCCCTATCACCCGGGCGCCGCGTACATGGAACTGCAGTTCTATCCACCAGGCTATGTCCAGCAATGGAATGGCTTCAGCTGCTCCCCCACCCAATGGTGCGTGGCCCTGAACGTTGACAGCCTATCTCTGAACTCACTGACCGGGCAGCAGAACAATTCCACCTGCGAGAGCCGCGTCGGTGAGGAATACGTCAACTTCGCGTACCTGACGCACAGCGGTATCCCGCAAGGCCCGCCGAACCCGGTTCAGTTCCAGCCGCTCGCGTCGGGAACCCCCGACCCGCACAAGGTGGAATTCCTGAACCAGGGCGACACCTTCACCGTGACCCTGCACGACACGCCGAGCGGACTGCAAGCAGTGGTGAAGGACACGACCAACGGGACCTCGGGGTCGATGACGGCGAGCGCCGCCAATGGGTTCGGGCAGGTGAAGTTCGCGCCCAGCCCCTCCACCGCCTGTAAGAACATCCCCTACAACTTCCATCCGATGTACGCCACCTCCACCACGCAGACCACCGTTCCGTGGGCGGCTGCGACGTACAACGTGGCGTTCGATACCGAGACCGGACACTTCGACTACTGCAGCGCTGTCGACCCCACGACCGGTGCCTGCACGGGCAACGAGGGGCTCAAGAGCAATACCGAGGTTTGGGATTACGACGACGTGGGCTGCTGGCCGGGTTCGGCGTCCGGTCTCATCAAGATCGCCGCCTGCGAGGGATCCAACGTCGGCTATGACGGCACCCCGTACCTCGCCGACTGGCCGAACGGCACGTCGTCCCGCCCGACGCCGTTCATCTTCACGAGCCCGCTGACCGGCAGCGCGTACAACACCAACTATTCCTCGGTTGGCTTCAACACGGACCTGCCCGCCATCGAGGGCAGCCTCGGTACGTGCAACAACACCACGGGTGCCGGCTGCACCATCATCCCGCCGACGGACGACGGGTCGCCGGCGCAGTTCTATCCGTACTACACGACCGGCACGGCACTCGGTGGATGCGCGTGGACGGTCGGGCAGAACTACCCTGGGTTCAGCACCAGGGACTTCGGCGCGCACCAGCAGTATGGGCAGCTGCTGAAGGTCGCCTATTCCGGGCCGGGCGGCGTTGCCTCGTATTCGTACAACGACTACCAGAACAACCTGGCGGGCAATCCCTGCCCTCGCTGACCTCGCCGGTGTGGGAGGAGCCGCCTTCGGGCGGCTCCTCTCCGCAACGTGGTCTGCGCCTATGCGGCCGCAGCCTTGGCGAATGCATCGAGCCCCTTCTGCCAGCCCTCGGCACCTCCGACGGCGTCGCGCATGGATTCCCAGCCGTCTCCGTGCCGATCAAGGTGTCGGTGTACCAGCTCGACGCGCGTGCGGCTCGGGCCCTCGGCAATGAATGTGATCTCCACCTCGCTCGCGCTGGCCGGGTCTGTCTCGGTCATGACTCCTCCTCTTCTGGTGCTGACGCCGCTGGTTTTGACTGCTCGGCGGCTGTCTGAAAGGCACTGAGGGCCTGAGTCCAGAAGCGCTCGAAGTACGCGCGAAGCTCGGCGACTCCTCGCTGATCGATGCTGTACATCCGGCGATTGGCCTCGGCCCGGTCGATCATCAGGCCCGCGTTCTTCAACACACCGGGTCGTGTCAATGGTCGGCCGCCTACACTTGGGCGCTCACCAAGCCCGAACTTCGCGGAGTGCGCAGCCTTGCCTGGGTCGTCATTCGATGCCGCCACGGGTCCCCTGACACAGCCGGTGCTGAGTCCGCTCACCGGCGCGGCCATCTTTCTGGTGGTCAGCATCAACGCGGGTGGCGAATCTGCAACGCGCGACCTGCTCAGCGACTGCGCCGGGCTGCAGCGAGCCGTTGGATTCCGGATCCCGGACGGGGGGCTCACTTGCGTCGTCGCCGTGGGATCTCACGCCTGGGACCGCTTGTTCACCGGAGCGCGACCGGCGGAGTTGCACCCGTTCCGCGAGATCTCCGGCGCCAAACACCGAGCCGTGTCGACGCCGGGTGATCTGCTGTTTCACATCCGCGCCTCGGAGATGGATCTCTGTTTCGAGCTCGCCGGTCAGATCATGGACCGGCTCCGCGACATGGCCACGGTCGTCGAGGAGATCCACGGATTCAAGTACTTCGACGAGCGCGACCTGCTCGGCTTCGTCGACGGGACAGAGAATCCGACCGGACGGGTCGCCTTTGACTCGGTGATCGTCGGCGACGAGGACCCTGCGTTCGCAGGCGGGAGCTACGTCATCGTGCAGAAGTACGTCCATGACCTCCACAGCTGGAACCAGCTCCCGGTGGAGGCTCAGGAAGAGGTGGTGGGACGCTCCAAGCTGGCTGACATCGAACTCGCTGACGATGTGAAACCGAGCAACTCTCACGTCGCGCTCAACGTCGTCACCGATGCCGATGGCAAGGAGCTGAAGATCCTGCGCGATAACATGCCGTTCGGGAACGTCGGTCGCGGTGAATTCGGGACCTTCTACATCGCCTACGCTCGCACGCCCGGGGTGACGGAGCGGCTGCTCAACAACATGTTCATCGGTGACCCGCCCGGCAATTACGATCGAATCCTCGACTTCTCAACCGCGCTCACCGGCACGCTGTTCTTCGTGCCGTCGCAGGACTTTCTCGACGCCCAGCCGGACCTTCCCGCACCGTCGCGGTAACCGGTCGGGCAACGGCGACTATCGAATCGTCACGTGGCGGGGTCCGAGCTCGGAGACGGCGCGAACTCCGAGGAGCTGCATTGTCCGCCGCATCTCACGCTCCAGGATTGCGGCAGCCCGCTCGACGCCGCGCTCGCCGCCCGCCATCAGTCCATACAGGTACGCCCGGCCGACCAGGACATTGCGCGCGCCCAGCGCGACGGCGGCCACGATGTCCGCACCGCTCATCACTCCGGTGTCCACCCAGACCTCGGTCCGATCGCCCACTGCATCGACCACCGCTGAGACGAGGCTCAACGGCACCGGAGCACGATCGAGCTGTCGGCCGCCGTGATTGGAGAGCACGATCGCCTCGACTCCGGCGTCGGTCATGCGCCGCGCATCGTCGACCGACTGGATGCCCTTGACGATGAGCGGAGCTGGCCAGAACGATCGGACCCACTCAAGGTCCGACATCGTCATGGTCGGATCGAAGAGCTCATCGATCAGCTCGGCGATGGTGCGGTTCCATCCATCCATGGAGGCGAACGTCAGCGGCGCCGTGGTCAGCAAGTTCGCCCACCACGCCGGGTGGGTGGCGATGTCGGCGAGCGTGTTGACACTGAGCTTCGGGGGTATCGAGAAACCGTTGCGCGCGTCGCGCAGGCGATTCCCCGCCACGGGCACGTCGACAGTCAGGATCAGCGCCTCGTAGCCGGCAGCGCCGGCCCGCGTCATCAGCTCTTCGCCTGCGCCGCGATCCTTCCACACATAGAGTTGAAACCACTTGCGCGCGGCCGGCGCCGCGACGGCGACATCCTCGAGTGAGGTGGTCCCCATCGTGGAAAGGGCATATGGAATGCCGTGCCGCTCGGCGACGCGAGCAACGGCACGCTCCCCCTCGTGGTGCATCAATCGGGTGAAGCCGGTAGGTGCGAATGCAAACGGCGCTGATGACGCGCGCCCCAGGACATCGCTGGACATATCCACGGCAGACACGTCGTGGAGCACCGACGGCGAGAATTCGATGCTCTGGAACATCCTGCGAGCTCGCTGCAGGCTGATCTCCCCCTCGGCCGCCCCGTCCGTGTAATCGAAAACGGCGCGCGGAACGCGCCTGCGCGCCGTCATGCGCAGGTCGGCGATGGTGAGCGCGCCAGCGAGCCGCCGGCGCGTTGGGTTGGGTTCGACAGGTCGCACGCGCAGCAACGGCTTGATGTCGGACCATTTCGGCAGCTGACGCTGCGGTTCGTGCACTGATACCTCCTAAGGGACCACGTCAGCGCCGCGGCTCAACGCGTCGATGACGGCGGACACGAACGCGTCGCCCCCTCCGTGACCGGCGTCGCCGATGACCTGGAGGCGGCTGGTGCTCCAATTTTGGGAGAGCCGCCATGCCGTTTCGAGTGGGCTGCTGACGTCGTAACGGCCATGGATCAGGACGCCGGGAATGCCAGCAAGGAGCTTCGCATCGCGCAGGAGTTGGTTGTCTTCAAGGAAGGCGGCGTGTCGCCAGTAATGGGTCACCAGGCGAGCGAACCTGAGACGGAAGTCGGGGTCGTCAAAGCGAGGATTCCGCTGATGTCCGGGGACGAGCGAGACGTGCGTGTCTTCCCACGTGCACCACGCTCGGGCCGCACGCGCCCGAAGGTCGGGATCCGCATCGAACAGCAGGGTCGCATAAGCGTCAACCAACGGGGTGTCTCGCAACCGTTCGGGCACGGCGGAAGCAAACTGCTCCCACTCCTCAGGAAAGATGCGTCCCACGTCACGCGTGATCCAGTCGACCTCGCGGCGCGAAGTTGTGGTGACCAGCGCCAGAAGCAGAGCTCTGACTCGCTCCGGATGGGTCTCGGCATACGCCAGGCCCAGAGTTGTACCCCAGGACACGCCCAGCACCACCCACCGATCAATCCCGAGATGTTTGCGAAGACGTTCCATGTCGGCGACCAGGTGCGCCGTGGTGTTGCTGCTCAAGTCTGCATCGGGCTCGCTGGCCAGAGGTCGGCTGCGCCCGGACCCGCGCTGGTCGAACAGTACAGCCCGAAACACTCTCGGATCGAAGAATCGACGCTGATTCGGCGTGCACCCCGATCCCGGTCCGCCGTGGAGAAATACCGCGGGTATGCCTGCGGGACTGCCACACGTCTCCCAGTACATCGCGTGTCCGTCGCCGACGCGCAACATGCCGGTGTCGTTGGGTTCGACCGATGGGAACAGGCCCGGCGCCACGCACGTCCTCCGCGTCAGATCAGCTTCGGACCGATCCTAAGCGCCGGTGTCGTGGTCGAGGATTGCGCGCGGTCTGATGACGTCAGGCCGAAGCGTCGCCTGGCCAGGGCGAGCTCGCGACTTCGAGGATTCGTTCGAATGGGATCGCCGCCTCTTCGGCAACACGCCGTACCGACGTCTCGGAACCCTCGAATCGGCACAGTACGACCTCGTCGCGGGGCATGAGGAGCGAGCCGAGATATCGAACGGTCTCGCCGCTGCGAGTCAGCTCAGCGGCGCTTGCGGCCGCACGCTGATCAAGCGCACTGAGGTCTGCCTCGCGAACCCCGGGCCAGAAACACTCCGCCACAAACTGCGTCGCGAAGGACGGCTGCATGCCGACAGCATGGTCGCGAGCGGAGCCGGATGAAAGTGGGAAAACCCTACGTCTCGGCAGCCCCGACCCTACGCCTGATCCTGCCCGTCGGCGGCCTCAAGCGCGCGTGCCAGGCCACCTCGAGCGCGGATGCCGAGTTTGCGGTACACGCGCGTCAGGTTGGCTTCCACTGCCTTTGTCGTGAGGAAGGCCCGCTCGGCAATCTCGCGGTTGGCCAGCCCCGACGCAGCGAGCTCCGCGACGCGGGCCTCCGTTGGTGTGAGGGCGTCGATCAAGGACGCTCGGTGGCCGAGACGCTCGATGTCTTCTCGCGTCCGAGCCGCCCAGACCGGCATGCCCACCTGCTCGAACACTGCGAGCGCTTCATGGAGCGTGGCCTTGGCTCGCGCACGCTGTCCGCTTCGGCGCTGCACGCGACCCAGAGCGAGCAGGGTGCGTCCGCGGTCGGACGGGATGCCCAAGCGCTTGTGCTCTTCGAGTGCGCCGCGGAGTGCTGTCAGGGCGCCTTCCCGGTCGCCGCGCGCGGCCTGTAGCAATCCCCGGCAGCGTCCTGCCGTGGCAAGCGCCCATGGGCGGTCCAGTTCGATGCCACGCCGCTCCAGCCATGCCGTCAACGTCTCGGCGCGGTCGAGCAACCCAAGCTCGATGAGCGCCTCGATCTGATCAGGCACGAACACGCTCAGCACCGGGTCGAGTGTCGCCATGCTCGGGATCAGGTCGGCCATCGGCCCGAGGGCAGCGTCAACAGCCGCGGGATTCCCGGTGGACAGCTCCACGAGCCCCAGTGCCCAGAGCGGCCAGATCGTTCCCGACGGCCAGTCGATGGCCTGGAAGCGGCGGACCGCCTCCACCGCCTCCTGCCGGGCGAGGTCGATGGATCCGTCATGAGCGTGCACCAGGGCGGCGGCCGACAATGCCGTCCCGTGCGATGCCGGGTCGTCGAGCAGAGCGGCGGCCTGCGTTCCCTCCGCGGCGAATCGGGCCGCGGCAGCGAGATCCCCCTGCCACACGCAGGTCCATGTCAGGTACAGGCACAGGAAGGGCACCGGGCTCTCCTCGCCGCGTTCGAGGGTTTCGGTGTGGAGCTGGTTGAGAGCGGCCCGAGCCTCATCGAGCCTGCCTGTCCACAACGACAGGAGCCCGTGGAGGAACGTCGGGCGGCACTGCCACGTCCTCACGCGGTACGGGTCTTCCAGCTCTCGAGCTCTCCGGAGGCGAAGCTCGTCCAGACCTTCGCCGCACAGAAACTCCGTCATGCAGAGCACCGCGAGCGCATCGGCCAGCGCTCCCGGGACTGATTCTCCCTCGGTGCCGGCAACCGCCTTTCTCGCGTAGCGCACGGCGCCTCCGAAGTCGCCCAGGCTCACGGCGTAGTAGGTCATGTCCAGTTCGATCCCGGCCTGCAGCTCCTGATCACCGGCTGCCAACTCCAGCGCCTGCTGTGCCACCTCTGAGGCCAGCGTGAAAGAGCTGCGCCGCGCGTGCAGCTGTCCCAGCAGTTGCAGAGCCTCCGCACGGAGGATCCTATCCAGAGGTTCCTGCAGGGTCTCCTCGAGGATCGCTTCGGAGCTGACCAGATCGCCCGCGTCGAACCAGCGCCGGGAGGCTGCGACGCGCCGAGCGGACCGGTGGCGGGCCTCGCTCGCCGGCGTGAGGCGCACTGCGAGTTCGAGCAGCTCCGCCGCCGTGTCAGGAGCGCCTCGTGATCCGGCGAGCTTCGCCGCAGCCTCGAGCTCTGCTGCGATCATCTCATCCGGTTCGCCGGCGCCGAGGGCTGCATGGCGCGCGCGTTCCTCGGGCTGCGCGACGACCGCCGCCAGCTCGCGGTGCAGCCGGCGTCGTTGCGGCGCACCGGCCTGCCCGTACACCACCGACGCAAAGAGCGGGTGGGTGAAGCGAACCCGGCTCTGCTCGATCGACACAAGGCCCGCGCGTTCAGCCGGGACGAGGGCCGAAGCATCGACGATGTCGGTGGAGGGTTGCGTCAGCGCCGCCGCGGTGAGCAGCGCATGCCGGCTCGCAGCGGGGAGTCGTCCCAGTCTGGCGGCGACCAGATCGGTGAGGCTGGAAGGCACCGGAAGGACGCGGTCGTCCGCTGGACGGCCGATCAGCTCAGCGGCAATCTCCAGCGCGTAGAGCGCATTGCCGCCGGTGGCGCGCTCGATCTGCAC
>JBIOIZ010000036.1:0-27279 GCA_044450385.1 Candidatus Dormibacteria bacterium
CTTGCCAAGCCCACCCGGCTTATCGACATTAATCGCGTTGACTCTCTAGCGCACATCGGCCGAGATGGCGACAGCCTGACGATCGGCGCGTTGACACGTCATGCGACCGTCGAGCATTCCCCCGAAGTCGCGACGATTTCACCGCTACTCACCCAAGCAATCGAATGGGTCGGGCATTCTCAGATCCGCAACCGCGGCACCGTGGGGGGATCGACTGCTCATGCGGACCCGGCCGCGGAGCTGCCGGCGGCATTTGCAGCCCTCGACGCCCGGTTCCACTGTCGGTCGCGCCGAGGCGGGCGCGTCCTCGGCTGGCAGGATTTCTTCATCAGCACTTTCACCACCGCGCTCAGGCCTGACGAGTTGCTCGTCGCGGTAGAGGTCCCCATCCAACCACCCGCGACAGGGACGGCGTTCGTCGAGTTCGCGCGCCGGCACGGTGACTTCGCCTTGGGCGGCGCCGCGGTAACGCTGTCGCTCGACCAGGCCGGGCTCTGCACTCACGTCAGCATCGCCCTCCTCGCCGCGGGATCGACTCCTGTGAGATGTGGTGCCGCAGAGCAACTTCTGCGCGGCGGTGTTCCAACCGAGCCGGCGATCCGGGACGCCGCACGCGCCGCCGTGGAAGGGCTGCATCCGACATCTGATCTCCACGGTAGCAGCGAGTATCGGGTCGGATTGCTGAACGTCATGACGGAACGGGCTCTGACACAGGCGGTGCAACGCGCCCGGAGTGACCCATGACCCGCGCGGTGTCCGTCGAGATCAACGGTCGGCTTGTCGAAGCAGAGGTCGAACCCCGACTCCTGCTCGCCGATTTCATCCGCGACACCGCCGGCCTCACCGGGACTCACCTTGGTTGCGAGCACGGCGTGTGTGGCGCCTGCACGGTCCAGTTCGATGGCACGCCAGTGCGGTCATGCCTCTTGTTTGCCGTGCAGGCTCATGGCCATGAGGTCGCCACGGTTGAGGGCATGGCTCCTTCCGATGAGAAGCTTCATCCGATTCAGCAAGCTTTTCACGAGTGTCATGCGCTCCAATGCGGCTTCTGCACACCGGGAATCCTGATGACCATGGAAGCTTTTCTCAGGCACGAGCCGGACCCCACGCCCGAACAGATAAGGGTCGCGCTGGCGGGCAACCTCTGTCGGTGCACCGGCTATCAGAACATCGTCAACGCTGTGCGCCTGGCAGCCGACACGGTGAACGAGTTGGGCCACGTCGCCGCCCCTCCAGCCAAACGGAATAGGGCGCGGCAGCAGGCGTGAAGACCGAGAAACTCCAGGCCACCGCTGAGCCGGGCCCGCTCGCCCCGTACCTATCCGATGCCATAAAAGCTGGGCCATACGTGTTTCCCTCCGGCGTCATCGTCCCCACCGAGCCGACATCCAACCCGTATGACAGCCAGATCAGAAGGCAGACCGAGCTCGTGTTGCAACGCATCAAGCTCGCGCTCGAGGCGGGCGGGTCGTCGTTCGACCAAATCGTCAGACTGCGGACCCATCAGACGGATCTCGACGACCTTCCATTCCACATTGAGCTTCTCGACCGACACCTCGGTAGTGACCGCTTGGCGACCAGTGCCGTAGGGTGTCAACTGGTCCTGCCGTCAGCGGTCGTGGAGGTGGACGTGATAGGACTGGATCCCAAAGCCGGGTTTACCCGAGAATTGGTGGAGACTGACCTAGACTCTCGTTCCCCTGCCTCACCCGCAGTCGCCGTCAAGGCCGGCCCTTTCGTGTTCGTCAGCGGCATCGCGACGAGCGGATTCAATTCAGGCGCGGTCCCGGAAATGCAGGTGCCGGTCGGCTTGCCCTATTTCGGATCGGCAATTAAGCGCCAAACCGCCTGGGTAATGGACACGATCGGACGGATCCTCGAAGTTGCCGACAGTTCGCTCGACCAGGTCGTCAGAGCGCGGGTGGTGCTGCCGGATCTCGGTGACTTCTTCCAATTCGATGAGGTTTGGCGGACCTACTTCACGGACGGAATGCCGGCCCGCACCGTGGTGAACGCGCAACTCGTCAACCCCGGATGCAGAGTGGAGGTAGAGATCATCGCCATTAACTCTGCGTCCGGCTTGCGCAAGGAGGTTATCCGCACCGACTCAGCTCCTATCCCCACCGTCGCCGAGTCGCAGGCGGTCAGAGCGGGTGAGTTCCTCTTCGTGAGCGGGTTGATGGCGACCGACTTCGAGACAGGACTGGCTCCAGATGCGCGGATCGATCCGATCTTCCCACGGGAGGGTAGCGCCGTTAAGAAGCAAGTCGAATACGTGCTTCGCAACCTAGCGGCGGTACTAGGGGCCGGCGGCAGCTCGCTCGAAAAGGTGGTGCGTGTCGATGCGTACCACACGGAGGTCGCGCGCGACCTGCTACCTGCGATGGAGGTCCGGCAGCAGTTCTTCGGGGTGAACCCGCCGGCGAGCCTAACCATCGGGGTCCCGAAGCTTCTGGTGCGTGACGGCCTGTTCATGTTCGACGCAATCGCCGTCACCAATGACTGAAGGGAGGCTTGAACCTATGCGGCAACACGAGGTGATCGACGTTCATGCCCACGTGGTCCCCCCGAGTCTGGTGGACCGCATTCGCGCCACGGCCGAATCGCTTCCGAGTGTGACGCTGTCGCAGACGGACGACGGACGTACACTGATTGGTCTGCCGCGCTCGGCCGCACTTGGCGCGCCTCGGCCGCCAATCCCCGGGCTCCTCGATATTGAGTCGGCGATGACCCGCATGGACGATCAGGGGATTGATCTTGCGATCATCAGCATCTGGCCCGACCTGCTCGGGTCCCTACTCCCTCCCGCCGAGAGCGTCGCGTGGGCGGCGTGTATCAACGATAGTTTGATGGAGGTGGTCGACGGGCAGGATCGTCTGCGCGCTCTCGCCTGCGTTCCGCTTCAGAGCGATCAGCCCGCAGCAGAGGTCGAGCGCGCCAAGATGCTCGGTTTCGTCGGCGTCGAGATCGGTACTCGAGTTCTCGAGCACGAACTCGATAGCGAGCACCTCGACCAGTTTTGGCACGCGTGTGCAGAACTCGCGATGCCGGTGTTCGTACATCCACTCTTCTATGGAGGGGATCCGCGTCTCGCTGACAACAAACCTTATGGACTGGCTAATTCGATTGGAAGGATGAATGATACGACGATCGCGATATCGAGACTGCTGCTAGCCGGTGTGCCTCTTAAGCACCCTGGCCTCCAGTTAATCGTTGCTCATGGCGGCGGTGCGGTGCCATATCTCATTGGACGCATCGGCAATGTCCACACGTTGAACCCGGAATACGCGGATGCGTACGATGGTTTCAGCCACCTGCACTTCGATAGCGTCATCTTCGACCCCGAGACCCTCGAGTACCTCATCGCGAAGGCAGGCCGTACACATGTCTTGCTTGGATCTGATTACCCGTTTGCGAATGGAGATCCGCAGCCGACGAAGATCGTGACTGACGCTAGGGTTGACGACGAAGCACGTGGTTTGGTCTTCGGCGGAAACGCCAGCCGCATCTTTGGGCTCGGAGGGCACGTGTGATCGCGCTAGCGGACACCGCGGACCTAATCCTGCGGATTGTAGTCGGCTCAATCTTTATTGTTCAGGGGTACCGCAAGCTCTTCGGGCCGCCCGACGTCAAAGGCGGCGGTGCGGCGCTTCGCGAGATGATCCGCGCAAACGGACTGCCCGCTCCCCAGCTGCTCGCGCGGGTAGTGTCAGTCGTCGAGTTGGGCGGCGGCATCCTCCTTTTAATTGGGCTTGCGACACGCTTCGTGGCCATTCCACTGGCGCTGACGTTGGTGGTCGCGATCGTCCGATTCAAGTGGAAGGAGGGTTTCCAGTTCGGGTGGGACTGGCCATTCTCGGTCCTTGGCAGCACGCTGGCAATATCACTGCTCGGCGCCGGCACTATCAGTGTGGACCACTTCCTCGGGTTGTGACACCCTGAAACGGCAGCGTATACTGTATACGAGACCGCACGGGACCAATCGAAGCCGCAGGAGAGTTGAGGTCCAAAATGCCAGAGAACACAGACAGGCAACCGGTCGCCGCCCGAGTGTCCGACGCTGAAATAGACAACGCGCTCGATACTGCTCTCAAGAAGTCCATCGTCGAGATAACGTGCGCGCTGGTGGACATCCCGAGCCCGACGGGAGAGGAACAAGCCATAGCCCAATATGTGGCCGCACTCTATAGAGAGCTCGGTATGGAAGTCGAGATGCAGGAGGTGGAGCCCGGTCGGCACAACGTCGTCGCCCGCCTGCGCGGACGCGGAACCGGACGAAGCCTCATGTTCAACGGTCATTTCGACACGAGTACGACCGGTAAGGAAGAGGGCCTCCCGTTCGGACATAAGCCGCAAGCTCGAGTCGTCGACGATTGGATCTACGGCCTGGGTGTGTCCAACATGAAGAACGCCTTCGCGGGGTATTACGGCGCGATCAGTATGCTGAAGCGACTCAATGTTCAGTTGGACGGAGACATCGTCATAACCGGAGTGGTCGGTGAAATCGAAAAGGGCCCGATCGACCAGTACCAAGGAGCGGAATTCCGCGGTGGCGGCATGGGGACGATGTTCGCATCCCACCACGGCGTGATTACCGACAATGCGATCCTCGGCGAGCCCAGTGGACTGCGTGTGCAGCTCGGTAACACGAGCTACATCTTTGCCCGCGTGCAGACAAAAGGGGTGGCCCAGCACACCTGGTCCAAGGAAAACGGCGAGGATGCGATCGAGAAGTGTGTCAAGATCATGGAGGCCATTCGCGACTGGGAGCCGATTTTCGAAGCCAAGCACGAACATCCGCGAATGGGCAGCCGCATTGGCATAGGCGCTATCCAGGGTGGGTATCCATTCAAGCCCGCTATCTGCCCGGCGCCTTACTGCAATCTGTACCTGGATTTCCGTTTTCCGCCAGACGTGACTATCGCAGGAATGCGTCGGGAGATCCAAGAATTCCTCGACTCGTTGCGCGCAAACGACCCGAGGTTAGAATCGGAACTGAAGCTGTTCATGTGCCGGCCTGGATCCGAGATTGAGGCCTCGACGAGCGTAGCCCGTGCCGTCCACGGGGCGCACGTGGGCGTCTTCGGCGAGGAACCCAGCGAGCCGACGCGATATCGTTACTGCGTCTCCTCGGATCCATCTATCCTGGACCATTATGGGATTCCAGCCTTGACTTATGGGGCGGGAGGCATCCGACAGGACGGGACGTACAGCATGTACGATCAGTATGGAGAGATCTTGTCCATCGAGAACCTGTACGCTGCGACTCGGGTATATGCAAGGAGCGCTCTGGCTTTGACCGGGGCCGAGGTTGCCGAATGAGTTTGACGCGACTTATCTCACCGTTGTCTCGTGCTTGGATGGAAGGCAGTTGCCATACGTAGGCAGTCGAATTCTACGCTCTGAGGACCGAAGTCTCCTGCGTGGGGATAGTGCCTTTGTCGCCGACATCAAGCGTCCTCGGATGGTGCATGCCGCGGTACTGCGGAGTCCAGTGCCTCACGCGTGGCTGCGAGGTGTTGACACGCGGCTGGCGCTAAGTCAACCGGGCGTGATCGACGTAATCAGCTTCAAGGATATCGCCGACGTTGGCCATATCCCGATGCGCTTGGCCTTTCACCCGGAGCTGACACGCGCGCTGCAGCGGCCGCTGGCCGATGACCGAGTTCGTTATGTCGGCGAGCCGGTCGCGGTCGTCGTAGCGCAGACGCGCTATCAGGCCGAGGACGCGCTCGAGCTAGTCAACGTCGAATACGAGCCGCTGCCTGCCCTCACGGTGACCGCGGAGGCAATAGGCTCCGCGACCGTCCTCCATCCTCAGGTCACCGACAATGTCGCCGCTCGAATCAGTCAAGAGGTCGGCGACGTCGAGCAAGCGATGCTTCAGGCGGATCATGTGCTTGAGACGACGCTCTCAACCCAGCGCCACTCGGGTACCCCTATTGAGACCCGCGGGCTCGTGGCTGAGTGGGACACGTCGTCACAGACCCTGACGGTCTGGGGGGCGGCGAAGGTCGTGCATTTCAACCGCACCGTTCTCGCTAATCTTCTGAACATACCGGAGAGCCGCGTTCGCTTTGTCGAGGTGCAGGTGGGTGGTGGCTTCGGGATCCGCGGCGAATTCTACCCAGAGGATTACCTGATCCCCTACCTCGCGCGCAGACTGCGAACTCCGGTCTGTTGGATTGAAGATCGCATGGAGCATCTCCTCAGTGCGAACCAGTCGCGAGAGCAGAGCCATCACATACGAGTTGGCGTCAGCGGCGACGGACGCATCTTAGCCCTCGATGACACCTTCACCAACGACATGGGCGCCTACATCCGAACGCACGGGGCGACCGTGCCCACCATGACAGTGGCATTTCTGGGGGGACCCTACAAGATTCCCAACTATCGTTGCGAGGGGATCTGCGTCCTCACCAACAAGACACCGACTGGCACCTACCGTGCGCCTGGACGGTTCGAAGCTTCGTTCGTTCGGGAGCGCGTCCTGGACCTGATTGCGGAAAGGCTGGACCTGGATGCATCCGAGGTGAGGCGACGAAATTTCGTGCATGCGCACGAGATGCCTTACGACGTTGGCACGACCGCACATGGCACGCCGGTGGTATACGACAGCGGTGACTACAGCGCGCAGTTGGAGTTGGCGCTCGAGCGATTCAAGTATGCTGAGCTGAAGGTAGAGTGCGAGCAACTGCGAGCTCAGGGACGCGCGGTCGGGCTCGGCATCGCAGCCTTCGTGGAGAAGTCGGGGCTTGGTCCTTGGGAATATTCGCGGATTGATCTGGACGAATCCGGGCAGGCCAGCGTTTACACGGGAGCCGCGTCGGTGGGGCAGGGGATCGAGACGGTGCTCAGCCAGATCGTCGCCGACGAACTCTGCATGGACATTCAGGCCGTGCGTGTTGTCCATGGTGTTACCGACGTGGTCCCATACGGTATCGGAAGCTTCGCTAGCCGCGCCACGGTGATGGCTGGAAACGCCGCTCATTCAGCGGCGACTGCGGTTAAGCAGAGACTTCGGGAGATCGCCAGCGACCTGCTCGAGACGGACCAAGAAGATCTCGTCTTCAATCGCGGTAGTGTCTCGGTGCGCGGCGTGCCGGACCAGGTAGTGCTGTTCGGACAACTCGTCGCCGAAACAGCACCCGGGCGCGCACTCAGCCGCGGTGGCAAGGTGGGTGTCTCTGAAGAGTTTTTCTTTCAGGCCGACGTAATGACTTATCCGTATGGTGTCCACCTCGCAATGGTGGAGGTCGATCGGCTCACCGGCGCCGTGGAGGTGCTCAAGTACCTGATCGTGTACGACATTGGGCGGGCGATTAATCCCATGCTGGTTGAGGGGCAACTCGTGGGCGGGTTTGCTCAAGGTATTGGAGGCGCTCTGCTGGAGGAGGCGTCCTACAGCGTAGATGGACAACCTATGGCCGCGAGCTTCATGGACTACCTGCTTCCTACCTCTGCAGAAACGCCAATAGTCGACATCCTCGTTACCGAGGACGCACCATCGCGCCAGAACCCGCTTGGGGTAAAGGGCGCAGGGGAGGGTGGGACGAATGCTGTGGGGGGAGCGTTGGCGAACGCCGTGTGCAACGCCTTAGGTAAGGGCGCGTACATCGACCGCCTGCCGCTGTCTCCCGACCGAATGAGAACGTTGGCTGCCAACATGGCTACCGGCCAAGCCACGGTCGGCCCGGTCTGGCGGTCGAGGGATGCCGCCAGCCGATAGCTACCGGCTGCCACGGGACCGAGGAGACCGCTGCCGTGATTGTGGATATCCACTCGCACTACATGCCCAAGGCGCTGATGCGCGCCCTCGAGCGCCGTGACCTAGATCCGCGCATCGTTCACCGCGATGGTCAAACGGTGATCACTTACGGTCCGAGGTCGACCGTCCTAATGACACCGTTCTTCCATGACCCTGACCGGATCCTCGAGCGCATGGATGCGGCCGGCATCGACCATGCGATCCTGAGTGTCACGATCCCGGGTGTGGATTGGCTCCCCGCTCACGAGGCCGAGGACGTGGCCGATGCATGCAACAGAGAGACGGCCGATATCGTCGCGCGATATCCACTCCGCTTCAGCGGCTTGGCCACCGTTCCGTTGCAGTCACCTGAGCGGGCGGTCGAGGTGCTCGTGCGAGCAGCGGGCTCGGGTCTGCGTGGCGCCATGATCTTCTCCAACGTGGCTGGGCTTCATCTGGACGAGCTCGCCCGGCGCTGTTTCTTCGACTCCGCCGCTGACCTCGACCTTCCGATCCTCCTGCATCCGACCTATCCATTGTGTGCGCCCACGGTGGCGGTCCACGGGATGATCGAAATCGCCGGGTTTCTCTTCGACACGACTACTGCGGCGCTGCGACTAGTGTTCGATGGCTTGTATGACCGCCACCCCGAATTCAAGTTGATAGTGCCGCACGCCGGCAGCCTTATCCCGTATTTCATTGGACGCATCGATCACTTCGGAGCGGCCCGAAGCGGCTCTACCGGCACGATCAGGGGCGCGGCGAGCGATCACATCCGGAACTTCTATGTGGATTCAGTGACCGACTGGCCGCCAGCAATCCAGCTGTGCCTGAATTTCTTTGGTGTTGACCACATGTTGTTTGGCACCGATCATCCTTTCTGGCTGATGCCCGGCGCACGCCAGACCCTGGAACAGCTTCATCTCGACTCATCTGACCGCGCTAAAATCGAGCATCTGAATGCCGCGCGTATCTTTCGGCTTCCGGTGAACGCGTGGCGTGACACGGGAATTCGGTGAATCACTCCATCGGGCTGCTCCCTCGGCTGCCTCGACGGGTCAGCCGTCCGCTTGGCGGCGCCGCCGCCGCGATCGGCGCACCCGGCGCAACAGCAGGAGGCTGATCAGCCCCGCGAACGCCGCGGCAACCATCTGGGGTCCAACCTTCATCCGACTGATTCGCTCCTTGGCCACAGCTCGTCCGAGTGCGAGCGCGTCAAGCGACGCCGGTTCAGACGGCGCCGACGCGGGCGCCGATGCGGTCGCCGAGGCGCTGGACGACGAGTTGGTTCCCGTCGAGGACGCTTCCGCCGCGGGCGCCGCACTGGGTGGCGGTCCCTCGAGCTTGGACTGAATGCACTCCGCCGCCTGTCCCACCAGGTGTCGAGAGACGTCCTCCATGATGCCGCGGCCGAACTGGGCAATGCGGCCGATCACCGTGAAGTCGGTGGTCAGCGTGACCGTCGAGGTCTCACCGCCGGCGGCGACAGCCATGATCGTCGTCGCCTGCGCTGTCCCCGAACCGGTGGTCTCGCGTCCTTCCGCCTCGAGTGTCGCCGTCCGTGTATCGGCGTCGCGCGAGGTGATGCGAGCCGTGCCGTTGTAGTTCACGGTGACCGGTCCGACCTTGATGCGAACTTTGCCCTTGAAGGTGTTGGGATCGACGACCTCGGAAAGTTCGGCACCGGGAACGCAGCTCACGACATTGTTCACATCGAGCAGAAACGCGTAGACGCGGTCGGGCGCCGCCTTGACAGAAAAGGAATTCTCGATTTGCATTCAGCGAATTGTGCACCACGGGACCGAGTGACGACTTGTCGCGTCCCGTTGCAGAAGGGATCCGATGGTGGACGGCGGCAGGAATCTCATCAACCGAGAACTGAGCGTGGCCGCGAGATCGCCGGGACTGAGCACAGTGCCGACCTTCTGGCGGTGGGCGGAAGCAAACCATCGATGTGCGAGCTAAGCAGATTTTCGATGCGTCGTCCACAACGAGGAAGAACACCGCGCCCCGCGATGGCGAGAGCACTCCGAGGCATAATCCATCGACTGCAATTCCTCATGGTTTAGGCGAGGGGCCTAACCTTAAGTCCGTGCTGATACCGGCGCATCGAGACGGTGGCGACCACCCCAATCAGGACGGAGAAGACACCGCCGATCAGGAATATGAGACGGTAATCGTGCTGCTCGGCGGGGTGTGCAGCCAAGCCGGTGGCCGCCGCTGCACCGATGAACAAAGCGAGGGCGAAGAGCGATGTCGCCGTACCTCGGGCTTGCGGCACTACCTCCGTCGCCCACGTCTGCAGCGAGGAGTGGAGAAAAGCATACGCCGCGCCGGCAAGAAGGCTGGCGACCAGAATCCCGACCACGCCGGGGCTCACCGCGGCGAAGAAGTATCCGAAGGCGAGCATGCTGGCTCCGATCGCGGTTAGCATGGGTGCGGATTTTCCGATTTGCGAATGCCGCACCACCTGACCAGCAAAGACCGTCGCCAACCCGTACCCCGCCGCTACCAGACCAGCTAGCGCTGCGATGACGCCTCGGCTCTGAAGTGCCGGCGCGAAATACGTGGTCAGTCCTTGGAACACGATTCCATCCGCGATTGCCAACGCGATGACGAAGCGGGCCCACCCCGACTGCGCAACCCTCCGAAGCCGGGTCGCCGCGCCCTCATGTGATGCTGGGGGTGGTTCTGGGAGTCCCCGCATCAGGACCGCGAGCCCGCCGGCGAGGATTGCACTGATGGCAAAAGGAGCTCGCCAGCTAACGAACGTGACCAGCAGTCCACTTCCCAGCAAGCCGGCGGAGTTGCCGACCGCCACCGCGACCGAGACGTTCACGATGGCTCTCTGCCGGAGCAAATAGGGGTACATGTCGGCAACGTAGACTAAGGACGCTGGGATGATCGCTCCGATCGCGGCGCCCGTGATCGCCCTCGCAACGATCAGCCATATGAGCGATTGTGCCGAGGCCGAGGCGAGGCCGCCGACCGCGACCATAACCAGCGACCCGCGGATGACGGGCACGCGCCCGAATCGGTCTGATAGGACGCCATATATGGGTTGCGTGAGCCCGAACAGCAAATAGTAGAGGGTGGCAGCAATCGCCACCTCAGCGAGGCTGTCGTGGAACTCAATCGCAATGGGCAAGAGCAGTGGAGCGATTGAGAGGCGGTCGAAGGAACTAACAAAAGGCCCGAGATAGAGGAGGGGGTTGACAGTCGCACTGTTATCGTCACCGCCCCGGCCATCTGGTCGCATCAAATCGATCGACCCAGGAAGTCCTCGTCGAGATCGTACCGGCTCAATATCCCCGGGGGGGCTTCGGAGATGTTTACGGTGGTCGACGCTAGGACGTGCGTCGTGGCCGTCTTCTCGAGCGTAGCTTGGGCCTTCTGCTCAACGACGAAGATTGCGCGTCTCACGTTGGCAAGGCAGCGAAACTGCTCATGCAAGAGATTGGTCGAGATTTCCGGTGAGATGCCGGCGATAGGTTCATCGGGCAACAAGAACTCAGGCTTGAGCATCAGCGCCCTCGATACGGCAAGCGACTTTCGCTCTCCGCCACTTGGATTCAGGGCGGGGGCGGCAGCATGCTTTTCAGTGCGGTACTTCCGCCCCACCGAGATGCCTCCTTGCAATCCCGCCCTTGGTCGGGTGGGTTGCAGCGTATTATGTATACCTGACGAGGAGGAGATGTCAAGAAGGTCATCGGCTGTCCAACTTAGCGGCTCATCCGCGCCGCCGACTATCGTCATATCGTCGAAATGTCAGTAACTCAGTTTGGCATGCGTGAGTCTCGATCCGAGCGATCTCTGCCTGAGCATGGTCGAGCCGGTGCTCCGGTCGGCTCGGCCATCGCGTGCAAGGATTCGCCAAACCCATGGGTCCAGTCTGGAGCTCCGCTCTGGTCGTCGGCCATCTTGGAGGGCGCGAATCCTCGGAGATCGTGGTGCAGGTCGTGCAACGGGACGCGGCGAAGGGGCCCTGAACGAGCGATCTCGGTGGAATTGCCTCCACGACGGAGGTATCTCAGGCTTTGGCCGCGCCTTGGGCCGCGGGGAACGTGGGATTGGTAGACAATGTCCTGATCCACGGGCATTCGGGAGCTGTGTATGAACGGTCGTGAAGCTGGTCCCCTGCCCCGATTCGCAGGCTTGGGAGACCACATATCCTTGCAGGAACGCACCTATCGTGCGTTGCGACATGCGCTCGTGACGGGTGAATTTCAGCTCGGAGAGCGCCTTTATGAGATGGAGCTCGCAGCATCGCTGGGCGTCAGTCGCAATCCGGTCCGCGAGGCGATCAGGCGTCTGCAGCAGGATGGTCTCATCGAGGTAAGGCCGCGTAGCGGAATTTACGTTGCCTCGATCTCGCCTGATGACGCGGACGATATCTATCGCATCCGAGGGGCTTTGGAGGGGATTGCTGCGTACCTGGCGGCAGAGCGCGCCACGGAAGCCGAGATCGAGGAGATGGAGCAGCTCCTTATTCACCCTCACCGCGCTGTGCGCCGCAAGGGAGGCGACGACGCGGCAGTGATCGACGCAGACAGCTTTCATCGGGCGATACACCAGTTCGCTCACAGCACACCTCTTTCTGAAATGCTCGCGGTGATTTACGGTCGCGTGTTCCGTTATCGGAGCGTGACCCTTCAGTATCCTGGGCGACCCCGGGTCGTCAAGAAGGCGCACCGCGAACTATTCGGCGCCATCGCGCGACGCGACGGCAAGAAGGCTGAGAAACTCATGCGCGACCATGTTGAGGGCGCTCGCCGCACACTCATGGAGCACTTCAGTGGAGAAACTCCCGCCGCGGCGCTTCCTGTAGCAATAGGGCCTCATTTCACGTCCCCACTCCCGCTATCGGCCACTCGGAGCAAAGGATAATCTGAGTCGTCCCGCACTGAAATGTGAGCAATCTTGGGACACTGGGATGCACCTGCTTTGCCGATGCTCACGGGACGGGAGAGTGACGAATCAGCTAGGCGCTGTGCGAGTGTCTACTGACGCATTTCGTTCTGGTAGGCAGACGGGTGACGCTGATCCATGTAGAGCGACACAGAGCAGGGGCTGTGTTGTGGTCCTTGCCATCGGCTTGGGCTGATGCCGCGAGGTAGAAGCCTAAGACTTCGACGCGCTCGCCGCTACTGCGCCTGATCCATGCCACTAGTCGCGCGGTATCCCAGGGTGGATACGGCGCGCCGGTCCGTTAGGGTGTCTCCACGGTGGAGCCGTGTGACGGCACTCGCTCGCTGCCGGCCGTCGCGGCGCTCGGTCGACTGATATCTCAGCGAACTCCGAGCATTCATCAAGGTCGTCGCCAGCCATCGATGGGACGCTGATGTCACTCAAAACGCAACTTCCGGAGAACCGATATGTCACCCCTCCCGCCACATCAGGAACGAGTCGAACGACGAGATCGCGCCCTGGCTCTGCGCCGCAAGATCAAGGCAGCTGCCGGCGCCGGGGGTGTCGCAGGGGTCGGCCTTGTCGGCTATCTTGTGGCTGTCGGCTCTCCGACAAAGACGGCGACCCCAGCAGTGTCGGCCGTGCGAACGGTGACCACCGTCATCACGGTCGGTGACGATGGTGTCATCTCGAAGACGACGACCACCACGCTTTCGCCGGGAACAGCGACCGCCGGCACCGCAGCCAGCGCTGTCACAGTTACGGGTGGCTCGACAGTTGTCAAGAAGCCTTAACGAGCGTGCTGACGGCACACGGTGCGGCCTTCCCTGAATGACTCCCCCCGGCTCGAACTTTCGCGAGGGACGAGCTCCAACGCGAACGATGTCGTTGCCTAGTGCAGACGCCGGATGAGCAGGGCCAAGCCGAGAACAACAAGAGCAAGCGGCCAAACGTATCGTGCGCTCGCCCAGTCGAGCACTCCGAGATTGGCGAGAAGAAGCCACAGTCCCAGGACGATGAAAGCGAGCCCAAGCAGCGGGACACTGCGCTCGTGCCGATATCCAGCTCGTTGCGCGGCCCGCGAGGTTGACGCTTGGTCAACGCCGCCCGACGGGTTGGTCGGGGGTGGCGGTGGAGGCGGCCATGCGCCCGCCATCGAGCTGCCGAACTCGCGGCCGACGTCCTTCAACCCTCGCTACCACGGTATTCAGTGAATCGGCAGGTGCAGGCCCGACGAACGTCACGTTCGAAGTCGCCGACGTCGCTCGACTCACGACTCCGCATCGGTTCGACGTGGTCTTCCTCTTCGATGCGACTCGCGACCAGGTTGACCCGATGCCGTGCTCGGCCTCGACGTGATCGCGGTCAGATAACCACTCGGGCGCTAAGTTGAGACTGGGCGCATCATGCCCGGTCTCGTTGCCCCCCGGGCTCGTCGGGAGGGTCGCGAAACCCCGTTTGCCCTCGCGGTGCCACCAAGGGGTCGATCTGGCTTCAACATGTGAACCATGGCACTCCGAATCTTGGAGCCGCTGGCCGCACTCTCGGTCGTCACCGATCTGGCGCACGGCCGTCCCGCCGAGCAGGCGCTGCGCGCTGCGCTGCTCGCAACGAAGGTGGCGGAACAGATCGGCGAGAGCGCGGCGGGACGACGCGATGCGCTGTACGTCGCCCTGCTCCGGTCACTCGGCTGCACGGCGACGTCGCACGACTATGCTCGCTGGCTTGGCGGCGACGACATCGTCGTACGGCGCGAGGGCGACCATATCGATCCCACGAACCCACGCGAGGGCCTTGCCTTCGTAGGGCGCGTCGCGCGGGAGGTACCCATCACACGCCGTTTGGGCGTCCTAGCCGTCGGCACGACGCGCGGACCGCGGATCGCGGCTGATGCAGCTCGCGCGGATTGTGAAGTGGCGCAGCAACTTGGCGTTCGACTCGGTCTCAACAACGAGGTCACTGGGGCACTCTTTCAAGGCTTCGAGCGCTGGGATGGACGTGGATACCCTCAGGGTCTTCGCGGAGACGCAATCAATCTGAGCGCCCGTATTGCGGCCGGAGCCTCTGCGGTGGTGATGTTCGAGCAATCGCTCGGAGTGGCAGACGCCGCATCAATCCTGCGTCGCTGGGCAGGGCGTGCGTTGGACCCCGACGTGGTTGGGACGATCCTTGCCGTCCTGCCGGACGCAGGGGGCGACGTGACCGTGGAGGATCCACTGCCGGCACTGCTGGCAGCGGAACCCCGTCCTGCGCTCGAGGCGCCCGAGACGCGGTTGGACGACGTGGCTGTTGCCTTCGCGATGGTCGGCGATCTGAAGGCCACGCACCTTCATGGCCACTCGGGCAGCGTGGCACGACTGGCTGAGCGCGCAGCGCGACATCGGGGTAGGGCGGAGGATGCGGTGACGACGTTGCGCCGCGCTTCGCTGCTGCATGACCTTGGGCGCGCTGCCGTGCCCACCGGGATATGGGAGCGTCCCGGCCGCCTGAGCAGCGCCGAGTGGGAACGCGTACGGCTGCACGCCTACCAGACCGAGCGGATCCTTGCGCGGTCATCGGCGCTGACGGAAGCCGGGCGCATCGCCGGCATGCATCACGAGCGGATCGACGGCAGCGGGTATCATCGTGGCTCGCGTGCGTCGGAGCAGGACATCGACTGCCGGCTGCTGGCCGTGGCCGATGTTTACAGCGCGCTCACGGAGTCGCGTCCATACCGGCCCGCATTCAGCCCTGACGCTGCTGCTCACACACTGCGCGAGATGGCGCTCGACCCCGAATCCGTCGAGTGCGTGCTGGAGGCGGCGGGCCAGATGCGGCGGCGGATACGGTCACGACCCGCCGGGCTGACCGAGCGCGAGGTCGCCGTGCTCCGACTCATCGTGCGTGGAATGTCGATGGGCAAGGTTGCTACGGCGCTGCACATCTCGACATCGACCGTGCACACACACCTGGCGCACGTGTACGAGAAGGCGGGGATCTCCACGCGAGCAGGGGCGGCTGTGTTCGCGATGGAAAACGACCTGCTCGATCCCTAGCAGTTTTCAGAAGTCGACAGAACTGTCGATGGACGGAGGGGCCGGCCGCCGATACGGTCCGGCCATGACAAGCAACAGCGCCCCACCGACCCTTGCCGATATCCCCCGTGATGGCGACGACGACAGCCTCACGCGATTGCCCGCCGCTGAGATGGCGCGGCTCGTACGGTCCAGGACGCTCGACCCCGTCGAGCTGCTCGAGGCGAGCCTGCGGCGTATCGACGCGCTGGAGCCGCGCCTGCACGCGTTCGTCGCGGTCCTAGAACGTTCGGCCCTTGACCAAGCAGAACGCCTGCGCGACCGGTCCGACCTCGATCGCCTGCCGCTGGCGGGCGTCCCGGTTGCCGTCAAAGACAACATCGAGATCGCCGGTGAACCCACGACCCACGGCTCCCGAGCCACGTCCCAAGCGCCGGCGGCGGAGGACTCGACCATCGTGCGGCGGCTGCGCGAGGCGGGCGCTGTGATCGTTGGCAGGACGGTCATGCCTGAGCTCGCGATCTGGCCGTTCACCGAGCCCGAGGCGTTCATGGCGCCCCGGAACCCGTGGAACCTGGACCGCACGCCCGGCGGGTCGAGCGGAGGCTCGGCGGTTGCCGTGGCTGCCCGGATGGCGGCCCTTGCCGTTGGGTCGGACGGCGGTGGATCGATTCGCGTTCCTGCCGCCTGCTGCGGCATCGTCGGCGTCAAACCGGCACCGGGGCTCGTGCCCTTGCCCGGGGGGAAGACCGAGCACTGGCACGGACTCACCGCGTTCGGACCGCTTGCACGCAACGTGACTGACGCAGCCCTGTTGCTCGACGTGCTCTCGGATAGCCACATTCATCGGGACCCCGTGGCGGCGCCGGGCGGGCTGCGCATCGCTGTCTCGACTCGTCACCCTGTATTCGGCGTCCGACCATCTCGCGAGATTCGCGAGGCGCTCTCGAGCACGGCAACTGCGCTGGCCGCGGCAGGCCACACCGTCGCATCCGCGGATCCGCGATACCCGATGATGCCGACGCAGTTCACCAGCCGGTGGCTTGCAGGCATCGCGCAGGACGCGACCAAAGTGGACATGGCACGCGTGGAACCGCGGACTGCCGCGATGATCAAGCGCGGATACCAAGCGGATCGCAAGTTCCGAGCGGCCAGCGAAAGCAGCTTCGCCAAATACATCCAGCGTTGGTTGCGCGGATGCGACGTCCTCATCTCCCCGGTGCTTTCGTCACCTCCAGTGCCGATCGGCAAATGGAGTGGCCGGGGATGGACCTCGACGATGCTCGGCGTCGGTCGGTGGACGTACACGAGCATGTGGAACGTCGCCGGCGTTGCGGCGGTCGCCATACCAGCCGGCCTCACCGGTGACGGTTTGCCGTTGGGCGTGCAGCTCATCGGGCCGGCAGGCTCCGAGTCACTGCTCCTCTCGGTCGCCGCACAGTTGGAGCAGGCGAATCCGTGGAGGATGGCTCCGATCTAGTACCGGTGAGGCGCTACCCACGCCGAGGGTGGAGATGGACGTCGACCTTCTTGATCGAGGTGCGCTCAGCTCTACTGGCGTGGCAGCGACGGATCGCAGGGGGACTACTGGCGTGAGTCGGTCCAAGCGCCGCTGATGCAGCCCCTTGCCTGGCCACCGAACGCGAGTTATAGCCTCTACGGTTCGCGTATGGGATCGGGGACCGGCCGTGACCTGGGCCTTCGTCGAGCTGGTCGCGAACGCTTACAGCTCGAGGATCCCCCATAGCCTCGCCGGTGACCCGGGACCCATCATTTCCGGCACAGCGATCACAGTCGATCTGACGCCGTTGTGACAAGGCGCATACGAGGGACGTCCTCGCGGGCGCTCCAGACGGCAGAATGTCTCGTGTCGAGCCATCTTGTGCACCGGTCCGACGCGCCAGCGATAGGGCCGATCGACCAAAGCTTGATCGCGCCGCTCCGGGACCTGGGCCACCACGACTTCTGCCAATTGATCCGGATGTTCCTCGACGAGGCCGCGGGACGGGTGGCGCGTCTCGAGTCGATTCAACAGCAAGGTGAGACGCCGGACCTCGCGGGCGTGTCGCATGCGCTGAAAGGGACGAGCGCAGCATTCGGGGCAACCAGACTGGCGGCCCTCTGTGCGGAGATCGAGGAGATTGCCGGTGGTTCGGTCGCCGACGATCTGGCCATGCTCGTCAAGGCAGTCGTCGTCGAGTTCGAGCGGGTCCGGGTCGCGCTGACTGAGGAACTCAGTTGAGCACGTTGTTGGCGGTGGCCAAGTGGGCCGAGTCGGTGAGCTTCACGCTGTTGGGGGTCGTCGCGTTTGTGCAGTGGGTCAGGCTGCGCGACAGGAAGCAGCTTTACCTCGCACTGGCCATCGGACTCCTGGGGCTCGCGTCCTTAGCGGGGGACATAACTGAACTCGGCGGGGTCGCGAGGCTGCTCGCGGGGTCAGCGATTCTGCGGTATGTGTTCGATACCCTGCTCTTGCTCGGACTCCTGCTGTCCGGATATTCGTTGCTGCTCTTCCGGGCGGCAATCGTGTCCTTCGGACGGGTTGGACGCCGGGTGGTACGCGCGGCCGTCGTCGTCGGCATCGCGTGCACGTTGGTTCCCCTGCCCGCATCGGCGAAGGGGATGAACCCAATCCAGATCGCCGCACTCCTCTACGTCGTGATCTTCTGGTGCGCCGCGATCGCGGAGCCGGCGGTCCGATTCTGGATGCAATCCCGTCAACTGCCGGCGGTTCAGCGCGCGCGGCTGCGTTCTCTGTCTTTGGGTTACGGCTTCATCATCGTCCTGATCATTCTGGCGGTAGGACTCTCGCCGGTTGCCGGCAACGCCGGGGTCCAACTGGGACTGCAATTGGGGGTGCTGCTGTGCGTTCCCGCCCTATACGCGAGCTTTGCACCGCCCGCGTGGCTGCGGCGCGAATGGCGGGTCAAGGAGGAGGAGGCGCTGGCGCTTGAGATACGCGAACTGATGCTGCTCTCGTCGGACTCGACCTCACTGGCGGAACGCGCGCTCACGTGGGGAGAGCGCCTGGTCGGTGGCCAGGCGGGTGCCGTTCTCGGCTCGTCAGGAGAGACGCTGGCCGCGCACCACATGAGCGACGCAGAGGCGGCAGCCGTTCTCACGCAGGTCGCCTCGGGACATCCCACCCGGTTGGGCGAGATTCTTGCGGTGCCGCTCGAGTTGTCGACAGGGCAGGGTTGGTTGATCGTTCGCGCGGGTGCGTCCTCGCCATTTTTCGGGATCGATGAGACGGCTCGCCTGCAGGGCTACGCAACCAATGTGAGCGTGGCGTTGGATCGCATCTCGATGCTCGACGCCCTGCGGACCGCGGAGCGTTCGGCGGTCGAGTCGAGTCTGGCAAAGAGCCAGTTCCTCGCCAGCATGAGTCATGAGATCCGCACTCCCATGAACGGAGTCATCGGTATGACCGGTCTCCTGCTCAAGACCACGCTGTCCGATGAGCAGTTGGAGTATGCAGAGACCATCAGGCGTTCGGCAGACGCTCTCCTGACAGTGATCAACGACATCCTGGACTTCTCCAAGATCGAGGCCGGGAAAATCGACCTCGAGGAGATTGAATTCGACCTCCGATCCGTTATCGAGGATGCGGCCGAGGTCGTTGCGCACGGAGCGGATGCGAAAGACCTGGAGCTGGTGGTCATGGTGCAGCCCGGCCTCCTCGAGGACGTCCGCGGCGACCCGGTTCGAGTGCGCCAGGTCTTGCTCAACCTGCTCAGCAACGCGGTCAAGTTCACAGAGACCGGAGAGGTCGTGCTTCGCGCCATGTCGGAGCCCGTAAGCGCGGCTTCGGACGACCGTGCATCGAAACTCGTGCGCTTTGAGGTGACCGACACCGGCGTCGGGATCGCTGAGGCGCAGCGTTCGCTGATCTTCGAGAGCTTTACTCAGGCCGACAGCTCGACGACTCGCTCATACGGCGGCACAGGACTGGGCCTGGCCATCAGCAAACAGTTGGTCGAACTCATGGGAGGCCAGATCGGGGTTGAAAGCGAGGTCGGGCACGGGAGCACCTTCTGGTTCACCTGTCGGCTCGAGCCGGCCGAAAGCATCTCCGCGGCCGCGAAGGAGCGGAAGTCGCTCCGGGGCGTCCATGTCCTGGTGGTCGACGACAATCAGACGAACCGCGTCATCCTCGAGCAGAACCTGGTGGGTTGGTCGATGCGTGCCACCGCATGCAGCGGTGCTCGCGAAGCCCTGGTAGAGCTGTCGAGGGCAGCGGCCGATGGTGACCGCTACGAACTGGCCGTTCTTGACTATCACATGCCGGAGTTGGACGGCCTCCAACTCGCACGGTCGATTCGCGAGCACCCGGCGCTTCGAAGCACGAAACTCGTCCTGTTGACGTCATCTGCTCGGCGCGGCGATGCCCGGGTGGCACGAGGCAGCGGTATCGACGGTTTCCTCACCAAGCCGGTGAAGACGTCCGCCCTCTACGACTGCCTCGCCGCGGTACTGGCACGTGCGCCCGCCGCGACACCGGTGCCGATGATCACCACCTATGCGCTTGCCGCGACCAGCGCTGCACAACGCCGGCGGATGCTTGTGGTCGACGACAGCTCGGTCAACCTGCGTGTGGCGACCCGCATGCTGGAGAACATGGGGCACCGCGTGGACGTCGCGAGCAATGGGCGAGAGGCCGTGGCCGCGGTTCAAAACGAGTCCTATGCCGCAGTCCTGATGGACTGCCAGATGCCGGAGATGGACGGTTTTGAAGCGACCATGGCCATCCGACGTCTGGAAGGCTCCGGCAAGCGCATCCCGATCATTGCCATGACCGCGGGTGCCATGAAAAGCGATGAGGAGAAGTGCATCGCCTCGGGCATGGACGCATACATCAGCAAGCCGGTGGACCCGGACAAGCTCAGCGACGCCCTCAGCCGCTGGGTAGCCGGTGATTCCGGGGAGGCCCCCTGCCGAGAAGATGCGGTCCGATCAAACGCGCGGTTCGACGACGAGCACGAGTTGCGCAGTGCTCTCGAGCGAGGCGAGCTGCGCGTTGCCTTTCAACCCAAGATCTCGCTGGCCACGGACCGTGTTGTAGGGGTTGAAGCGCTGGCACGGTGGGACCATCCGTTGCGCGGAGCCATCCCGCCATCGAGCTTCATTCCACTAGCAGAAGCGACTGGTCTCATCGTTCCGATCGGCGCATGGGTATTGCGCCAAGCGTGTGAACAGGGAATGCGCTGGCTCGCGCTAACCGGCGGTCTTTCGGCGCCGATGGTATGCGTGAACCTCTCGGCACGTCAGCTCGACGCCAATCTGCTCACGACGCTTCGCACTGTGCTCGCGGAGACGGGATTCGACCCCGCGCACCTGTGCCTCGAGGTCACGGAGAGCATGGTCATGGGCGATCCCGAGATCGCCATCGGCATGCTCCACCAGATCAAGGCGCTCGGTATCTCGATCTCCATGGACGACTTCGGCACCGGTTACTCATCGCTTGCGTATCTGCGCCGGTTCCCATTGACGGAGCTCAAGATCGACAAATCGTTTGTCGATGGACTGGGCCGCGACCCCGAGAGCACGGCCATCGTCGCCGCGGTCATCGGCATGGCGCACGCGATGGACCTGAGCGTGGTCGCCGAAGGCGTCGAGACGAGCGCACAGCTCGACGCGCTCCGAGCACTCGGATGCGACGAGGCACAAGGCTATTACTACGCTCGTCCGCAACCCGCCGACCGTATTGATGAGCTGCTGACCAAGCCACGTGTCGAGGGTGATCGAGCACGGCTAGCGCGTCCGCAAGGGGCTTCTGAGTGGGGCTCAGGCACCGTCGTTATCGTCGACGACGCTCCGGAGGTCAGGCTGCATGCGCGCATGAGCCTGACTTCGGCCGGATTCGGGGTGCATGAAGCCGAATCCGGTGAAGGCGCCATCGATCTCGTACGCCGCGTCCGTCCGGATTGCGTGCTTCTGGATATGCATATGCCCGGCATGAGCGGCCTCGACGTGTGTCGCGTGCTTCGCGCCGACTTGGCAACCCGGGATGTGACCGTGGTCATGCTCACGGCCGACGGTAAGGCCGCCGAAAAGGCGGAAGCGTTTGCGCTCGAGGCAGACGACTACATCGTCAAGCCGTTTGTGCCCCGCGACCTGGTGTCCCGGATCACCGCAGCGATTCGCCGACGGACCGAGGCGACGGCACTGGTTGCCAAATCCGAACGCTGAACGTTCGGACGGCGTCAATATCGAGTCGTTCCAACGCAATCCATAACGCGCGCTCTAGTCATCATTCCAACCCTTTCGCGACGAGCACTCTAGATCGAACTCAGCATGCGGCAGGAAATAAGTGCTGGTCTGCGCGACCACGAGTCGCAGGTTCGAGTCCTGCCTCCCGACAGACGCGCAATTTGATCTCAGTGCAGGGGTTTCCGGTGCCATCCATTTGGGTCGACTGCGGCGACTAGCCCTAACGAGCGGGTGATCGTGCGAAGCGGCGCATGCGCGAACATTGGCATGAAGGCGCCCGGGCGGTCGCGTCGGGCGAGGATATGGCTCAGCGCACCACCGGAAGACCGCTCTGGCGCCATTTCTGGAAGCCACCGATGACGTCGGTGGCATCACAACCGAGAAGCCGTAGCGTCGCCGCAGCGAGGCTCGATGAATACCCCTCATTGCAGATGATGACAACCCGTTGCTGGCTGTCGACGGAAGGGTCCCTGAAATCGCTCCTGGGATCCAGCCGCCACTCCAAAACATTGCGATCGATAACGAGCGCGCCCGGAATCGTTCCGTCGCGCTCTCGCTGTTCCAACGGTCGGATGTCAACGAGAATCGTCCCCGATGCCGCCGCGCGGTGAGCCTCCGCTGGCTCCAAACGGATGAGGCCCTTCCGAGCGTCATCCAGGAGCACCTCAATGCTGAAACCAGCCTGACCCGCAACCACATGGTCCGGGGATCGATCCGGTGCGTCGGGGGCGCTCACGGTGCGAACGATAGATCGCCGGTGGCGCACCTGCAAACCCTTGCCTGAGAGACCCCGCAACCTGTCGAATCCTTCCTCCACGGTGCAGACTTTGAATGCCATGCCTGCACGGTCGGCCCACGCGAACGAACGACCTCAACACTGGGACCGCCGATACTCCGGCGCCGGAGCGACCGGCGTGAGCTGGTATCAGCCCGAACCCGCGATGTCGCTGGCAATCATCGATCGCCTCCGCGTGCCGAAAGGGGCGCCTGTCATAGACGTCGGTGGTGGCGCTTCCCTCTTGGTCGATCGGCTCTTAGCTCGAGGCTACACTGATCTCGCAGTTCTCGACGTCTCGTCAACCGCGCTGGAGATCGCGCGGCGCCGCATCGGTGACGCGGCCTCAGTGCGGTGGCTGCGCAAGGACATCTTGACCTGGCAACCGGAACGTCGATATGCGCTCTGGCACGATCGCGCCGTGTTCCATTTCCTGACCAACACAGCAGAGCGGGCGAAGTACCTGTCGATCATGCGAGAGGCGCTTGGCGAGTCCGGGGCGCTGATCATCGGGACGTTTGCATCCGATGGGCCGGAAAGCTGCTCAGGTCTGCCCGTGGCGCGGTATGAAGCCATCGACCTCGAACGGCTCCTCGAAGGATTCACGGTGGTTGAGTCGAGCCGCGAGGAGCACGTGACTCCCAGCGGTACCGTCCAGCCGTTCACCTGGATCGCGGCGACGCGCGACGGGGCGCAGGATTCCAGCTGACCGGCATCCCGACACGTAGATGACCAGCCCCACGTTGCGCGGTACGTAGGGCGCCGGCGGCAGACCGAACACACGTGGCTGCGGCGGGAGCGCGCCTCCTGGGACAGGCGGTTCGGTTCGGCAAGTCAACCCGTGCGCTGTGTCAGAAGTCCGCCAAAGAACCTGCTTGGCTCGAGCTCCTTTGCGCTCTGCTGTTTGTGGTGATCGCTTTCACGCTCAGCCCGCTGCTTTCTTGACAAGCTTGCCGATCTCTTCCTCAATGGCGGCGGTAAGTCGGTTCACGGCATACGAGGTGGGCCAGAAGTCGCCGTCGTCGAGGTTCGCGTCTTGTTGGAAACCGAACGTTGCGTACCGCGACTTGAACTTTGCTCCGCTTTGGAAGAAGCAGATAACCTTGCCGTCCTTGGCATAGGCCGGCATCCCGTACCAAGTTTTTGGAGTTAGGTTCGGCGCGTTTGCTTTGACGATGGCATGGATCCGCTCCGCGATGACGCGGTCCGATTTCGGCATCTCCGCAATCTTTGCGAGTACGTCGCCTTCTCCGTCCTCCTTCCCCGAGCGAACGCGCCTTCGCTCGTTGAGGGTTTCCCTCATCGCAGCTTTCTCCCCGGCGGTCAGCAACCCGGATCCCCTGCTGTTGGTGCGACGTGGCGCCGCCTTTGCGGCCTCCTTTGGGCTCACTGTCTTGTCTCCTCAAAGAGGGGCGGGAAGAGCACCCCCAGGAGGCCGTTCACACGCTGTCCTTCCATGTCAGGCAACCGCCTTCTTGATGAGCCAGCTAATCCTGGCCTCCGTCGCGGCGTCCAGCGAAGTGATGTTCCACACGACCGGGTGCATGTGGGCACCGTCCTCATGCGCGGGGTTCAGTGCTTCGCCAAAGCCGAACGCAATGAAGTCCTTGCCCGTTTTGATGTAGCAGATGTCCGTGCCATCCTTCACATAGAATGGGAGTCCCCAGCGTACGATCGGCTCCAGCGATGGCGCGCTCTCGCGTACGAGTTCGTGCAGCCGTTGTCCAATCTCCCGGTACGGTGCGGGGGCTTCACCGAGTTTGGCGAGGACCGCAGCGTCGCCCTTCTTCGTAAACATGTGTGCTGACCTCCTTGCTCAGCGCAGCTCTTGAATCCGGACGAGGTTACCCGCGGGATCCCGGACGGCACAGTCACGCACCCCGTACGGCTGCTGGGTTGGCTCCTGCACCACATCGGCACCGCTCGCCTCGACGCGCCCGAAGCTTGCGTCGAGATCGTCGGTGGCCAGGAGGATCCAGCCATACGTGCCCTTCGCCATCATCTCAGCGATGGTGCGGCGCTCCTCATCGGTGATGCCGGGGTCCGTGGCGGGTGGGGCCAGGAGGATGGACGTGTTCGGCTGGCCCGCTGGTCCGACGGTGATCCAGCGCATCCTGCCCTGTCCCACGTCGGTCCTGACCTCGAAGCCGAGGACATCCCGATAGAAGGCTACGGACGCGTCGGGGTCGTCGTGGGGGAGGGCGCTGGCGTGAATGGTGATGCTCATGGGGGTCACACTACGTCTGGGTGGCGAGCGGTGCTTCTCGATTCCTGATCGGTCGCGTCACTTGCTTGGCCACGCAGGCGGGAAGCCCCGCGGTGCCACTCTCGGCCTGGCGTCGGTAGGCGCTCGGAGACATCCCGACCAGCTCGGCGAATCGGGTGCTGAAAGTGCCGAGCGACGAGCAGCCGACCTCGAAGCAGACCTCGGTGACGCTGAGGTCGCCAATGCACAGCAGCGCCATCGCCCGCTCGATGCGACGCGTCATCAGGTAGCTGTACGGCGACTCCCCGTAGGCGAGCCGGAACTGCCGGCTCAAGTGCCCGGCGGACAGGTGCGCGCAGCGCGCCAACGCCTCGACATCCAGCGGCTCGGCATACTCCCGGTCGATCTGGTCGCGGACTCGGCGCAGCACGGCCAAGGCGCGCAGGGAATGCTGCGGCTGTCTGTTGGTCACGGTCAAGATCGTGCCACACGCCCCCCGGCGCCACCGAATGCGCAGCGTGGCTCGACCGGGAGTACTGGCAGCCAAGTCCACGAAGAACGCAACCCTCGATGGCGTCCCGGGGCCGCTAGCGTGCCAAAGGCACTCGAGGATCTCGCCGCGATGCGGCGGGCGCGCGAGAACCTTCCGCTCTTGGTCCTTGCCTTTCACTATCCGAAGACCAAATGGGTGGTGAAGCAGGGTGTGTGGCCGCGCGTCTTCACCGTCTTCTTCGAGCCGGCCGACTTTCTCTCCAGCCGCAAGATGCTGATCGGCATCACGCGCCGTGCCGAGGCACATGCACCCCATGCCCCCGCGACGTCCCAAGAACCAACGAAAGCTGCAACGAGGTCCCCAACCGCGTGGGTCCATGCACGCAATATCCGCGGACAGGCGTGGTCGGCGCGTACGCGGGTCGGCGAGTGGGTCTGGATGCCGCCGACGGGTTGAGGCTGCCACTCCACGGGGGGCGGCGCCGGAACGGGACCGTTGGGCTCGGATTCGATGCCAAACGACCCTGGTACGGAGCTGTCTGAAACGACATCCTCATTCGCGGAGGTTCGGCGATGAACGCGTCCACTCTTGGTCAGTACAAGCCGACGCGGCTGTCGATGGTCGACAACGCATGGCTCCACATGGAGATGCCCACCAACCTGATGATGGTTGGGAGCCTCGTGTTCCTCGATGCGGCGTTCGACCGCGGACAACTGCTAGCGACGCTGCGGACGCGTCTGCTGAACCACCCTCGGTTCGTGCAACGCATCGAAGCTTCGCCTCTCGGCCCGCCGCACTGGATGCCCGACAGGCTGTTCGACCTGAACGCGCATGTGCACCGCATCGCGTTACCGGCGCCGGGCGGGGACGCGGAGTTGCGCACTCTCGTCAGTGACCTCATGAGCACCCCACTCGACATGTCACGACCGCTGTGGGATGCGCATCTCATCGAGAATTACCACGACGGTGCAGTGATGCTTACGCGCATCCATCACTGCATTGCCGATGGTTCTGCGCTCATCCATGTGCTGCTGGGTCTCACCGCGACCACCCCGGCCGCCTCACTGCGCGCGCCGCGCCACCCGAGCCCTTCAAGGGATGGCAAGGGCGGCATTCATCTTCCATCGCTCGACCCAAGGCATGCGATGGAAGGGCTGGTAGAGCTCGGCGCCCATGCGTTTGAACTTGCGCGGCTGACCACGATCTGGCCTGATGCTTCGACACCGCTGCGCGGAAACCTGGTCCGCACCAAGCAGGTGGCGTGGACCGAGGCATTCCCGCTGGACAGCCTGCGAACGCTCCGCGAAACGTCCGGATGCACGGTCAACGACCTCCTCGTGACGGCCGTAACCGGGGCGCTGCGGACGTATATCCGCCAGCACGATGCTGCCGTGCCTGCGCACATTCGAGCTCTGATCCCAGTCGACATGCGGCCCGGCACAAGTGATGGCACCGCGGGCAATCAGTTCGGGCTCGTGTTCATTGACATGCCGGTGGGACTGGCGCACCGCAGCGAACGTCTACAGGCGGTGCACGATCGGATGAACGCGGCGCGGCACTCACCGCAGCCGTCGGTGACGTTCGAAGTGCTCGGAGCGCTCGGTCTTGTACCTCAGGCCGTTCGACGTCTGGTGGTGCGCTTCTTCGGTTCCAAAGCCACGGCGGTGGTCACCAACGTCCGCGGACCCGAGCATGAGCTCTATCTCGCCGGCAGGAAACTGCGCCGCATGACATTCTTCGTGCCTCAGTCAGCGATGCTCGGCATCGGCATCAGCATCATGACCTACGCTGGACAGATCCAGATGGGAGTCATTGCCGACGCGGGACTGGTGCCCGATCCTCTTGTGATCACGCGTGGTATCACCGAGGAACTGCGCAAGCTCATCAAGTGCTGAGGTTGCGCGGATAGGTCTGGAGGTGCGTGAA
>JBIOIZ010000037.1:0-27090 GCA_044450385.1 Candidatus Dormibacteria bacterium
GACTGAGACCACCGAGAGCGATCGGTGACAAGGGAGCCACATGTGGGATCCAAGGCGAGGGAAGATGACAAAGTGTCGTCGCATGGAACAGGCGGTAGCGTGGGCAACACGCAGCTAAAGCCAGGCAGATGCAAAGAAGGGTCGTGATGCCGCGGTGCCGAGTGACCACGCTCGCGGTGATCGCCGTGGCACTTGTCGCCGCCTGTTCGCCGGTGGACACCCGCCCGAACCCAACCCCAACCATCTCGCCGACGGTCACCATTTCGCCCGTCGCGTCGCCCACCAGCGCGCCCGCGCGAGTACCTGCGACCGGCTTGACAAAGACGGTCTACCTCACGTTTGACGACGGGCCAAATCCCAAGTGGACGACGGAAATTCTGACCCTACTGGAAGCAAACCACGTGCACGCAAGCTTCTTTGTCGTCGGCAAGAACGCTGCAGCATGGCCCTGGTTGATCCAGCGTGAGGCACGTGATGGCGACACCGTTGGAGACCACAGCTGGTCCCATCCGAGTCTCACCTCCCTGTCGATGAGTGCAGTCAGCGCCCAGCTTGGCCGGGACAAGACCTTGATCACACTGCTCACGGGAACGGCGCCCACCCTGTGGCGACCTCCCTATGAGGCCTTCAATCCATCGGTACTGTCAATCGCCAAGGGGTTGGCGTTGAAGATGCAGCTGTGGAGCACCACGACTGGAGACTGGCAGCTGCCTGGTACCGAGGTGATCGTCTTGCGCGTGATGTCGGTGGTGCACAAGGGCATGGTCGTGCTGTTTCACGACGCCGGGGGCAATAGGAGCGAGACGGTGGCGGCCGTCGCCATGCTGATACCTGAGCTCGAATCGGCGGGTTACCGGCTCGCCGCGCTGCCGGCGCAGGGAATTGGGTGGTAGATCCGCAGTAACGACAGGCCCTCAGATCCGTTGGCTAAGTATGCAGAGGGTCGCCGGCCTCGCTGCCGTGGCCGTCATCTGCGTCCTCGCGGGTTGCTCAAGCGCCCGCCCCAAGCCCAGCGTTGTGACGTCGTCCTCTGCCTCAGCCGCGCCAAGCCTTCAAGTGCCGTCTCCCACATCCTCGCTTCCTGTCTCACCGACACCGACGTACGGGCCAAGCTCGACAACCGACGCCGTGGCCTTCGCGAGCCCAACCTACGGATGGGGCGTCGGTTCGATCTGCACAATCAGCTGCACGCTCCGTATGTCGATTACGGACAACGGAGGGCAGATGTGGGGGCCATCAGTCGCCATCGCCACGCTCCCCTTCTCCACCAATGGGGACCCGTTCGCCCAGGTCAGCGTGCGATTTCAAGGCGCCAATGGTTGGATCTCCGGCCCGAACCTCTACGCCAGCCATGACCACGGACACACGTGGCGACAGGCGCTGAGCGGCCCAATTCTCGCGCTCGAGCCGTACGAGAATGACACGTGGGCCGTGAGCGGCTGTGGCACCCAAGGCACGGTCGGCTGCCTGCCACGCCTCATGGTCTCGCCAGTCGATTCCGACAGGTGGTCTGTCGCTTCACCGCAGCCGCACTTCACTGTGTCCGTCGGAGCCGGGGAAGGACCGTTTGTCCTGATGGAACGATCACCACGTGGTGTTGCCTTTGTGGCTCAGAACATCGTGCCTCCCCCGGATCAACCCGCCGGCGGAGCGGTCAGTTCTCAAGCCGAGTCGGTCTTCACCAGCACGAACCTGGGGAGGTCCTGGCAGAGCCTTCCGGCACCGTGCTCCGGCATTCAAAGCATCCGCAGCACTGACGGCGTGCACGTGTGGATCCTCTGCGCTGAACCCTGCTGTACTGGCAACTGGGTGAAATCCGTGTGGACCTCAGCGGACGGAGGTCGTATCTGGAGCGAGCGCTCCGGCACAGACCCGATGACGAAAGGATCAATCCCCTTCTCCGGAACTGCGGATGCGCTGACGGTGACCGCAAATGGCATCGGGGTTTTCGGCGGCAGCAACGGTGAAGGGATCTGGAGAAGCTCAAACTCGGGGATCACCTGGGATCCGACGTGGACCGACATCTGCATCGAGGGTGGCGACGGCGTTTCCCAGATCTGGTTCTCCACGCCACTCGATGGGTGGGCGGTGACCGATAACTCTGCAGACCCCCAATGCGCGACGCTGCTGCGGACGATCAACAGCGGATTGACCTGGACCGCGCTGCGCTCACCGTTCTAGCGTCCGCGCCTGGGCGCGCAGCGCAGCGCTCGAGGTGGGGCTTACCGGCCCCACCCAGAGCGCGTCGCGTTCTACGCGAGGCTAGGGATAGGAGATCACGCAGGCGCCCTTGCCTGCATTGGACAGGTTGCTCCAGAGCGACTGCACCGCGAAGGTACCGGTGGAGAGGGTGATGTCGGCCGCGCCACCGGGCGTGCCAGGCGTGATCCATGCGCACTTGTCACCGTTCTCGCCGCCGACGGGCTCAAACCACCCACCGGATGTCAGGTTGGTCGCACCGATCGGCGATTGCGGCCACTGATCTGTGAGCGTCTCAGCATACTCATGGCCTTCCACGATGCTGAAGCCATCAAGCAGGCCCGGCGAGTTGACGAAACCCGTGCCGCAGTTGGTGAGCTGGTCGCTCACATACGGCATGTTGGTGAAGGCAAGGTTGCCGCGCGGCGTGGTCACAGCGATGTCCTTGCCACGCGTGAAGTCGTGCCATGCGCAGAAGCCGGACGTCGGGAGACCGAAGCCCCCCGGATGGGTCCCGGTTGGGCTGACGATGACGTACTGAACCGACGTGTTCGACGCCGGGGTGGTGTTGCCGAAGTGCACCGCGGCCCTGTCAGCCTCCTGGCCCAGCTGCTTGTTGGTCGCCTGCACCGGCGTCAACGCAGCGACGTCGGCCCACACCCCTGCCAACGCCGTGGTCGCGGGATGGTGCACGAATGTGGCCGTCGAGGGGCATTTGGTGGAGTTCTTGGCAATGCCCTGGCAGTACTGCGTCGTGGACGTGCTCCATGTGTCCTGCGAGCCAAACAGCCCGCGGAGGAAGTTCTGCAGATACGGGGCCGCGCCGACGGGATCGTTGCTCAACGTCACATTGGGTCCCGATTGCCCGACGGTTCCCCATTGCGAGCCCCAGAACACCAGATACACCTTGGGGTTGACCTCGACACCAACGCCTTTGGTGCCCCCGTAGTACTTGAGCAACGCCTGGCTCGCCGCGAGATGCGCATGCGCTCGGCCCAACGCGGACGCGGGCGTGGCTGAGGCACTGGTTGCGGCGCCCACGGGCGACGCCGGCACGACACCGAGAAACACGGTTGCTGTTGCGGCGATCACGGCAGCGGCTGCGCCTCCCGTCCGGCGGTACGGCTTCGTCATTGACCTCTCTCCTCTATCTGGGTGGGGAGCGCTCTCGAACGCGTCAGTCGCTCCTCTACCAGGACTGTACACGGCAGGACCGCTGAGGGAAAGCCTGGGAGGGCCGCGGCTCTCACCCTGATCGCGTCCGGACTGGTCGTCGGGGGCTCAGCCGCGCGTGATCGAGCGTCGCTTGCCGATGCTCAGCGCGAGCGAACCAATCCCCAGAAGCATGAGTCCTGCCAACAGCACCAGCGGTGTTTGCGTCGGCGATGCTCCCGTTGTCGGGACCGGGATCGAGGACGCCGCGACGGTGAACGTGAAGTGATCGGCCGCACTGATCGCAGACGTTCCGAACGGCGTTGTCACGGTGACATTCACAGTGCCCGCCGCCGGGTCTGGAGTCACCGCGGTGATCTTCTTGTCCGAGTCCACGATGAATGAAGCCGCGGGTGTCGAATTGAAACGCACAGCCGTGGCACCGGTGAAATTGGTTCCTGTGATTGTGACTTTGGTTCCGCCGGTGGTCACACCCGAATCGGGCGACACGCTGCTCACCGTGGGCACGAGGCTGGTCCAACTCAAGACCATCGTCGGATTTCCAGTTGTATCGCTCCCCACGGATGACCCCGTGGCGGATGACTCCACAAACGACGAGCCGCCACCACCGCCACTTCCGTTATACGGCCCAAATCCCGCCTGCTGGCAACCACTTCCGCTTCCCCCGCCATAGTAGCCGCCGCCACCGCCGCCACCCGTACCGGTGCTGAAGGCCGATCCACCATCGCCGAGGGTTCCCGCAAGGCCTGACAGATTCTCACCATCGCCGGAACCTGACGCAACGCCGCCGGCCCCTCCGCTCCCGGGTGTACCTCCGCCACCACCCCCAGCGACACAGACCACGGTTGCGTCGGCAGCGGCCACACCTGCGTCTCCGCCGGCACTGGCAACTCCCGTGCCGTATGTGCCGCCGGCGCCCCCGCCACCCCCGGCGACAAGGAGCCGTGACGCGAGCGTTCCACTCGAGGCCATGGCGACCGATCTCAGATCGGTCGCACCACCTCCGTTACCTCCAAGAAAGCTGCCACCGAAGTCACCGGCGCTTCCACCTCCGTTGAACGTCCCGCCGGCATTTCCGTTGCCGCCGACCTCGATGTACAACGTTTGGCCGGGCGTGACTGGAATCGTCGCGATGACAGAAGCTCCGTGGCCTCCCGGAGCCAAGCCGTAGGAGCAGGTGCCGCCGCCGCACGAGGCACCGCCCAGGCCGCCGACAGCAGCGACGTCGATATCAACCACACCCGCTGGGACGACCCAGCTCTGTTCACTGCCCGTGTAGGTGAACGTTTTCACTTGCGTTGATGCATACACGGGAGTGGATCCCGAGAGCGTCATCGCCGCCGACCCCAGCGCGAGCCCGGCAATACCGACCGTAGAAAACTTGCGAACGCGGATGCCGATTCGTGGCTGTGCCGGGACAGAGGTTTGGAACATGCGGCCCAGCGTATACGTGCATGCCACGGATTCTTCGCACGACGCCGTGACGGCTCGGCGACGACCGATTCAGGCTGACGCGTCAGTGGACGGCGCTGATGAGCGGGTGATTGTGTTCCGAGAGCAACTCAGCGAGCTCGACCAAGGTCACGCCCCGCGCGATGGCACGTTTCTTGCTTGAGCCGAGCAGCTGAGAGCAGGGAACAGCCGCCGCGCCGGTCCGTCCGCACGTGTCATGCATGATGTCGCGATGACAAGTACCGGATCCGCCGCCGCCTCGTGGTCCGACATCGCTGAAAAGCTGACCCATGCGCTCCACCCGCTTGCGGCCCCGGTCGCGATCACGTTCCTCGACGCCCCGCGCGAGGATATCCCCGCGTTCGGCGCCGCGATGCCGGAGCCGATGCCTGACGGACGCACCGGGCGCGTCGCGGCGGGCTGCGTGTTCTGGATGCACGCTGCGGAGCGAACCTTCACCACAGCACCGCTCGATCACGGCAACTGCAGCGTGGGCAGCTATACCCATGGGCTGCTCAGCCTCGAGGAAGCGGCCACGAACACCGACATCGGCACTCTTGTCGAGTCGGGCTGGGTGAGTCCGGAGGTATTTGCGAGCATCCCGGCTGTCACCACGCGACCTGCGTTCATCGCCTACGGTCCGCTCGCCGAAACACCCACCGATCCGAGCGTCATCCTGCTGCGGCTCAACGCGCAGGGAATGATGATCGTGACCGATGCGCTTCCGGATCTTCGGATCGAGGGCAAGCCGCAGTGTCACATCATCGCGGTAGCTCATGAGCACGGCCGGGTCGCTGCAAGTGTCGGTTGCGCCCTGAGTCGCGCTCGCACCGGAATGGGAGCTCACGCGCTGACATGTGCCATTCCGGCCGCGATGGCCGCCGACGTCGTCGCGCGCGTGGAGCGCTCTGCGGGCGTCGATGCGACAGTGACACGCTACGCGGCCGCGGACGCTCAGCGTTTCCGCTAGGGGTTGGTACGGAGCCGGTCAGCAAGAATCATTGGTCGCCATGTCGCGTTGGAGCGGTGGGCGACGCTGTGGCAGTCCCAGTCCGCTCACAGGCGGTCCGAATGAACCATGGATGACTTCCTTGCGAAGTGGCAGCTAGCCGACGAGCTTCCGCTTGACGGTCTGCTTCCATTCAGGCTTGGACATTTGCGTCTTGGTGGCCACCACCCAGTCTTTGCCAAATCGCTGAAAGGCCGCCTGTTTAGAAACTCCCAGGGCGACGCCGATCTCGCGCCACGTGTGGTCGGCCACCGCTGCCATCACTGCCTGCCGTTCCCGCTCCGCAACCAGGTTTCGGATTGAAGTGACTGCTGTCAGTGCGCCCAGAGGGTCGGTGGCAAGCACATCGCTCAGTTGCTGGTCGAGGACACCGGCGGTCTGCTTGATTTCATCCATGCCGTCAAGATACCTTGACGCATCCCTATTGTCAAGGATCCTTGACAATCGACGCGCCCGTGACGCCACTGCCCGGGTGACATCGTTCTGAGGTCAGAACGCCACCGGCGACCAGCTTCTGCCGCCGTCGAAGGTCATCAACATGACTGACGGCTGTTCTCCGGTGGCTATCGCAACCCCTTGGGATGGGCTCGTGAATCCGACATAGGAGAAATCCATGAACATTCCAAGGGAAATGCTGGTGACGACTCGCCACGAAACGCCGTTGTTGAGCGTTTCCAGCAACTCTGCGCGTGTTGCGGTGACCAAGTTGGTGACGGCCGCGCCTGGGGCGGGACTGGCGACCACATTGCCTGAATTACCCACCACGCCAGGCAATGTTCCTCCGCGATACCACGTGGCGCCGCCGTTGTTCGAAAAGTAGGCTCGCGTCGCAGGCGGTCCTGGATACCCGGAGGGACCCCAGATCCCCTCCTCGCAGACCGCGACGAGCGACGAGGTCGTCGACGCGCCGATCGCCGCCGGCCCGTGGGTCGTCGCGCAAGGAGGATGCCATGCGGTCCAGCGCCCCGCAACAAGGCGCGCGCCGGCGACCACCGTTCGGTCGTTCTCGACGATCCAGCCGGTGGTTCCCTCCAGCACCATGTCGGCTGATGGAACCGGGCCGGCGCCTATCTGGAGCGATCCTGTTGGTGTCCACGCATCGAGACTCGTCGCGCTCGACTCGATGACGAAGTTGCTACCGGCGCCAAATGCAACGGCATGTACGCGGCCATCGGCTGCCTCGAGAGTCCAGACGCCCGTGAGCGCGCTCTGACTCCAGTGAGCGCCGCCGTCATGCGTCGACCACAGCTCGGGACCGAACACCCATCCGTCGTTCGGGTCCGCGAAGCGCACCTCACTCACCCCACGCTCAGGACTACCCGATACCCAATAGGTGGTCGGTGGTGCCGCAACAGCCGACCAGTGGCGTCCACTGTCGTTTGTGCGCAGAAGCGTGAGACACATCCCGCTCGTGCAGGGAGCCCCACCGAGCACCCACCCGGTCATGAGCGAAACAAAGGTGACCGAGTTCGGAGTGAACCCCGACGGGACGTTACCGGGCGGCACCGGCGATGGCCCCGGTGTCGGCGAGGCGAACGGAGTGGCCGTCGGCAGGATTGGCGTCGGAGACGGTGATGGGCTCGGGTGCGGCGTATGCGTCACGGGACCTGGCGAACATGCCGCAAGGAAGAGGCAGCCCGCCGCGGCAACGAGTGCCCATCCCCGCTTCGCTCGCACCGTTCGTGTCATTACTGCGGAAAACGGTGTGATCGATCGCTGAGTTCCTGGCCAGATCGGCGCTTGGACAATTCCCCTCGCGGAAGCCATTAGCATGTAATGGATGAGGCGCATCCTCGCGAATGCTCTCGGCGTTGCCGCGGTGCCCATCGGGGTCGGGGTCGGTCTCTGGACGGCTCTTCTGACGTTTCTGCCGAACTGTCCCGTCAGAGGCTTGGGAACGCTTGACCTTTGCGCGGCGCGGCCCACCTTCGACCAGAGATTCAGTGTCTTATTCGGTACAGGCGCAGCCGTTGTGGTGCTGCTGGTGTCAATCATCGTGCGCCACGGCTCACCGAAGGCTGCTGTCTTTGATCTAGGCGCCGCTTCAGCGGGCATCCTGATCGGTCTCTGGACGTCGACGATGATGATGTACCCGCCCTGTGGGCCACATCAGCTTTGTCTCGGCTACTTCTTCGAGCAGCGCTTCGCGGTCTGGCAGAGTGTCTGCCTCGGTGCAGCCACAACGGCGGTCATCCTGCTGATCGTGGCCGCCGTAAGCACGGAATTCCGGCGCGTCAACCTGGAGGCTGCGCGGAGGATCAAGCGCTGGCTCTTCGTGGACCTATCGAACGTCATCCCGGTCGATCGGCCCCGTTCCCCCCTCGATTAGAAAGCGCTGGCTCGTCCGCCGAACTCGGTGACTGCGACGACCCCTGCGATTCGTCTGGCAGAATCGCGGCTGTGGGCGTTCGGGACGGGAAACGGCTGCTCCAGGCTCGGTGGGTGCTCCTCGGGCTGCTGGTCGCCCTCTTCGCCGTCAACGATCTCACGATCGCGGTGACACAGCTCATGGCTCCGCACGCAGGGCGTGTTGACTTCCACGTGTATTTCTCTGCAGCGCAGGCGCTCGCGCATGGGCGATCGCCCTATATCACCCCTCCGCCGTGCTGCTTCAACCCGCATGCCATGAGCGGCTACACCTATCCACCCCTTTTCGCCTTCATCCTCATCCCGTTGACGCGACTCTCCCTTAACGATGCGGGCCGCATCTGGCTCGCCGTGAACTACGCGTCGCTCGTCGGCGTCCTCCTGATTGGCGTGAGAACCGCTCGCTCACGGATGGCGCCGGAGACCATCGCGTGGCTCGCATTGGTGATGCTGGCAAGTCCTCAGATTGGCGCAGCGATGTACGGCATCCAGGTGGATCCGCTCGTCCTGCTCCTCGAAGCGGTGTTTGCCTGGAGCGTCGTGACCAACCGCGTCCCGGCTGTCGGCGGGGCGGCTCTGGCTCTGGCGGTGTGCATCAAAGTCTCGCCGGTGTTCATCGCACCCGCCATCTTCTTGCTCCCGCGCGACCGCGCCCTCCAGGCGCTCGGGGGGATGGCGAGTGGGCTGGTTGCGGGCGGCCTCGCGATGCTCGCGATCTCCGGCCAGACCGTCTACTACTTCACCCATGTGCTTCCGAGCTTCTCTGGTGGAGTCATCAATCAGTGGGACCGCTCGCTTCCGGGCGTCGTGCTTCGAACGCTCGACAGCCAGGGGCTGCATCCGACCAGCGAACTCGGTACCACCTTCCTTGCGCTCGAGGTCGTCGCACTCCTCGGCGTGTGGGTCGCATGCTCTCGCGTACCGGGGGCTTCGGGTCGTCTTCTGACCGTCGCCGGGTTGCTCAGCGTGACGCCGATCTTCCAGGGGGTGACATGGGACCACCACCTGATCGTCGAGATTCTGGTGCTCATCCTGCTGGTGCCACTGCTCCATGCCGGATCGCTCGCCTGGATACTCGCTGTCGGTGGGGAATTGGTGACCGGCGTGAATCAGCAGATCGTTGACCGGTGGCTCGCTGCGCGCGGTCTGGAGCCTCCGCACGGCTCGGCGCAGGTGATCCTGTTCATCGCCGCGGCGTCAATCGACTTGATCGGTATGGTCGCCACGTTGAGCGCTGTGCTCGTGCTCGCTCGGCGGCTTTCCCAGCGTGACCCGGTCGGGAGACGCGTCGAGCCACGCGTGTTACAGGTCCTGACCCACCGCGCACGGAGCCGGCTGTTCCAGGGATGATGCCAGGCAGATGGCAACGCGTCATCCGCTGGGCGTGAGAGGAGCCGTCGTGCGGCAGGTTCAGGAGGTTGACGATGCGAGGCAGGCGCGCACGGGCCATCGGGGCGATCGCGACCTTGGCGGTCATCCTGTGCCCGTTCGTGCCGCCACAGGCGGCTGCGGCTGCTTCGCCAGCCAGTCAGGCGAGCCCAGCGCCAACTGCTCACAACGCCGCGACCACGACCGCACCCGCGCCGGGCTCTTATACGGCGGTGACCCCGTACCGGGTGTGCGACACGCGACCGGCACAGGGCGCCATCCTGATCAACCAGTGCAACGACGGCAGCACCGGTGCCGGTCGTGGGGCGCTCACGGAAGGGGCAACACGCGTCGTCACCGTTGACTCGTTTGGCGGGGTTCCGGTCTCGGGAGTCACCGCCGTTGTGGTGAACGTCACCGCGGTCCTACCGACGACGAACACGTTCCTCACCATATTCCCCGACGGCGTCACCAACCCGAGAACTTCGAACCTCAATCCCGCCGCGGGGACGGTCCTGGCGAACCTGGTGGAGGTCGGGGTGAGCACCGCGGGCAGGATCGACGTCTTCAATGACGTGGGTACTGTCAACGTCATCATCGACATCGAGGGCTACGTCGCTACGACGTCGACGGGTTTGTACATGCCCACCACACCGCTCCGCATCTGTGATACGCGGGCAGCCGTCGGTGGGGTCTCCCCCAACCGCTGCGACACCGGTGGGTTGTCCCCGATCGGGCCGGTCAGTACGCTCACGTTCGCGGTGAGCGGCGTGGGGAGCCCTGTCCCTGGATCGGGGGTCACTGCGGTCGTCTTCAACCTCACCGCGATCAGTCCGACGGTGGCCACGGTGCTGACTGCTTTCGCCGCCGCCACCGGCCGACCGAACGCATCAAATCTCAACGTCCCGGCGCGGAGCACGCTTCCCAATCGCGTGATCGTCCCGGTGACGTGCAGCGGCGGAAACTGCTCGGTCTCGATCTGGAACAGCGTGGGATCAGTCAATATCGCGGTCGACATCGATGGCTGGTTCAGCATGTCGACCGGGACGCAGTTCACACCACTGGCGTCGCCGGCTCGAGTCTGCGATACGCGAAACGGCGCACCCAGCTGTCCAATTGGGGCGGTGGTTGGTGGCCACGCGCTCAACATCGGAGTTGCCGGCGTCGACGGGCTTCCGGACGATACCGGCGGTCCCGGCTCGCTGGTTGCGATTGTGGCCAACGTCACAGCGATCGCAACATCTCCGACCTTCGTCACCGTGTATCCGGGGCCGTATTCGCTCAACTACCCAAGGGCTTCGGACATCAACGCTGATCCCACCAGAACCGCGACGAATCTGGTCGTCGTTGGAGTCGGATCGGACGGATCCGTCAATCTCTTCAACGACCTGGGCAGTGTCAACCTGATTGTCGATGTGCTCGGCTACTACGCGATCGCTGGGAGCACAGGACCACTGGTGGCGCCCACGTACAGCAGCACGCTGGTCGGACCCGGTCAAGCCGGAATGTATCCTGTCGACGTCTCCAACAGTGCCCAGTATTACTTCGTCCTCGACGCCGGCAATTACCGAGTGATCGCGGTGAACCGAACCACCGACGCGATCGATTGCCAGCTCGGCGGACTCCAGGGCAGCGGACCGGGTCAGTTCGGCGACGCGCGTGCGCTCGATTACGATTCCGCCACCGGCGAGCTCTATGTCGCTGACACGCCGAACAACCGCATCGAGGTCTTCTCCTTCTCAGGCACGGCCTGCGCGAGCAACTCCCCCACTGCGTTCACCTTCCTCTCGCAGTTCGGCACCAGGGGAACTGGAAACGAGCAGTTCGCTCAGGTCTACGGCGTTGCAGTCGACGCTGTCAACGGCTGGGTGTACGCGGTCGATGGCGCAGGCCGGGTCGAAAAGTCGGACCTCGCCGGCAATTACATCAGCCAGTTCAACGCCGGTGGGACTCTCAACCAGCCACGTCAGGTCACGGTCGCTCCAGATGGTGATGTTCTTCTCATGGACGCTCGCAACCACCAGTGCGACGTGTTCAATGATGCGGGCACGCTGCTCTTCTCGTTCGGCAGTCTCGGAACGGGCAACGGGCAATTCACGGACGATCCGCGCGGTGTTGCGGTGAGTGCGGACGGGACGCTCGCATTCGTGACCGATTCCGGCAGCAAGCGCGTCGAGGTTTTCAGCCTCCAATCCAACGGCACCGATTACACGGGTGCCACGTTCGCCTACACGATCCCGTCCGCAGTCTCGGGCGCCGGACAGTTGGTGGGACCGCGCGGGCTCACGGTGACCTCGGACAACCACCTTCTGCTCACCGACGAGTGGGGCTTCAATCTTCACGAGATGACCTTCACCGCGACCGGGGCGACCTCGACGGTCAACACGACACCGGTGCCGCCGCCGGTACCGGGGGTCAACTCGCCGCGCGGTGTGCACGTGGCAGCCAATGGCACGATCTACATCGTCGACTACTGGGACCAGCGCATCGAGTACATGAGTCCCAACGGCAGTGGCGCTGCGACCTTCGGCTTCCGGGGCAACGTGTCGCAGAGCGGGGCCATCAACTTCGCGTGGGATGCGGCGATCCAGCCGGGCACAGGCGACATCTTCGTTGCCAACCGCGAGAACAACCAGGTGGCGGCATTCTCACCGACGGGGGCGCCACTGATCATCTTCGGCCAGAACGGCACGGCCAACGGCGATTTCAGCTTCCCGCAGGGCATTGCGTTTGCTCCTGACGGCACGTTGCTTGTCGACGACTCCGGAAATGACCGCATCGAGCGTTTCAGCTTGAATGCCGGCGACACGGTTGCGACCTGGACGGCGACCTACGGTCAGAGCGGAACGGGATCGACATCGCCGGCCGGTGATCTCAACAACCCGACCGGGATCGCGGTTGCCCCTGACGGAACCATCTGGGTCGCCGACACCCTGAACAACCGCATTCAGAGCATGTCCCCCGCCGGTGCCTGGACGGCGTTCACGAAGCCGATCGGGTCGGGGACGCAGATGTCATTCAACGTGCCGTGGGGCATTACCGTGGCGCCGGACGGGAACATCTGGGTGTCGGACACCGGCAACAATCGAATCGTGTCCGTCGACACTTCGGACGACCTGATCTTCAGCGTAGCGGAAGCCGACATGGGCATCCCGCCGGCTCCAGATGACTCGGTCATCTACCCCTTCTCCATCGCCTTCAACGGTGACACGGTGTATCTCAGCGACATCTGGAACAACCGCGTCCTCACGCTGACAACCCACTGATCGAGCTTGGTCGCTCGTCACCACGCTCATGCGGCCGCTGCGGGCGCGAACCGGTGTACGCGTGCCGAGGTCGGTCGTTAGAAAGTGTCCACTCGCGGCAGCCTGCTTGGACCGGTCGCGCCGTCTCGTTGAATGCTGATACACGGGCGTGCTGTAACGGTCTTCGAATCCGATCCCGGTGAAAGAGAGCGGCTACGGGATGTCTGGGTTCTCGGCCCGGGGGGCCGGAAGAAGGTGGTGCAGACCCAGCACGACCGCGTTCAGCAGCATCGTGTTGCCGCACTTGCGGCAGATCAGCGCGATCGACGGCAGGCTATGTCCTCCCCCGACGGTCTCGGGGCGCCGCTTCGTGGAGAGGAACACGAACCCATCTGCCAGCGTATAGCCGGCCCGCTTCCCACAGAACGGACATGCCCGCAGATCTGGGACCGCCGCCTGGATTGCTCTTTCGATGGCAGCCTCGTCTTCGGGAGTCCACATGTCGGGCAGGATAGATCCCTCCGGGCATCCAACCGCGACCCGATACTGGGGCTGCGATGTGAGTGCTCAGCGCGGTGGGCGACCACTCGTGTCCTGAGGTTGAGTCAGTAGCACTTGCTCGAATTTCAGCTGGCCGGGCGCTGGAAACGTAGCGGGGTGAAGCGCGCGTAGGCCGCCGGCACGGTGTTATACGTGGGTCCGAGCGCCGTCGCGACGGCGTTGAGTGCGGCGGGACTCGTGTTCCCCCAATGTCCGGTGTTGACGCGGTGGATCAGCGCCTCGAACGCCGCAATGGTCTCCGCAGGCGTGAAGGTGCAATGTCCCGCACGGCTGATGAAGTCCTGGCGCAGGAGATAGCCCTTGCCTGCGTTGTCCACGGTGTTCTCGTACTGGGCTTCATCCTCGTTGACGACGAGCCCGTCACCAGTGGTGTGCAGCGTGAGAACTGGTTGGCTGAGATCGCCATTGAAGACGATGTTGTGCTTGAGATATGCGACCGCGCTCGGTACGGGGCTGATCCGTGGAGCCGCGGTCAGCGTGGCGACGTCGGCGCTGAGGCTGAGCCCAGCTGCACGGTAGAGCGCCCTGACCTCGTTGTAGTCGGGCGACTCCTGCAACTGCTGCCAGAAGTTGACGCCGCCCGTCCAGGACGGGTTACCTCCGGCACGCGCCTCGAGCTCGGCACGCAACGCGAAGGCGAATGGTCCGTCGATCTGAGTCTCCCAGAGGAACTGGTTCGCTTCCTGAGCCGTGTAGTCGGTGGGAGCCGGTTCGGGGCTCGACGGGTCGAACCAGCCGGGGATGTCGCCGAGTGCGCTCGCCAGAGCGATGCGTGCCTGCCCCTGCGGAGTTGCCTGCGCGCCTGCGAAGAGAGCCTCACTCAAAGCCAGGTTGGCGGTCGGGTCCGTGATGTTCACGATCTGGAGGCCCGACGTCGGCCCGAGGAGCTGCTGCACCGCAAGCGCAGAATCGAGCGCGAGGTTCCATGTCTGGACGCCACCCGCGACGACGCCGCACATGGGGAGGGCCGCTGTGAAGCGCTGTGGCGCAACCTGAATGAGGCCCGCGGTGATCATGCCGCCGAGGGAATGTCCCCAGGCGATGGTACGGTCCGGCCTGCGGACGAGATGATCAAAGGTGTCCAAGGTGGCCAGTTGGTCCGGGATCGCCTGCTGGATCGCCCAGCCCGTGGTGGCGTACGAGGAACCGGCAAGCGCGTAGCCGTTGGCGAGGAGCCACTGGCCGGTGAGGGGGTCGCCGACGTCCGTCGCGGGGTTCGGACTCCCAGGCGTGACGTAGCCGTGGCTGTACAGGACGAGCGTGCCGTTCCAGTCGGCGGGCACTTGGATGAGGTAGGTCGCGCCGTCGGCGAAGGTCCCGGTCAGCGTCACCGGACCACTGGCCAGCGCCTGAGAAGGGCCGAAGCCGACCACGGCGAACCCAAGTCCGAGCGCGACGGCGCTGAGTTTCGCAATCGCGGTACGAGTTCGTTGTGCCACTCGTAGCCGAACCATGTCCACCCCCTCGTGTGAGGCGACCGTTGAAGCGGTGACGACGCTACCGCTGACGGTCGTCAGTCGTCAACAAGCCGAACTGGGGCGGCTCCCCAATCCGCATGCATGGTACGCACTAGTGGCCCGATCTGACGATGGTGACACCGACGAGCCCTCGTTTGCCCCTCCACCGTAGCACCGCTGTACCACCCGGCTGCGCCAGCCGTAACCTCCACGCGACCAGCCCTTTCGGCATCCACACCATGCTGGGTGGGTGTGCTCAGTTGGAAGCCGTGCCAGCAGTGGATCTGACGACTGAGCGAGGGTTCCAGGCTGTCGACAAGATCAGTCGGGCCAGGGACGCCCAGGAACTCGTCGACGCTGTCCTCCAGGGTCTGACCTCGCATGGCCTGCGCGGATCGTGGGGCACGCTCCGAGGTGATGAGGTGGTGATGGCGGGCGTCGCGGTGCCTGACGACGACACCGCGCGCATCGAGGAGATCCTTCGGGTCCCGCTCGGATCGATGCGCTTCCAGCTCGCGGCCTACGCATCGTTCGCCACGGCCGTGCGCCGGCGCACCTCAACCATCGAGGAGGCGTTCCCGTCACGGATGATCTCGATGTTTCCGAATCTCACCGATGCAGAACGGGCCGCGGTCCGGAAGCATCTGGGTCCTGGCCCGTTGATGGTCGCGCCCATCACCGACGACGACACGATCCTCGGCCTGCTCCTTGCGTGGGGTCCGGGCGTAGCGTCGAAGCGACGTGTGGTCGAGAGTCTGGCGACGGTGGCGGGACTGGCGTGGCACAGGGTCCAAGCACCTACCGGAGCAGTTCGCGTACCTGCGAAGAGGAGCGTCATTCCGACCGGCGAGCTGGCGGACGCCATTGCCGAGCTCCTCTCCCCCGGCACCATACGCGCGGCGCTCCAGCCCGTTGTCCGTCTCCGGGATCGCACTGTTCTGGGCTACGAGGCCCTCTGCCGCTTCACACCTCGTGGTGGCTTACGAACGCCCGACGACCTGTTCGCGGCCGTCGTCATCACGGGCCAGAAGCTCGACGTCGACGCTGCCTGCCTGACTGCGGCATTCGCCGCCGGGACCCAAACGCCTCCGGCGACACTCTTCGTCAACGTCGCGGTGGAGACGTTGGTCGAAGGAAGCCCGGCTGGAGACCGCCTCTCGCGAATGGCCGAGACCGCGGGAGTTGCTCCCGAAAACGTTGTCCTCGAAGTGAGCGAACGCACGCCGATCGGCGATCTCACGCGCGTGAGACGAGTCGTCGCTGAGCTGCGCGCACGCGGCTTTCGCATCGCCATCGATGACGCCGGCGCGGGCCACGCCAGCATGCTTGTGATCGCCGAGGTGCAACCCGAATTCATCAAGATCGATCGGCAGCTGATCCACGGGATTGACGTCAGCGCCGCGCGCCGTGCGCTGGCCGTCTCGCTGCTCTCCTTCGGGGCGCACATCAACGCTCGTGTCATCGCAGAGGGTATCGAAACCGACGATGAGCTCCAGACGCTGCTGAGCCTGGGTCTTCAGTTCGGCCAAGGATGGCTCCTCGGCCGTCCCGTTATGGTCGCGCCTCCAACGGATGCGACCAGCGTTGTGGCGGTCACGTCTGATTGGTTCAAGGAGCAGCGCGCCGCGTCGTTCCGAACCGGCATCGTCGAGGTATCGCCCAACAACCTCGATGCCCGCCAGCCGGGGCCGCCGGAACCCACCAGAAAACGCTCTGCCCTGCCGCGTGCCCTCATCAATGCCGCGGCGGCGCTCCAGTCGGAGCACGACCCAGCCGGAATCCTGCGGGTCATCGCTGATCAGCTGGCAACAGTTGTTCCTGTCGATGCTGTCTATATCTATGCAGCCGACGAGAGTCACAACAGGTTCCTCCCGGTCTATGCCACGGGAAACGAGGCCAACGCGCGCATGGCATACGGCTACTCCATGGATCTGGGCGTGAATGGGTGGGCATTCAAGAGTGGAGTACCGCAAAACGTGAAGAATGTCAGCGCGCACCCGGCGACGATCACGATTCCGGGCACGCCCGTCGGCGAGCCGGAGTCGTATCTCATCATCCCCCTGATCGCTGGGGATCGGCGGCTGGGTGTGCTCGACTGCAGCCGGCTGGGCACCAATCGGTTTACGAGCCGCGACCTGGAGGCCGCGGCGCTGTTCGGTCATACAGCGGCTGCGGCATGGCGCAATGCTGAGCTCTACGCGGAGCTGACCGAGCGCGCGATCCTGGATCCTTTGACCGGTCTCCTCAACAGTCGCTGGCTTCGCGAGGTCGGCGAGCGCGAAGTGGCCCAGAGTCTTCGCGGCGGTCAGTCGCTTGCGATCCTGCTGCTCGACCTCGACAGGTTTAAGCAGATCAACGATAGCGGGGGGCACAGTGCGGGCGATCTCGTCCTGCGCCGCGTGGGCACCGTGCTCACCGGCATGATTCGCTCCGGTGATGCAGCGGTACGGCTCGGCGGGGAGGAATTCCTCATCGTTCTCCGTGACACCGACACGGCCGGTGCGAAACGGGTGGCGGTGGAGTTTCGCGATCGGCTCGCAGCAGTTCCCCTCCCCCGGAGCTGTCTGCCTCGCCGCAAGCTCACGGCGTCCGCTGGCGTCGCCGTGCTTCCTCACAATGGGAGCGGCCTCTCCGAGTTGGTGAGGGCCGCGGATGTGGCCATGTATGAGGCGAAGCGCGCTGGGGGTGATCGCCACCAGCTCAGTACCCACCGCCCAAACAACCGGCCGACGGTTCGTCACAGCGGCAAGATCAGCGCTGCTGCTGTCTTGCCCATAACGCTCAGTCACTGAACGAGCCCGTGACCGGCAGATTCTGCTGGCGTAACGGGATATGTGGCAGCAGAGTTGAGTAGCCATGGGAGGACAGCACGGTCCGCAGCGGTGGCGGTTGCGACAACGAGCCGCAATCGGAGGTGGCGTCGCCGTGCTGGTCGTCGCCGCCGTCATCTTTGGAGCGGTCGAGGACGTTGGGACTCACCGAGCCCTGGCAGGTGCTGAGTCCAGCCTCGCCTCGACCCGACGGGATCTGGTCGCTGCATCCGCGGCGGCAAGCAGTCTCAGTGGGCAATTGGGAGTTCTCGGCTCGGCACAAGCCTCGATGCGGGCGCAGGACGCTCTGTTAGCGTCCGAGAATGCCTCGTTGGCGGCTCAACTCTCCGCCGAGGTGTCGGCGCAGGCGGCGCGGGTGGGAGCGCCGATCTTCGAAAGATCCGGTTCGGGGGGGATTCCGGAGCCAGCAGCGGTCACCGTCGTGGTCGCGTCCTCAGGACCGTACGTTGTTCGATATGCGTTTTCTGGGTGCTCGAACGATTCGCCGCTCGCCTTTACCCTCTTGGCCAGCGCAACGAACGAGTTCGTGCACCTTGCACCGAACGCCAGCGGGAACCTCGTCGGTGCGAACGTCGTTTACCTGGCGGCAGGCAACTGGTGGCTGTGGGGCGGTGGTCAATTGGTAAGCACAGGTGCCCTTGACTCACACTGCAGGTGGACGCTCGCCATAGCCCGTAACGGCTGACTGCCATCGCTGACCCGACGTCGCGGCATAGCCCTTGACTCTCCAGTTACGGGAGACCGCATGCTCCGGGCATGGATTTCTCAATCGGCGAAGTGGCTCGGCTTACTGGCCTCCCGGTCAAGCTCAAACGTCCGCAGAGGAATCCCGCCGGATCATGGAGGAGTTTCTGGACTCCATTTTTGCCGACCACCAGGACAATCCGTTTGCACAGCGCATGCGCGGCGCGCTGCCCGTGCTACCCGCCGAGCAGAGACCTCGGCTATGTTGCGAACGGGTGGGCGAATGTGTAGAGTCACCGGTTGCGGGCCCACCCGTCAGAAATGGCGAGTGGACGGCCCGGAAAGATGGTGGCCCATCAATCCGGACGAGGGTCGAGCCTGAGGGCCACCGAAAGGCACCGCCTCCCGTACTGAAGGCCTCGCGTCGAAAGATGTGGGGCTTTTCTTTATATGGAGCAGACAGGCATTGGAGCAACCCGCGGCATTTCCTGTCCTCGTCAGGACGGCCCCGGGAAGGCTGCCACCGCGGGGATCACGTCGCGGCCCATGATTTCAAAGTGGCTTGATCTTGTACCCCAGGGTGGCGTAGGCCTCGAGGTGGTTGCCAAGTGGCCCGCCGACGATCGGGTGGAGCCAGACGTGGTCGGCGACCGAGATCGCGTCGAACCCAGCTGCCTCGGCTCCCTGGACGACCTCGCCCAATTTACAAGTCAGTCTATGGAAACGTCCTCTTGAGCCGTGACCTCGACCGCCGTCAGCCGATAGCCGCAATCCACGCACTTGGCGACCGGCCGGTCGGGCGCCTCGATGAACAGAGCCTCGACGAGCACCGATGGAAAGGTCAGCGGGATGACGCGGTCACTCCCGCACTGCATACAGAGCAGCATGGCGCGCGCAATATTGTCAGCACGCGGGTATCTCCGTCTGTCCGCGAGGGGACCGTCTGGCAGGCCGGTTGTTAATTGGACGCTCGGGTGCGCGGCCCATCCCTCAGCTAGTCGATGGGTGCCTCCGCGCAGTCCTCGCACAGCGCGTAGCCGCCGTTTCCTTCGAGACGCTCGTCTTCGGGGATTGCCCGGCCAAGCTCGCAGCTGTCGGTGTTGTGGTACCGCCTTGCGAGCAGCGGCTTCTCTTCCTCTTGCTCTGAACGAAATGCGTCAACGATGGCCATCGCAACGACCTCCGTGGATTCAGACACTCCACCCTACCATCGGGTACCCGGCATCAGGTCATGGGCCGATTCAGCCGCGAAGGAGATGAGCATGATGCTCACCGCCCATCGAGCACCCGAAGGCGACGCTCGAGGGTGAGGCGAGGGCACGCCTTCGCGTGGCTCGATCATCGGGCCACCCTGTGTCGCATTTCTGGGAACGCTCTTCCCCACGACGAGCCCGACGACCCTCAGTACGACGACGCCAAGCACGCTGCGGTGGTGGACGACGTTGAGCTCTGTGGTCCGTGTCTCGTCGCAAAGACACCGAGCACCACGCCCAGAGTGGCGACACCATTGCGAGAAGACAAGGAATGTCGCCGCGACGGTGCCGGGTTCACTACGCAAGCGCTTTCGGCAACTCCTTCAGAACGGACTACGTGCGCAGCGTTGGCAGTACGAAATCAGCCGAACCGCGCCCTGCTCTCGTTCACGCACATCACCGCCGGACCTACCCACGTATGCGAAATGCTCGAGCTCTGCGCCGCACCGGGCGCATTTCGCATCGCCACCGGTCCATTGATACAGGAACGGCTGCCCACCGATGTGGACAGTCCATTGGGGCCACGGCCGAAACTGGGAGGCGGGGACCAAGCGACGCTCAGGGTTGGCGGGAATCGCTCCGAGTGCAAGGCTGTTGTCGCGAACCTCCGCAATCTCCAGCTGGCCCGTGTCAGCATCGCCACGCAGCGCTATAACCTCAACCGCCGAGCCCTCCACGCGGCCGGGAACAGTGGATTCAAGATCCTTCAGAGTCACAGGATCGATACTGCCACGAACCGAAGTCGCGCCTGGGGTTTGGGCGGGGCCAGAGAGGACTCGCTCGGGCGCTGCCTGGCCTACCGAAGCCGTCACCTGTCCTCGGCAAGGACGTCTCGCAGCTTGCGGGCGAACGCTTCGGGCTGGCCCGCATATCCCGAGTCGCCGCCGACGAAGCCCCCGTGGTGGCTGGGAAAGATCGTCGCCTGCTGACCGAGGAGTTCGGCGGCGGCCACCGATGTACGTCCGGTGAAGGTCCCCGCGGACTCTTCGCCCACAGCGATCATGACGCGTGTCGGTGCCGCAACCAGCGCGTCGAAGTCAGGGCGATAGGCGGTGATCGCCGAGGAACGGTCTGAGAGCAGCGGGTCGTCACGGGAGCCGTTGTCTCCCGTTGGCATCCCGAACTGGGCGGGATCCGTTGTCGACCGCGCGAAGTACTCCTCGGTGAACTCTCCCCGCCACGACGTCATGGCGATGAACGCCGCCATTCCGGCACCCCACCCCTCGGCTGCGTACGCGTCGCGAAATTGGGCTATGGCGCGCTCGGCGGCCTCTGCGTCGGGAAGCACCTGCACGAACGGCGGCTCGTGTGCCACCAGGACGGTGACATCGTCGGGAAATGCCGCCACGAGCGCGAGCGCGGTGACCGCGCCGCCACTGCTCGCGAACATCTCGACAGGGCCGGCGTCGAGAGCCCCGATGACGGCGTGCACATCTGCTGCCTGGACAGTCGGTGCGTTGTCGACCCGGCCGTCTTTGCGGATGCTGCGGCCGAGACCGCGCGGGTCATAGGTGATCACGGTGCGGTCAGGGAAGTACGACGCCAATGTGCGGAAGCCGCTGGCGTCCATCGGCTGCCCGATCATGAACAGGGGTGGGCGTCCGTCGGCGGTGGGCAACGGACCTTGGACGTCGTAGACGATGTCCGCCTCCGCTGTTTCAAGCGTGTGTGTCTTCATGCCGGCCCCTTCTTCGTCAATCCGCGAGAAGCCGCTCGAGTTTGTCGAGCTGCTCGGACCAGCCCTGCTCGGCACCAGCCAACGCTTCGGCGGGCGGCATCGTCTCGAAGTAGGACTGTCGCATGGTGAGCGCGGTGCCCCCGTCGCGGGCCTCAAACGTCACCTCGATCAGCGTTGAGAAGAGCTCGCCTTGCTCATCGTTGACGGCCCGACCGCTCATGACCAGGCGATGCGGTCGATCTATCTCGTAATACTCACCACCCATGTAATGGGAGAACTGGTCCTCAACAGGAATGCTGCCCGGCCACTCCATCGCGAGCCGGTAGGTCCCCCCGACGCGAAGATCCAGCTCTGCTGCAGGGCAGGTGAAGCCATTGGGCCACCACCATTTCTTGAGCTGGTCCGGGTCTGTGAAGGCGTCAAAGACGCGTTCGGGCGAGGCCTTCAGGATGCGCTCGATGACGAGCTGCTTGCTCGGGATTGCAGATCGGACGTCCACGGCGGTGCGGGTCTCAGGCATTGTCGTTCTCCTCCGTAATGGTTGCATCTGATTGGGCGGCAAGATGGGCCTCGAGACGGTCGAAGCGGTCGGACCATTCGGCATGCGCGCGCCGCAGCCAGTCGCCCACTGGGAGCAGGCCCTCGAGCTGAAGTCGCGCCGGACGGCGCTGGCCGTCGCGGGCCCGGCCGATGAGGCCGGCTCGCTCCAGCACCTTGAGATGCTTGGTGATCGCAGGCTGCGTCAGCGTGGAGGCCTCTGCGAGCTCGACGACGCCAGCCTCGCCGGCCGCCAGGCGCTCGAGGATCGACCGCCGGGTGGGGTCCGCAAGTGCCGCGAAGGCGCGGCTCAGGGGATCGTTTGTAGCCATTACCTAGAGGTTATATAACTAGTTGGTAAAAGTCAACTCGACTCGACTCTGGGGCAGCCCGCAGATGCTTGGGTGAGGCGCTGACGCCCCCCGGCTTGGCTCTGGTGGCGGGGGCGATGGCATAGTGAGCCGATGGGGCGGCTTGAGGTTGCGTGGCGGACGAAGGGAGAAGGGCCGTCCGACGTTGGCCCGGACGAGGTCGTCAGCATCTCTTGCCACGCTCCCACGTATGGCCGGCCACAAATCCTCGTGGCACTCGTCAACACCGATCTCTGGATCAGGCGCGACTCATGCCCATAGCTTCGCGAAACGCGGCCATGGTGGCAGGCATCCTGGGTGGTTCTGGTTCCCACGTGGTCCAGATCATCATTGCCATCGTGGTGGCGGCTGCGCTCATCGGCTACTTCCTGTTGCGTGTCGGGAATCGAGGCGGCGGCCGTGACGTCCGCAACGCTTCAGCGGCTGGCAGCCAACCTGACCGCGACATGGACCGCGCACACGAGGAAGCCACGAGCGACGCGACCGTCAGGTTGGTTCGGAAGTGGAGTGGGATCGGTATCGGTGCCCAGAGTGAGTGGAACATCGCGATCGACGGCATCGTGGTGGGGTCAATCGCCAACAAGGAGACCGTCGAAGTGGCTGTAGCCCCTGGGCACCACACTCTGCGTCTCGGGTCCGGAAGGCACCGCAGCGTGGAGCGTTCGTTCGACCTCGCCCAGGACGAGGTCGCCGGCTTCAGCTGTCGCGGTCCGATGTTCTGGCCGCTGCTCCTGGCGGCACTCTTCAAGCCCGATCTCTGGATCACGCTGCACCGAGACTGAGCCCCGAGTCTCCTGACCTTCCCCCTTTGGACCCTGTCGTCGTTAGGGCACCCGCACTCCCGTCCGGCGAGCGCGGCGACAGGCGGATGCGCCTCAGAGCTCGGGTCACCGGCCCAGAAGCCGACGCTGCGCCGCTAGGTCGACTGACGAGGCTGCAAGGAGAGGGACAACGCCCTGGCACGGCTCTCAAGGAGAGCGTGCAGTTGAGCGAGCGGCATCGGACGCGCGAAGAGGAACCCCTGTGCGTGCTCGTAGCCGATCTCCCTGAGGGTAGTCGCCTGCGCCTCGGTCTCGATACCCTCAGCGACGATCGAGGCTCCGATCGCCTTGCTCAGTTCGAAAATCGCCGCTGCCATCGTTCTTGCCTCGGGACGCTCGGCAACGTCGATCACGAAAGCACGGTCGAGCTTGATGACGTCAACGGGGACATGTTGAAGCCGGGCCAACGACGAGAATCCGGTGCCGAAGTCGTCGATTGCAATGCGTACCCCTCGGCAGTGCCGGACCCTGACTTTAGGCGAGCGACGAAACTGACCGACTACTGGGCTGCGGCGGCCCGACCTGCCCCGGCCGGCGAACGAAACGATGAAATCGGCCGGTCATAAGGGCAGCAGTGACGCAGTCATGGCCACGCAAGGACTCCACAGATTCCCCGTCTGTTAGAGGGCGCTGTGGCCCGGAACGTGGCAGCATTTGCGCAAGGCGTCCCCAATGCACCCCCAAACTAGGAGGACAAGCCATGACGAGCGAGATCAACCTCGTCGGCAGCCGTGTCAGCATGATGCACGTCGCATACGATTGTCCCGGCTGCGCAAAGACCCTGACCGTCACGATTACTGATGGCGGGACGGACTCTGCCGGGAATCGGCGTCTTGTGCAGCAGCCGCGCGACTGCGCAGGTTGCGGAGCGACGATTGCGATCTCCTTGGTCGCAGAACTTTCCAACAGCGAGCCCACGACGCGCTGAAACCCGGGGGAGAGTCGCGACAAGCCTGGCGCCACGCAAGACTAACGCGCATTCCGACCTCGCGCAGTCACACCGCGGACCCTTGCGTTGGCGGCGGGCGTCTCTGGTCGTTTGTCGTGTGCATTCCCCCCCGCATGTCGCACTGATGGCACTCATCACAGCGGCACGCGAGAAGTGGTCTTAGGACGATCGTCCATTTGTTGCCGAGAGGTGGTGCGAGGACAGTGGATACACGCGTACGAGGCGGGCGTCGACCTAGTTCAGGTGGTGTATCTCTCGAGTCCCCCTTCCGAGGAGATACCGTTAGGCCGCTGGGTCGGTGCCACGCCCGTATCTCCATAGGGTGGTTGGAGTTTGCCGGGCGTCGGATCTGTCGGCTCCCTCTCACATCCCTACTCCTGTGACGGCAATGAAGCCGCGCTCCGACGGCAGTAGCCCCTCAGCTCGGGGCGGTCGTCGAAACCGGCCGGTCGCCCGGTACTCCTTTATTGGCTCCATCGTATGCTCGCGGCATGGCTGATCTGTACGAAACGGCCTACCTCGAGGGATCGCCACCATGGGACATCGGCCGCGCTCAACCTGAGCTGATACGCCTGGTCGAAGCAGGCCGGATCGCCGGGCGTGTTATCGACCTCGGCTGCGGCACCGGTGAGAACGCCATCTCCTGTGCGGTGGCGGGACTCGAGGTTGTCGGCGTCGATGGATCGTCGGAGGCGATCCGTCAAGCGCGCGAAAAGGCGCAGAAGCGCGGCGTCTCGATCCAATTCGACGTCGCGGACGTCCTCGACCTCAGCGCCCACCGCAACAGCTTCGACACCGCCACCGACTCGGGGGTGTTTCACGTGTTTGACGACGAGGACCGTCCTCGCTATGAACGTAGCGTTCGCGGAGTGCTCCGCCCGGGAGGACGGCTCTTCCTACTGTGCTTCAGCGAACATCAGCCCGGGGACTGGGGCCCGCGGCGTGTGACTCAGAGGGAGTTGCATCAGACGTTCACCGACGGCTGGCAGGTGGACACCATCGATGCAGCTCGCTTGGACACCAAGCTCGAGGATGCGCAGCACGTGAAAGCATGGCTTGCAGCGATGACGCGCCTCTGAGGTTCCCTGGGGCGCCAAACCACTACCGCGGTCCCGTTGCCGCTCACGGCGATCGAGCTGCCGGGCCGGGTTTCGCGAAGCTTGTCACCGCCGTGCGGTGGGCGTCAGAGATGGAGGTGCGCTCAGGGTCGCGCGCATGTCCGGAACGTCACGGGTATGAGCACGACAGCGCGCCGTTGGCATTCGCACTGTTGTTGTACATGCCGAAGGCAACTGCCTCCTGGCCACACGAAATGTCGTCGGCGACCGGTCGATCGTTCTCCATGATTACGAAGACGTAGTAGTTCGTCGCGGGACAGTTCCCGCCGGACAAGGCGACAGTCGCGACCAGACCCGCCGAGTCGGTCACTGACTCGCGGGTCCAGGATCGGCACCGCGCACGAGTGATGAGCGCGGCGCCTGCGCATCCATATGGACAGCCCTTAGCGGCGTTCGAAGCACATGTCGTGACATCCCCGACCTCGCCGGGCAGTCCGGCCCCGCGGTCGGCTGCACCGAGCTCCTCGCGACGCTTCGCGTCAGCGTTGTTGCCATCCATCAGCGGAAAGCCCACTGTGTGACGTGGGGAACCTCACCGGGGAGCGAGCACGAACTCCACGGTACCCTCAGGGGATACAAACGCCCAAGGACAACGAGCCACTCCGTTCCGAAGGCCTCGATGCGGACGCGTCAGAGGCTGTCGCCCACGCACCGCTTCCTGCCGCGATCATCGAGGTCGCGTCGGGGCGGATCATGGCGGCAAGCCCGCCGATGCGCGAAATGTTTGCCTCGGGTGGGGGCACGGTCGTGGGCAGGACGGTCGACGAATTCATGACCGACCAGCCTTCGGGCGCGCTCGACCTGCTCCGCGGCGGTCAACTCCAGGGCTACGTGACGACGCGTTCGCTCCGCCGCAGGCAGGAGGAGCCCATGCCGGTGCAGGTCTGGGTGCGTGGCCTGGGCAAGGACACCCCGCCGCGCTTTGCGGTCGCCGTGTTTGCGACCCCCCTCACCAGGACCGGCGCACTGCTGCCCGAGGTTGCGCGCCCGGATTTGACCCCGGTCGTGGGAACGTCTGACGAGAGCCTGTTGGTCGACCGCATCAGCAGCGACGTCGAAGCCCTGCTCGGATACCGGCCATCCGACGTCCTTGGGCGGTCGATTCTCTCGTTGGTGACAGAAAGCAGCGTCCCCGACCTGCTGGGCTCACTCGCTCACGCAGCGGCGACCGGGGCGGGAGTAACCCTCAATCTCGTCGCCTGCTCCAAGCAGGGCGATCCAGTTTTGCTCGAAGCGGTTCTCTGGCCGCTGCGCCCGCCGCCACGCTGCGGGTTCGCGCTGCTCCCGGGCGCATACGCAGAGTCTGCGTCCGGGACCGCGGCCGATGTGGAGAACTGGATGTCCCGGTTTGCGAGCGACGCTGGTGCCGTATCCCTCTCGCGCCATCTCGCCACAGCCCCACGCGAGAGGGAGCTGGCCGGCCTCTCCCGGCTGACCACCAGGGAGTTGGAGATCGTCAGCCGGCTGGTCTCCGGCGACAGAGCCCCGTCGATTGCGAAGGCGCTGTTCCTGAGCCCGAGCACCGTGCGCAATCACCTCCACTCGATCTATCAAAAGCTCGACATCCATTCGCAGCAGGAGCTGATCCATGCATTCCGTCGAGGGCCCGCGTTTCGCTGATTGTCGCGTCGGGGTGCAGGTGCTCAAGGTCATATCCCTTCTCTCGCTTCGATTTGGCAGGACGGATGACACTTCCATCTACGACGGCGTGACATCGCGTCTATTCCGATAAGGCCGCGGCGACCCTCAGACTGATATCGATGTCCGTGTCCACTCACGTGTCCCAGCCCGGATCGATCGCATTGTGCGATGCGGTTCGCCGCGTGTCGAGCAGTCACTAACAGGTCACCGGAATGTGGCAGGAACAGCTCGGCGCTGGGGTCGACGAGGTACACATCACCGCGAGCGCACTCATCTTCCGCGCCGGGCAGCTACCGAGAATTGCCTTGGTCGTGGCCGGCATCGCGCGAGTGTTCATCTCGACACAACTCGGCCGGCAGGTGACGATCCGCTACGC
>JBIOIZ010000038.1:0-26389 GCA_044450385.1 Candidatus Dormibacteria bacterium
CCGGGCTCGGACTCGGGGACGCTGATGGCGTCGGCGAAGCAGCCGGCGTGGGGGAGGGCCCCGGCGTGGGGGAGCTTCCCGGCGTGGGGGAGCTTCCCGGCGTGGGAGAGCTTCCTGGCGTAGGGGAGCTTCCGGGCGTGGAGGACGTGTCAGGCGTCGGCGATGCACTCGAGGTATTCGCGCCACTCGGCGAAGGGGACGATCCGCGGACACCTGCCGGATTCGACGAGCCAGGAGTCGATGAACGCTGTCCAACGGCGCTGCCGGGGCTGGGCGTCGAGATCAATTCGAGCAAAGGAGCCGAGGCCGGCAAATACGATCTGACTTCGGCGACGTAAACGCGCGAGCCTGGCATCGAGGAGGCGATTGAGACAGCGATCAAGCAAACGGCAAGGGCAACCCACAGCGGAGTCAGATGGCGCACCCTGCGCCTCCTTCCCAGGATGTGCGCTCGCTCGCTTTTTAAAGACGGGTTCATTCGTGCTCACCGTAAGGCTCGTGGTCGGAGAACCATCTGGGTCGTATGTCCCGACCGGGTCAAGGCTTAACGGGAATCTGTCGGGCCTGCTCCGGTTCTTGCGTGGACGGCGAGATGGCCGGGTGTATCGTGGCCCCCCGCTGTGGTTGATCTGGCGTCACTGTTGAAACGGCTGCACCGTGGCCGGCCCTGGCTGATCCCATCCGCACTGATCGGAGTGCTCGTCTTGGGATCGGTCGTCTTCACCGCGGCGCTCGGCGGGCGGTTCGAGGGCAACCCTCAGACGATAGCCAGGGTCAGCCCTGGGCAGCCGGCGCCCTCGCTTTCGTCCACCTCGCCTACGCCGGCGGCCACATCGCCATCGCCCTCTCCGTCGCCTTCACCAAGTCGGGTGGCCTCGCCGCCTCCCCGTGTGGCGGCCCCAAGCACCAAGGCGGCACCTCCTCCGCCGGTTCGACCAACAGAGATCCGGGGCATCTTCCGATACACCTCCACCGACTTTGTGGCCATGCATTCCGTAGGTTTCAACGCGGCGACCGATGGGGGCGTCCAGGACCACGGCGACGCGGAGGCAGCCGCAGGCATCGCAGGCATGGTCTGGGTTGATGCGTACAACAACTCGACCTGCGTTCAAACCATGTCGGACTCGACCATCGCCGGGCTGGTTCAGGCCAACGTCGTCGCGGGCCACAGGGGCCTGCGCTATGAGGTCGGCGATGAGCCCACGGCAAACGGCTGCAACGCCGCCCCGGTTTACTCCCACATTACGCAGGTGGTTCACGGCATAGACCCGACCGCCAAGACGTGGACCGCCGATGACCAGTTCCAGGAAGGCAATCCGCCCCAACAGGGGGTGCCCATGAAAGGGTCGGTGGACATCCTTGCGTTCGACGTATACCCGTGTGAAAGCGGTCCATGCGATTACGCGACCATCGACAGCGCGGTGCGCCAGATCCACGCTGCGGGGGTCACCAACTGGGAGTTCATCCTCCAGGACTTCAGCAGCAGCCCGTGGCGGTGGCCAACTCCGGCTGAGATCCTGGCCCAGTTCGACCACTGGAAGGGCCAGGGAGCGATTGGCTATTGGGTTTACGCATGGGATTATCAGGGGCAGCAGGTGACAGCCCAGCCAGGCAGTCTGGGCGCTTTGGCCGAGATCAACTCGCAGTAGGGAGCGCGCCTTCCGGTCCTGGAGCAGTCGGGACAATCGACCAGCAAACCGAGGCAACTGCACCGGTTGACCCGCAGTTGGGGGGGGCTATACCGTCGAGCGCGATGACTTTGTTAAATCCTGCCCGCAAGCGTTCGGTAAACGACGACTCGATGCCGGCGCTGCACGGCAGCACCGGCCAAAAGGTCCTGCGGGGCGGGGTGCTCGCGACCCTGCTCGCGGCCATCCTCTTTGCCGGCGTGCCGCCGGTGGCGGTTATGGCCGCAGGCCCGACCACCATCGCAACTTCCTCTGCTCCGAAGGCCTTCCAGCATTCGGCGGAGGACAAGGTCGCGTACCTGCACGACGGTTCGCTCCTGGTCGGGTATTACGACAACAGCAACCATGCCATCGTCGACCACATCACGACCCCGTCGACGACTCCCGTCTCAACCCAGGTCGACAGCATTACCGGTGGCAGCGAGATCTCCTTCTACACGCTCCCGAGCACGAATTCCACCGAGATCTGGATTGCGACCGGCAGCGAGCTCACCGGGGGCGTCCTTCAAGAACAGGTTCAGTACGGCGTATACAACGGCTCGACGTTTAGCTGGCACACCGTGGCCACAGTGCCGGGGAGCCTTACATCCGGGCGTCAGGATCCCACGGTGACCTGGACAGGCAAGTGGCTGATCACGTCCTGGTGGGACGACACCCTGGGCGGGAACACGGACACCGTGTTCTACAACTGGACGACGATCAAAGACGGTTCGAGCGGCTGGCATGTGCCGGCGAAATCTGGTACGACCGCCGCTGCCGGCGCCACCAAGTCCGGTACGACCGCTGCCGCGACGCTCGCGACTGCGACCACGATCACCTACACCGTGACGTCGGGCGCGGATCCAGCTTTGAACGATGTGATCGAGTTCGGACATGGGACCGTCAACTCAGAGGTCCGCACAGTGACCGGCATTGCCGGCGGACCGACTCCAGCTCCCTGGACACTCACCGTGGCCCCCCTGAGCAACCCTCACGCCATAGGTGAGAACGACGTCACGGCGGCGAGTGGGGCGGGCGCCACCTCAATCACCTACAGTTCTGTCGTCGGTATCGCGCCCGTTGCCGGCGATAGTTTCCAGATTGGTACGGCGATCAGCAACAACGGCACCGTCAACTGCAGCAATCCCCCCCCGCTTACGTACCCTCAGTGCGACGCCGATTTCGCCACGGTGACAGGCGTTTCGGGTAGCGGACCTTACACGCTGACCCTGTCGTCCCCGCTGGTCAATGGCCACGCCGTCGGCGAGCCCATCAGGATAGGGGCCCTCCAGCTGACCAGCACCGCCAGCAACTCGGTCCAGGTGTCCATCCGGCACTCCGCCAAGCTGGGCGCGACGATCGCCGTCTATGGAGCTGCCTGCCAGGTCCTGACACGCACGCTTCTCGATAGTGCTACTGACCCGACACCAGGAAACTGGAACACGGAGACGGCGGTCGACCCCGGCAGCAACGACTGCGAGGGCAACTTCGGCGGCCCTCAGATCGCCATTGACGAGAGCACCGGCAACATCCACGTGTTCGAGGCGGTGACCACATCGAACAGCTCCACCTGGTCCGGCGTCACCTACTGGCTCGGCACGCCCGACGGCGCTCCGATGATTTCGGGCATCGTTTCCTGGAGCTCCCACGTAATCGTCGACGCCACCGGCACCAACGCGACCGATCCTCCAGACGTCGCGGGCACAGTCGACCCTGCGACCGGCAGGGTGTATGTGTTCTGGGCCACGCACGGCTCGTTGGACGGCACCGCCGGCGGCGCCATCAAGTATTCGACCCTTGACGGTCCGTCCTACACGACGGCCTCGACTCCGGTCACGCTGTCGTCAGGCAGCAACAACCACTACCCGCACGTGCCAGCGATGCTGCTAGGCACCGGTGGACTTGCAGCCGGTTACGTGCCTCTGGTCTACCAATCCGGAAGCAACATAGTCCTCGACAACAGCATCAGGATCGACAACGCGGCGCCCACGGTGCCAGCTGGTCTCGCAGCCTCTACGACGAAGAAGCCATCAGTGGTGCTGACCTGGAACGCCTCCACCGATGACATCGCAGTGACTGGATACACGGTCTACCGGGGCGGAACCATGATCGCGACAGTGGGCGGCTCCACGCTGACCTACGAGGACACAAGTGTTGTCAACCTGTCGACTTACACCTATACAGTCGACGCCTTCGACGCCGCCGGTAAGCATTCGGCTCAGTCAGCCCCGATCTCCGCCCTGATCGGCGACACCACGCCCCCGTCGGTCCCGACCGGCCTCACCGCCACGAGCGGCGCAACGGCCAATTTGACCCTTACCTGGCTTGCTTCCACAGATAACGTGGGCGTGACCGGCTACACGGTTTACCGCAACGGCGTGCCTCTGAACACGACGTCCGGATCGACCCTGAGCTATGTCGACACGACCGTCTCCGGGAACACCTCTTACACGTACACGGTCGACGCCTTCGACGCTGCGGGCAACCATTCGGCGCAGTCTGCGGCGGCGGTTATCACCACTCCCAGCTTTGCGTGCTCGACAGGCTACAGCGGGAAGTTGCTAGCAGGCGATTTCACCGGTGACCACAAGGTGGATCAAGTGCTGATCACATCGGTCGGGCAGTGTGTCCTGGTCTCGAGCGGCTCATCGTATGCTGCGCCGAGCACATGGTCGACCAGCCCCTTCTACGGCACGACGGCGACCCTGGTCGGCGACGTGACCGGCGATGGGAAGGCCGACCTGGTGGCAGTAAACTCGGCCCAAACCTTCGTGTCGACGTCTAACGGGGCGAGCTTCCAGGCGCCGTCCGCGTGGTCCAATGTTCCGTTCTACGGGACACGAGGGACTTACCTCGCCGATGTCAACGGTGACGGCAAAGCCGACCTGGTCGCCATCAACAACACCAGCGTCTGGGTCATGCTGTCAACAGGCAGCGGCTTCGGCAGCCCAATGCAGTGGTCGAATGTTCCGTTCTACGGCACACGAGGGACTTACCTCGCCGATGTCAACGGTGACGGCAAAGCCGACCTGGTCGCCATCAACAACACCAGCGTCTGGGTCATGCTGTCAACAGGCAGCGGCTTCGGCAGCCCAATGCAGTGGTCGAACACCGCCTTCTACGGAAATGTCATTACCACGGTAGGAGACGTTTCCGGCGACGGCAAAGCCGACCTGATCGCCGTCAATAACAGCAGTATCTGGGTCATGACATCGACCGGGACGGGCTTCAGCGCACCCGGCATGTGGTCCAGCGTGCCGTTCTACGGAAACCTGACCACCATGGTGGCGGACGCGAGCGGTGACGGCAAGGCCGACATGATCGCGGTGAACAAGAATGCCGGCGGACAAGACGATTTCTGGGTAGCCGTATCAACGGGAGGTGCTTTCTCGGCGCCGGCATTCTGGCTGTGAGATAGCAGAAGTCGATTCCAGGGTCCGGCTGGCGCGAGGCGATGCTGGCCGGACCTCACCGAATGGGCACGCTGTTGGGACTCATGAGGCTGTGATCCAAACAGGAGGACTTGCCGCTGTGGCCCCAAGATGAGCGAGAGAACGCTGCCACCCATTTGCCATGGGGCAGCCGGGCCTCAGGACCAGTTTGGCCGAGGAGAAGGCGGGGAGACCAGGCAGCGATCCTGAGCCGGCATTTCCGTCCACGTGGGCAAATTGGCCCGCAGAAGGAGGGACTCTCGGCCCTCAGGGAGCGCTGGGGCGGATGGCACGATGTGCTCTGTGAGCAGCAAGCAGGCGGTCTGGTTGACCGGGTGCCTCCTCGTCCTTGGACTGACAGCCGCATGTGGCAGCTCCCCCGCGACCGGGCAGGCATCCCCGATCGCGACGCCCAGTCCGACGCCGCTCACCTGCACCACGAGTGGAGTCGCATCCGCGACATGGACGGCGCCCGCTATGAGAACGGCGATGACCCCGCCGATCGTATCGGCCACCGTTTCGGGCGACACGCTGACGCTCACCTTTGACCAGGGCACGCCGGCCTTTGCAGTGACGCCCCAAGCAACGGCCCATTTCACCGAGACCAACGGGCGGGGAGGGCCGGTGGACCTGGCCGGGGTAGCAGGCGTCTTGATCGTCTTGAGCGGGTTCCGAGGCGACATGCAGAACTACACCGGCTCCATGGACTTCAAGCCTGGGAGCGCGATTCTCGCGGAGGTCAGTGAGATCGGCGACTACGAAGGCGTGATCGGCTGGGCGGCCGGCCTGAGCGCGCCGGGGTGCGCGAACGTGACCTTGGGCAGCTCGAGCCTAACGTTCCATTTCATCGCCCAGAACGCATAAGAACCCGGCCGTCGCCCCCCTCAGCGCGTTTTGCGGCTGCTGAACGCATCTCGGCCCGACAACGATCGCCGACGTCAGCGGCGATGGCAAGGCCGACCTGGTCGCGGTCAACTCCGGAAGCACGTTCGTCATGACTTCCACTGGCCCTGGTTTCGCGGCGCCCACCGGGTGGTCGGGCACTCCCTTCTACGGCCAGCAGGCAACGCTGGACGGCGACGTGACAGGTGACCGTAAGGCTGACTTGATCGCCATCAACAGCACGAACGCGTTTGTTGCACCGTCGACCGGGACGGCATGGTCGGCGCCTGCCCTGTGGTTGTGAGGAGGAGCGCACAATCCGACCCTGGAGCTCGGGACAAACAGAAGGCGACCGCCACCTAAGGAAGGCGGCGGCCGCGCGTTTTCGCTCTGGTTAGTAGGTTCGGGCGGCCGTCGGTATCACGGCCGCGCTGATTTCTACCACTGCGGTCTCGAACAGCTCGACCTGCACGTCGTGCGGGCCCGCGCCGGCGGCCTTGGCTGCCTCGGCCCGAGGGCCCGCGAGCTTGCTCTCGCTGGCGTCGAGGTCTGCCTTCGTCGCCCACACGGTCGACGCGGCAAGCCGGCCGGTCTGGCGGTCGACGCTTGCGATCGTCGCCTGATAACCCTTCTGCGCCTTGAGGATAGGCAGCACGTGGTTGCGAATCTGCACGATGCCGGCGTCCAGCTTCTCTGGGTCGCCGTTGACCGTGACCATCCGTACGAAGGTTCCTGCCCTTGGCGCCGCGGCGCGGTCCATGATCATCAGCTCCGCCCGCTCTACGTTGACGATCTGGCTGCCCGGCACACCCTTGGTCGTCTGCGTGCGGCTCTGGATCCCAGTCTGCTCGCTGGCCGCCAGCGCCTTGGCCGTCTCCCAGTACGTGACGCCCAACCCAGCGCCCGTCTGACGGTTGACCAACAGCACGGCACCCTGGTTGCCTGGTGCGGAGCGAAGGCCCTTGACGATGTTCGTCTCGAAGTTCTCGATCGCCTGCTCTACCTTCTCGGGCGGCGTGTGAACGCGGGTAGCGCGAAGAAACATCGCTGTACACCCCCATTTGAAACACGATCGGCCAGAAATAAGATCGGCCAGCAAGATCGGGCCTGGAAAGGCCCTAACCGCAAGGCCAGCCTACGACAGCCCGGGCCAACGTGCCGCTTTGCAACCAAAGGGCCACTTCCTGCATCAAACGGGCAGGAACATGCTTGCTGAAGTAATGGAACACCGACCCCAGCTCATCGTGAGCGCCGCCGCGGGCGATGCCGATTCATTTGCTGTTCTGATCGAACCTCTGCTCGATCCGGCGTACCGGCTCGCCGCCGTGATGCTTGCCGATCGATCGTCAGCCGAGGATGCCGTCCAGGAGGCTTCGATCAAGGCCTGGCGCAAGCTGCGCCAACTGCGTGGCGACCTGAACTCGCTTCGGCCGTGGTTTCTCTCCATCGTCGCGAATGAGTGCCGCATGGCCCGACGCCAACGCTGGTGGTCGGTGTTTAAGCTGGCCGACATTCCATCGTCGGCGTCGAGTCCGGAGCAAAGCGCGACGTCCGATCTTCACGGTGCACTGCTCAAGCTCAGCCCCGACGAGCGGCTACCGCTGGTGCTTCACTTCTACCTGGACCTGCCGATGGACGAGGTCGCGCGCGCGCTGCACGTCTCGCCGGCAGCTGCCAAGTCCCGCATCTACCGCGCCGCCAAGCGGCTGCGGTCCGATCTCACCGTCGAGGAGGCCTTCTGAGGTGACCAACGAGAACTTCCGCCGCGAACTCGGCCACGTTTTCGATGACATGGCCGGCTCCCCCAGCGCGGCGCTACCAGACCGAGTGCGGTCGGCGCTCGCCAACGTCCCCGAGAACCGAGGGCCTTATTGGATCGCCGGAGTCGCGGCGGCTGTCATCGCAGCTGTCGTGATCGGCGTTCTTGTCGTGGCCAACCCGCTGTACCGCCCGCCCTCAGCAGTGGGTCCGGTCATTGGTTCGAGCCCGACTCCAAGCGCCCTGGTGTCGCCGAGCCCGAGCCCAGGCCCCAGCGCTTCGCCAACGCCAGACACGAGCCTACCGCCGTTCGTCTGCGCATCTTCCGCGCCGATCAACTCGGCGCAGGCCCCTGCCGTGGCTTTCATCGACGCACTCCGAACTGGCACGCACCCGGGATACGACCGGCTGACGGTCGAGTTCAACAACGGGCAGCCGGCCAGCGTCGAGCTGCGCACGCAGACCGGAACCAGCTTTACGCAAGGAGCAAGCGGCCAGACGCTGACACTGGGGGGCAAGAACGGAATCCTGGTGGTCATCCACGGCGCCGACCTGCACACCAGCTACAGCGCATCAACCGACCTCAAGACGGGATACGCGAGTCTCGTCGAAGTTCGGCAGGTCGAGGACTTCGAGGGAGTGGTTCAGCTGGGCCTGGGAGTCTCAGGCGCCGCGTGCTATCGAGCGTTCTTCCTCACCAGCCCGACGCGCCTGGTGATCGACGTCGAGGCGAGCTAGCCACGAAATCAACCAGGTTGTGATGGCGACTGCAATCTAGGCTGGCACGCTTTGGTCTCTTCCCACCGCAGTCTTCACGTCAGGCTCAAAGCTGTACGATCGCCGTTGGATTGAACCCGGTCGGCTGGTCTCCTGGCTTGTCCGAACGGATGTCGTCCCCGTGAGCGCCAGTCGAGAAGTGAAGGCTCCGACCCAGTCGGCCCCTGCGGTATCGGGGGCAACCCCCAATCAGCTTGAGATCCTGGCCGTTCAGGTGCGACTGCTTTGGCCGGTAGGCGTGGCCCTGGTCATGGCTCTCGGGGTCGCCGCAAGCATCCCAGTTGCAGTTTCGCAGCGCGTGTGGATCGCCTTCTTCGCGCTCGGCACGGCTCTGCCCGGCACGCTCGCTCTCGTGCTGGCCATTGACCCCGGCAAGGTATCGCCGGTCTTGATGCGAGTGGTCCGCGGGCTTGGGCTGTTTCTGGCGGGCTTCGCTCTCGGGGTAGGCATTGTCCACGGCGCGTCCTACCACTGGGAAACAATCGCTGCCCTGATCCAGGTGCTGGCGGTGGTCGTCGTTGCCACGTTCACGCGTGGATCCGAAAAGCAGCCGAGCGCCACCGTAAGGATCGGCTCGGTGGTCCTGTGGGCTGCCGTAAGCATCGGTGCCTGGGGTGTCGCCGGGTCGCTGTTGTGGTGGCAGTTTCCCGGCGGCCTGCGCCACCTTTGGGTGGTAGCGGTCTTGGCGGGCTCGGCCTTGACTGTGGGCGGGGCGATGTGGCGGCCGGATGCCATCGCCAACCGGCTGGTCGGGTGGGCGGGTAGCGGGGTTGCCCTCGTCCTGCTGGCTGTGGCCAGCGTCCGCACCAACGGCCTGTTCGACGCCTCCAGCATGCCCCACTGGGAGTTCTATGTCGGTCCCGCCGAGCTCGTCCGCCAAGGTGGTTGGCTGCTTTGGGACGTCCCCGCCCAGTACGGATTCCTCAGCGAGTTGACCATCGCGTGGATTCCGACGCCTTCGCCGTGGGAGGGCCTGTTCATTCTCAACTCGTTGATGTGCTTCCTTCTCGCAACGACTGTCTTCGTGCTGCTGCGCTCTCTTGGTCGAGGCATTCTCAACCTGTTCATGAGCTTCGTAGTGGCCCTGGTCGCGTGCTTCTTCCGGGCCGGGCTGGCCCCCCAGATCATCGGGCCGAACGCGTATCCCAGTACTGGCGCCTTCCGCTTCTTGTGGTGCGTTGGCCTGCTCCTGATACTCGTGATGCTCCTAAGGGTCCGTTCGCAGCGCGCCCGACTGGCAATGCTGTTGGCAGGCAACCTGGTCTGGATTGTCGGTGTCCTTTGGTCAGCGGAATCAGCGATTTACTCGACATTAGTCTGGCTGCCCGGCTTCTTCCTGCTTGTGGTTGCAGAACACTGGAGTCAACCTGACATCCGCCGGCGAATTCTCAGCATCGGCGTCCTTAGCGCGGTTCCTGCGCTGTTCCTGGCCGCAGCCCTGGCGACCGTCTTCGTCGTGTACTACGTCGGCCTCGGCCATGGGCCAGATCTGCGTGCCTACTACGACTTCGGCCTTGCGTATCAGGGCGGATTCGGCCTCTATCCCATCGATCCGGGCGGCCCGGGTTGGGTGTTGTTCCTCACTTTCGTGGCCACGCTCGTCACCCTCGTGTGGAATGCCCGCAAGCAGCCGGCGGTCGCTTCTGTGGTCCTGATCGCCACGGCGGCCCTGATCTACTCGACCAGCAGCTATTTCGTAGGCCGCAGCCACCCGAACAACGTCTGGAACCTTGCGCCCCAGGTATGCATTGGGCTCGCGGTGACGCTTGGCCTGGCTGGTCGTGCCCTCTGGACCGATCCGGTGCCAGTTCTGCTGAGGCTCGTGGCAGCGCCGGTTCTCATCGTTCTTCTTTTCGGCGCCCTCGGTGACCGCGCAGCGCTGGTGGACTGGGTCACAAGTCCGCAGCACGACCTCACTCACATCGATTCCGCTTTGCTGACAACCGACCCCAGCCTCCAAGCGCTACTCGATGCTCACGTCCAACCAGGTGACCGTGTTGCTTATCTTGCGATCGATACGGACCCGGTGCTATCGACGCACTTGTACTCCGGCACAGAGCAACCGAACGGGGCGCCGCTCTGGCTGCCGCTCGTCCCTTACATAGCGGTCAACGTTCTACCTCCGACCCGTAGGGTGACGTACCTGGACCGCTTCATCGCGCTCCATCCGCAGGGGGGCTGGTTGATCGAGCGGACCGGCTCGCAATCGCAAGAGGAATGGGTCATACAAGTGGTCGAGGCGCATTTCACACCAGGCGCGACCTACTCGAACGCTGACTTCCAACTGACGTTTTGGACGCCTACCGTCGGATCCTAATAACGGGAAGGTGGGACTGCCCGGGAGTACGATGCCGCGGCACCGAGTCCGTGCGCATGACAAAAGCCGGTCGCGTCGGCTAAGGGGGACCCGACAGCCACATGGCAGGCGCGGCGAATCCGGTCCCGGTGGACGCTTCAACCCACACGCTCAGGTTGTTGACGGCGATCATGTCCACCGTGCCGTTACCCGTCACATCGCCACGAAGGATTGCTAGCTGGCCATAAAAGGCAGCGCCGGACCACCGTACCGGAGCGGCAAAGCCCGTGCCTGTGGATGTCATCACAAAGGCATTGCCGCTGTTGAGCGCGATCAGGTCGGCCTTGCCATCACCGCTGGCGTCGCCGATGGTGGTGGTCACCGTTCCGTAGAAGGGCTGGTTCGACCACTCAGCCGGCGCCGCAAAGCTAGTGCCCGTGGACGTCATGACAAACGTGCTGCCGGAGTTGACCGCGACCAGGTCGGCCTTGCCATCGCCGCTGACGTCGCCGCTCGTCGTGCCCACGGTTCCGTAAAACGGAGTGTTCGACCACAGGGCCGGCGCCGCGAAGCTGGTGCCGGTGGACAGCATTACGAAGACGGTGTTGTCGTTGATCGCCACCAGGTCTGCCTTTCCATCGCCGTTGACGTCGACCAGGAAGGTACCTCGCGTCCCATAGAACGGAACCGTGGCCCAGCCTTGGGGAGGACCAAATGCGGTCCCGGTGGACGGGAGGACGAAGGTTTGGCCGCCGTTAACCGCGACCAGGTCGGCTTTGCCGTCGCCGGTCACGTCGCCGGCGAGAGTCGCCTTGGTTCCGTAGAACGGGATGCTAGCCCACGGGACCGGGATCGAAAAGGCTGTGCCGGTCGACGCCATGACACAGACACTCTGGCTGCCGATCACCGCGACGTCGGTTTTACCGTCGCCGTTGAAATCACCCGTGATGAAGTTCGTGCCAGGGCATGTGAAATGCGCCGCGAGCGAGTTCCAGAGCTCAGGCGACGAGCCGGCATAGTCGAGCGCGAAAAGCCCGACCCCGCGGATACCCGAGCTGTTGACCAGGTCGTACTTGGCGCCCAGCGAGTAGACGTCGTCGAAGTACTGTTCGCGGTTGCAGGCGAAGTCGGAGTCGTACCACGTATCCCACTCGCTGATGCCGTCGCTCGGGTCGCGGTGGGCTGAGAACTGGCTGACGCCGCTCTGGCCGGCAATGGTGGAGGCAAATTTGTAGGTGGGAGACGCTGGCGTAGTCGTGAGCTGATGGGCGTCTGCCAGGTTGGCCACGCAGCCCCGGCGACCGTAGTAAGGCTGCCCGAGTATGACCTGGCTTGGCGGCACCAGCGCCGTGTACTGGGCGATCGTCTTGGACACGTTGAAGCGGTACGTGTTTAGGGGCGAGACAGGGCTCATGCAGTAAGAGGGGCAGTTGAGCGGCGGCTGGTCGAAGTTCGACCCGTCCATGTCGTAGGCCATGACGAAGAACGCGTCGATGTATGGCGAGAGCCCGGTGACGTTGAAGAACTCGAGGTTGTCCTCGGCGGAACCTCCGTAGCTGTCTACGACGAGGAAGCTGCCGGAGGGCATGGCGGCGCGCAGCCGCTGCACGAAAGAGGTGAAGTCGTCGCGGTTGCTGTTGCCGTCAGCGCACGTGGCGATCGCCCCCTCGTAGTCAACGTTGATGCCGTCGACGCGGGCGGCATTCATCTGCGTGATCGCCTCGTTGATTGTGTGTCCCGAGTTGGTGGTAGTGAGTCCTTGGCACATTGGACCGGTGGGATTGGTGCTGAGATCGTGAAGGTCGATCGAGACAATCACCTTGACCCCGTTTGCGTGAGCCGTGTTGACGAAGTTGATGAGCGTCTGCGATGTCCATACGTTCCAGCCGGTGCCTGACTTGACGATGGCTCCGTCGCCGCTGTTCACCGACAAACCGAAAAATGCGACCGTGGTCAGAAGGCCGAGATTCCAGCTTGGGTAGCCGACCGTCGAGCTGCCCAGGTTTCCGGCGTTGACGAAGCCGAGCACCTCTTTGCGAGGGCGTGAGCTGATCCCGAGTGCCAGCGGCACCGTCGCGGGGTGAGGGCCGCTGGCCATGGCAGCCGCATAGGTCAGCGCTGCCGACGAGCTCGCCGCCTGGTCGGCCGCCGCGGACATCATCTGCGGGTGGGTCAGTTCCGCCCTGCTCGGATGAGTGCCCACCACGTGCGACTTGGCCGGTGCCACCACCGCGGGTACCAGCGCGATCGCGAGCACGAGGAGCACGATGAGAACGAGGCCACGCAATCGATAGCGCGTCAGGGAAATACGCACCGCCGCGCTCATGTACCCAACCTGGTCCATGAGCGCGAGCCCACGCCTATCCCAGGCCGTTGTACCAATTCGCGGGAGCCGAGAACACCGATCCGGTGGACGTCATCACCCATAGGCCACCGACGTTGTCCGCGACGAGATCCCATTTCAAGTCGCCGGTGACGTCACCCGGCAAGGTGGCGTAGTTGCCGTAGAAGGGCACGCCCGACCATTGTGTCGGAGCTCCGAAGGCGCTGCCGGTGGATGGCATGACCCAGGTGCTGCCGTTGTTCGAGGCGATCAGGTCAGCCTTGCCGTCGCCAGTGGCGTCGGCCGCCATCGTCGACCTTTGACCGTAGAAGGGTGTCGTCGTCCACTGAGCGGGAGCTCCCAGTTTCGTGCCGGTCGAGGTCATCACCCAGGTGCTCCCGGAGTTGACAGCCACCAGGTCTGCCCTGCCGTCGCCGGTGACGTCGGCGACCAAGGTGGTGACGCTTCCAAAGAATGGGACGTTCGACCACGGAGTCGGTGGTCCGAACGAGGTCCCGGTGGAGAGCATCACCCAGACGCTGGTGTCATTGATCGCCACCAGGTCCATCTTCCCGTCACCGTTGACGTCCCCGAGAAAGGTTCCTCGGGTGCCGTAAAAGGGAGTGTTCGACCATTGGGTGGGAGCTCCAAAACTGGAGCCCGTCGACGCCATCACCCATGCGCTGCCCGAGTTCACCGCCACGAGGTCGGCCTTGCCGTCACCGGTGACGTCGCCGGCGAGGGTAGTCCGGGTTCCATAGAACGGGACCGAGGCCCACGCCTGAGGCAACGAGAATGCCGTACCGCTGGACGCGAGCATGCAGGTTCCGGAAGTGCCCACCGCCGCCAGCCCCGCCCTGCCAGTCCCGCTGAAGTTGGCGAGGAGCCGCGGCCCTGGTTCGATGAAGCAGCCGTTCCCGACGAAGGCGTAGACGTTGGGGCCGGTCGCGACGTATATGTGGTTGTTGGCCGCGGACGGCGTCACGAAGTGGTTAACGTTCGAGATCGGAAAGCTCATGACCTTCTGGCCGTTGGTGGGGTTGAAGGCGAGCAGGTTCGAGCCGTTCACCGCCCAGACCAGCCCGCCGGCATACGTCGGTGGACGGTCGATGACATCGGTGGTGTTGTGCCAGAGGATCGAGAAGTTGTTGTTGGTGGCGTTGATCAGGACCGCCACGAGGCCATCACTGCATCCGACGAACACCACGCCGTTCCCATAGGCCTGGCTTCCGAACGCCGCGTCGTTGGTCGCGCTGCACACTCGGTTGATGGCCATCTGGCCGCCGATGTGGCCGAGACTTGCGGTGTTCAGCAGGTATCCCATGCCGCTTTTGCCGACGATGAAGACGCGGTTGTTCGGCAACTGCAGCGGCACCACTGACCCGAGGTCGACGTCACCGTGGTTGTCCTGGTACCAGTTGCCGGGAGCGAAGTAGTCGACCGGGGCTCCAGGTGCCAGTGCATTCGGGTTGAGCTTGATCACGCTGTCGCTGTAGTCGTACGGGGAGGTCGACGTCGTCTGGTTGCTGTTTCCCGTCGCTGCGTAGATGTAGCCGCCCGGGTCTTCGGAGGTGCCGCCCGCGGCCCAAACCGCGCCCTGGTTGTCGCCGCTGATAGCGGGGACCTCGGCCGCGGCCCAGTACGTCACGCTGCCGGTGTTGCTCTCGGCGTAGCTGACCACGAAGCCGTGGTAGCTGCCGCAGTCACCGGCGAGTCCGCCCAGCCCGAATACGATTCGGCCGCCCGTCGCCAGCAGCGCTGCCCGCTGCTGCTGGTAGGGGGCAAAGGTCGTCCAGCTCGGGTCGGGCGGGTCAACGACATGGGTCCAGTTGATCGCACCCGTGGTGAGAACGATGCTCGCCATCACGAAGTGCACGACGAGAGGAGTGACGCTGGATTCGACCTCCCCGACCACGTACACGTTTCCGCCGTCGATCACGGGAGTGCTGGTGATCCCGAGCGGGTTGATGTTCCCGCAGGCAAAGCCGGTCGTTCGCGGCGTGCCCAGTGACACGGTCCACTGCACGGCGCCGGTCGCCGCCGCAAGCGAGTAGACGGTGTCGTTCTCTGTGGCCACGATCACGTCAGAGCCCACGATCACCGGCTGGCCGTAGATGTCGCCGTCGAGCGCGGGCGTGGTCCAGGCAGCGACCGCGCTGCCGAGGCTGAGATCGGCCGTGTCGTTGCCCTGCCGGGTGTTGTCGCCGTGGTAGGTCGGCGAGTCGGCGGCCGAGACGCCGGCCGGCAGCAGCGCGAGCAGGGCGAGAAAGATGACTGACTTCCGGAGCGAAATCATCAAACCAACCAACGCGGTATGCGCGGCATGCTTGCGGTCGACCGCTCTGGAGGCGCTTCACGCCTCGTGTGGCTCAAACCGGCGCCGAGCGTACCACGGGGGGGACGGGTAAAATCCACCCCGAGACATGGTGAGCGCGTCCCACGCCAGGCACGCAGTTGCCGGGGGTGTCGTGCTCAGCAGCGACCCCGCGGTGCATCTCCTTGTGCCCGACGGCGACGTGGCTGAACCCGAGATCTCTATCGTCATCCCCGCCCTCAACGAGGAGACAACGGTCGGGGACTTCGTCGATTGGTGCAGGGAGGGCCTCGCCGCCGCGGGTGTGAGCGGGGAGGTCCTGATCGTCGACAGCGGCACCGACGGCACGTCTGAGCTCGCCCTTGAGCACGGAGCGCGCGTGTTGAGGACCCCGCGCCGCGGTCTCGGCCGCGCCTACATCGACGCGCTGCCGTTCATTCGAGGGAAGTACGTCCTGATGGGCGACGCCGACTGCACTTACGACTTCAGGGAGCTGAAGCCATTCCTCGAGAAATTTCACGAAGGGAACGAGTTCGTGATGGGCTCGCGATGGAAGGGGAGCATCGAACCGGGCTCCATGCCGCCCCTCCACCGATACCTGGGCACCCCGATCACGACCGGGATCCTCAACGTCGTTTACGGGAGCCACTTCTCCGATATCCACTGCGGCATGCGTGGGATGACGGCTGTCGCGCTGCGCCGGATGGGTCTGCAATCGCAGTCGTGGGAGTACGCCTCGGAGATGGTGCTGAAGTCGGTTCATATGCGGCTGCGCACCGCGGAGGTGCCGGTGCGCTTCTTGAAGGACCGGGAAGGGCGGATGAGCCACCACAGGCGCGCCGGGTGGTGGTCGCCGTTCCAGGCCGCCTGGATCAACCTTCGCGCCATGTTCGTCTACGGTGCGGACTTCTTCGCGTTCCGGCCTGGGCTAGCCATGCTCACGGTCGGCCTGGTGCTCACCCTTCCGTTGAGTTTCGGCCCCATCACGGTGGGCCCCGTGCACTTTTCCCTTTACTGGATGCTGCTCGGGATGACATTGACGCTTCTGGGCCTGCAGAGCTTCTACATGGGATGCTTGGCGCAGGTCTTGCACGATTACTCGGGCGCCGCGAGGAGGCGCTGGCTGCGAATCTTCCCTTACACCAGGACGGTGCTGGGGAGCGCTGTGGCGTTCGCCCTCGGCCTCGTGCTGACGGCCGCTCTCGCCATCGACTACGTGCGGTCCGGTCTCACGCTTGGCGGCTCGGATCGGATCCCGTACCTGGGCGCGCTCGGCCTTCTGTTGCTCGTGACGAGTTTCATGACCTTTACCTTCGTCCTGCTCATCCAGGCCGCGGCGCTGCGCGCCGATTCGATATATGGCTCTGAGCAATAGGCAGCCCAGGGAGCGCGCGTACGGCCAGGACCGAAACCTCACGGCGGTCGACCGGTTCGGAGTCTGGCTCTCGTCCCTACAAATCAACCGTCACGTTCCAACCTTCGCGAAAAAGCGCGTCGCCGACATCGGCTGTGGCTTCGAGGCGAGGTTCGCGCGCACGCTCATCGATCGCGCCGAGCACGTGACCCTGCTCGACGTCGCGCTCGATCCGCGTTTGAAAGAGGAACCGCGCGTGACCGCAATCGAAGGCGTGATCCCTGGCGCCCTGTCATCGATCGCCACCGGCGGAACAGACGTGCTCATCTGTAATTCGGTGCTCGAGCACCTCTGGGAGCCCGGAGCTGCACTGGCCGAGTTCCACCGCATGCTGGCGCCTGGCGGCGTGGCTCTTATCAACGTGCCATCCTGGCGTGGCAAGTATTTCCTTGAGCTCTCCGCGTTTCGCCTTCGCCGCAGCCCGGCCGACGAAATGAACGACCACAAGATGTATTACGACCCGCGCGACCTGTGGCCGCTGGTGGTGAAGGCCGGGTTCATGCCCAGCGACATCCGTTGCTTCCGCCACAAGTTCGGGCTCAACACGTTCGCGGTTTGCACAAAGGCCGGACCGGCTGTCACCGCCGCAAAAGAGCGCAATTGACCGGATTCGCGGACGCCTACCTGGACGAGACGAAATCGATCCTCGACGGCATCGACCGGTCCGATATCGAGCGTGTTGCCGTGGGCCTCGCAGCGGCGCGCGATGCGGGCGGCCGCCTGTTTCTGCTTGGAATCGGCGGATCAGCCGGGCACGCGAGCCACGCCGTGAACGACTTCCGAAAGATCTGCCGCTTCGAGGCCTACACGCCGACCGACAACGTGTCCGAGCTCACCGCCCGCATCAACGACGAGGGATGGGATACGAGCTTCTCGGAGTGGCTTCGTGGATCGCGCCTGGGCAAGCCCGATGCCGTTCTCATCTTCTCGGTCGGCGGTGGCGATCGTGAGAAGAACATCTCCGCAAACCTCGTCAATGCAATCGAGCTGGCCCAGGAGGTAGGCGCCCAGATCTTCGGCATCGTCGGCCGGGACGGCGGCGCGACGCGCCGCGCGGCCAACGCGTGCGTGCTGATCCCGCCGCTGTTTTCCGACCGCATCACCCCGCACACCGAGGGCATCTGCGCGGTGATCTGGCACCTCCTCGTCAGCCACCCGTCGCTGCAGCGGGCAAGCACCAAGTGGGAATCAGTCTCGAAACCAGCTCGGCCGTGACCGAGGCCCAGGCGTACTTCCTGGTTGGTGGTGCGGGCTTCATCGGCGGTCATTTCGTTGACCGCCTGATGGCCCGATCGGACGTATCGCGCGTCACGGTCTACGACAACTTCAGCTCTGGGCGTGAATGGCATCTCGAGCGGCACCTCGACGTGCCTCGGCTGCGAGTGGTGCGCGGCGACGCGACGGACCTCCGAGCGATGTCCACCGCGATGGAGGACCACGACACCGTCATCCATCTCGCATCGAACCCGGACATCGCGAGGGCGGTCACCGAGCCCGCGATCGACTTCGACCAGGGCACGTTCCTGACGCACAACGTCGTCGAGGCGATGCGGATCACGCGAACCAAGCAGATCCTCTACGCCTCCGGCAGCGGCGTGTACGGCGACCTTGGCCAGGTGGAGGCGCACGAGGATTACGGACCGCTGGTTCCAATCTCGACCTACGGCGCGAGCAAGCTCGCCGGGGAAGCGCTCATCTCCGCGTACACCCACATGTTCGGACTCCGCGGATGCGTCTACCGCTTCGCCAACGTGGTTGGCGAACGCCAGACCCACGGAGTCGGGTTCGACTTCCTGAGGCAGCTCGAATCGTCCCCCGGCCGGCTGCGCATACTCGGCGACGGCACGCAGAGCAAGTCGTACATCCATGTCAGCGACGTGATTGACGCAGTCCTCCTGGCGGCGGACACCGCAGGCGCCGCTCGGTTCCGTACCTACAATGTCGCTACTGCTGATTACATCACCGTGACGGAGATCGCCGAGCTTGCTGTGGAATGCATGGGCCTTCCGGAAGGGGGCACCGAGTTCGTGTACGCCGGCGGCGACAGGGGATGGGCAGGGGACGTCCCCATCGTCCGGCTCAGCACGGAGCGGATCAGATCGCTCGGGTGGCGGAACAAGATGACCACGAAAGAGGCGCTCAAAGCGTCGATGCAGGGCATGCTCGCGGACGCCGCCACGGGACGCTTATGGGCTTGAGCCCGGCGCCGAACGGGGCAGCCCGCTCCGCGGTGTTCCTCGATCGTGATGGAGTCCTGAACGAGCCCGTTTTGATCGAGGGTCGCCCTCATCCTCCAGACTCGGCCGGCGACTTGATCATCCGAGCGGATACGATCGAGGCCTGCGAACGATTACACGCCGCCGGACTGCTCCTGGTGGTGGTGACCAATCAGCCGGACATTGCCCGCGGCCGGCAAAAGTGGGAGGCTGTCGACGCCATCAACAATGAATTGCGGCGGCGCCTGCCGCTGGACGACGTGCGCGTCTGCCCACACGACGACGATGATCAATGCGGATGCCGCAAGCCGGCTCCGGGCTTGCTGATCGACGGAGCTACGGCGTGGAACATAGATCTTGGACAGAGCGTGATGGTTGGGGATCGCTGGCGCGACGTGGAGGCGGGAAAGCGCGCTGGATGCGCGGTGGTCCTGGTCAAGCGTGATTACGCTGAGAGGACCGCGGACATCGATGCCGACCTGGTCGTCGCAGCACTCCACGAGGCCGTCCCGTGGATCCTCAAAACCACCAAACGGGAGACAGAGTCATGAAATCGATGAACGATCTCCGCATCAAGATCTTCGCGGACGGAGCCGACGAGAAAGGGATCGCCGACCTCGCGGCGAACCCGATGATCAAGGGCTACACGACCAACCCGACCTTGATGCGCGCGGCGGGCGTGAGCGATTACGAGGCGTTCGCGCGGCGCGTGCTGCAGGTGGTGACCGAGGCGCCCATCTCATTCGAGGTGTTCGCTGACGAATGGGACGAGATGGAACGGCAGGCTCGCAAGATCACGACCTGGGGCAAGAACGTCTTCGTCAAGATCCCGGTCACCAACACCCGGGGAGAGTCGTCGGCGGCCGTCATGAAGCGCCTGGCATGCGACGGCATCCGCCTCAACATCACAGGGATGCTGACCGTCGACCAGGTGCGCAGGTCGTCTGAGGCCCTCGCCGGGGGCCCTGAGTGCATCATTTCGGTGTTTGCCGGCCGCGTCGCCGACACGGGCGTGGACCCCATTCCGCTCATGTGCGAAGCACTGGACGTGATGCGACCCCATCGCAATCTCGAGCTGCTGTGGGCCAGCCCGCGGGAGCTCCTCAATATCGTGCAGGCCGACGCGATCGGCTGCCACATAGTCACCGTCACGCATGACCTCTTGAAGAAGCTGCCGATCCTCGGGCGCGACCTGGCCGACTATTCGCTCGACACCGTGCGGATGTTTCATCGCGACGCGCAGACGGCCGGCTTCGCCCTGTGAACCTGGCCGCGATCTCGCATGACGACTGGGACAAGCATTGGGACGAATACGCAGATGCCGCGGCGAGCAATCCCGCCCAACGGTTCCGGCGCCACCTGATCCTGCGGCTCCTGCAGCTGGGAGACGGTCCGGCACGCGTACTGGACGTCGGATGCGGGCAGGGCGACCTTATCGCCGACCTGCACAGGGCGCATCCAAACGCGGAGCTGTGCGGGACGGACTACAGCCAGTGGGGGATCGACATTGCCGCCAAGAAGGTGCCGAGCGCGCGCTTTTTCGCCCGCGACCTGCTTGAGGACGCCAAGCCGGCCGAGGACATGGCCGGCTGGGCGACGCACGCCGTGTGCTCCGAGGTTCTGGAGCACGTCGACGACCCCGTCACGCTCATGCGCAACGCCGCCGCATACTTGGCCCCGGGCTGCAGGGTCGTAGTCACGGTGCCCGGCGGTCCGATGTCCGCCTTCGACCATCACATCGGGCACCGACGCCATTTCTCCCCCGACGACCTTAAGAAGGTGCTCACCAGCGCCGGCTACGAGCTGGAGAGGGCGACCGGCGCCGGGTTCCCTCAGTTCAACCTGTACAGGTTGCTGGTCATCCAGCGTGGGAAGCGGCTGGCTAGCGAAGTCTCATCGGCCAACAAGGGCTTGAGCGCGACAGCCGCGAGGGTGGCGATGGCTGCCTTCCGCGGCCTCTTCGCGCTGGGTACCGTGCAGACCAGGTGGGGTTGGCAGACCGTGGCCGTGGCGACCACGCCTGGCCGCAAGGTCGGGTCGTGAACGCGGGTATAGGGCCATGCTGATCACGAGGACGCCGCTGCGCATCAGCCTCGGTGGCGGCGGGACCGACCTGCCCAGCTACTACCGGCAGTTCGGCGGCATCGTCATCTCCGCTGCGATCAACAAGTACGTCTACATCGGGATCAACCGAACGTTCGCGAACGACTACCTGCTCAAGTATTCGGAGCTGGAGCGCGTCAGCGAGGTGGCGGACATCAAGCACCCGATCGTGCGCGAGGCGCTCACCATGCACCCGGTCGGGCCGTATCTCGAGATCGTGAGCCTGGCCGACATTCCGGCCGGCACCGGCCTGGGATCGTCAGGCACGTTCACGGTCGGGCTGCTCAAGGCCATCTACGCGTTCAAGCGCGAGCACATCGTCACCGGGACCCTTGCGGAAGAGGCGTGCACGATCGAGATCGACCACCTGGCCCGTGCCGTGGGAAAGCAGGACCAGTACATCGCGGCATTCGGCGGCCTGACGTGCCTGGAGTTCTGCCAGGACGGCGAGGTGCGAGTCTCACCGCTTCGGATCAGCAATCAGACCCTGCACGATCTCGAGGAGCGCCTGCTGCTGTTCTTCACCGGTTACTCACGAGATGCCGAGTCGATGCTCGAGGACCAGAAGGTGCGTTCAGAGCAGAAAGACCCCGCGATGCTCGACAACCTCCACGCCATCGCTGAGATAGGTCGCAAGGTGCGCGAAGTTCTCGAAGACGGGGATACACACGGATTCGCCGCGCTCATGCACGAGCACTGGGAAAAAAAGCGAGGGCGTACCACCGGCATGTCCACCAGCGACATCGACCGCTGGTATGCCACGGGTCGGGCCAACGGGGCCCTCGGAGGCAAGCTGGTAGGCGCAGGCGCCGGTGGCTTTCTGATGTTCTATGCCTCGGAGCCGAAGGCTCTCCGCGCGGCGATGGCCCGCGAGGGGCTGGCTGAGCTTCGCTTCACGTTCGACCACGATGGGTCGACGGTGATCGTCCGCGACTGAGCGTGACTCAAGGGGCCGCATCGAAGATGCCGATGGCGGCGGGGGCACGCGTGGCTGCCACCGGCGGTTGCGCTCAGAGATGACCACATCGAACAAGTCGGTCGCGGACTCCCGTACGACGACCGCCGGGATGAGGTTTCGGTGGTCTCCCGCGATCGGGTTAATCGTCGCTGTGACCCTCGCCGGTGGTCTCGCGCTCGTGCTCCTGCGTGGAGTTTCGCGTGTACTGAAGGTTTCGACGGACATCGTCGGCTACCCGACCTACGCCAACTTCAACATTGAGCGCTACGTCGACTACTACTTGATCGCGGTCGTCATCTTCCCGATCGTGGCACTCATCCTGTATCTGGCTCAGTTGCTGCTGGCCAAGCGCCTGGGTTTGACCGGCGCCGTAGCGTCCAGGGCAGCCGCGGTCGAACCGCCCACCGGCGAAGGGCATGTGACTGCTGCTGCGACCTCTCGCTTGCTGGCCGTCGGCGCCGTCTTCGCGCTCGAGGCCGCAATCGTCGCTAATTTGTCGGGCGGGTCCTTCTGGGTCACGCTGATTGCTGTCACCGCGGCTTATGCGGCCCTGGTGAGCGCTGCTGGTTTGACGGCTCAGCGATGGCTTGGCGTGCACCGCAGCCCCACCGCGATCACTGCCCAGATCAACACTCTGGCCTCGCCTCTGACCTTTCTAGGCCTGTTCGGCGTGTCTGCCGCTCAGACAGTCACTGTCGCATCGGACGGCTCGGTCCACCACTACGCGTGGCTGCCATGGTGGCTCGCGGTCGCGGTCACTGGCGTCGTAGTGGTGTGGCTCTGGATTCGCATGTCTCGCGCGATGAGCGATGTCGCAATTCGCATGCTCGAGCGGATGACCCTGCTGTACCTGACAGCTCCTCTCGCACTCTTCATTCTGCTCAGCCAGCTGATCGCCAACCCAGGTCTCTTCGACATGTTCCACGAGGGCGAATGGCTCGTGGCGGCGCGCTTGATAGGCTCGGGATCGTTCTACTGGCGGGACCTACTCTCGACGCACGGCCTGTTTCAGGATGGCTTTGCGCCTTTGATCGACATGCGGCTCCTGCAAAACAGCCGCTGGGGATTGGAGGCCGGCCGTGTGATGCTACTCGACCCGCTTGCGTGGGTTTCTCTGTTTGTCCTCCTGACATGGCTCTGCGAACGTAGCTGGGCCATCGTGCTGGCATTCTTCGCGCTCATCGCCGTCGGCCAGCTCGCGCCGTTCTACGACGGTCGCTTCATCTTTTGGCCGCTGATCCTGGTCCTGCTGGGCGTTGCGCTTCAGCGCCGCAGGTGGTGGCTCACCGTCCTGGTGGCAATCTGCCTGGTCGTTCAAGCCATTCTCGTCCCCGAAACGGCTTACTGCGTGTTCGGCTGCGGGCTTGTGGTGATCCTCCATGACCTTTACCACCGCCCCAAGGGCGCCAAGCTGCCGGTCGCCTTCGCGCAGACCCTGTGGCTGACAGTTGGGGGAGTCGCGTCATTTGGAGTCTTCTGCCTCTACCTGATCAGCCAGCGCGCGTTGGGTGACTTCTTCTTCTATTACGCGGTTTTCGCCCCTGGCCACGAGCTGACCGGTGGGGTGCCGCTCGGCTTGCTGACAAACGGCCCGCTCTTTCCTTTCTTGGTGTTCGCCACGCCTGCCGCACTGGTGCTCGGATTCCTCTACTACGCGGCCGCCGTGATCCAGCGCCGCCGGCTGGACACGCGGGATTGGGTTGTCGCAGCCTCAGCCCTCTTCGTATTGCCGTACTACACCAAGTTCATCGATCGGGCCGACCTCGGTCACGTCACTCAGGTGTTGGACGTGACGTATCCCCTGATCGCCTACCTGATCTACCGCGCCTGCATGTTCGCCGACAGCTGGCTGACGCGCCAACGTCTTTGGGGACGCGTTGGTGTTGTCGTTGGGCGGCAGCCGGTGGCGCTTGCGCTGCTCCTGAGCGCGATCGCGTCGATGATGACCACCAACACTCTGCACACGGTTGCGCCGCTGCCAACGTGGTTGATGGCGGCGCCTGGTCGCTACCATCAAGAGGCTCCGACCCCGCCTGAGCTGGCGACGGTCGGGTATGGGTCGGGGAACGGCGTCGACACGGCAACGGTGGCCGACCTCGCCACGGTCTTCAAGGCGTATCTGGGCCCGCATGACTGGGTCTTCGATTTTTCCAACGAGCCCGCGCTCATCTATTACGTGCTCGGTCAGACTCCGCACACTCGTTACTACCACATGACGATTGCGATCCCGGAGCTTGCACAAAAGGATCTGATCGCCGAGCTCAAACGAGATCCACCCAAGCTGGTCGTGTTCAGCACCCAGCGCTACGGACTCCTGGCTTGGGACGACATTCCGAATATGGTGCGTCACTACGACGTGAGCCAGTACATCCTGGACAATTACACCCCGCTGCTCAGCACGCACACACAGATCATTTACGCACTGACGTCCGCCAACCTTTCACCAGCGTCGGCGAAGGCGCTTTCTCTGCAGGACCCGGCTCTCACGGATGACCTCCCCTTCATGGGGTTTGCCTGCGATTGGGGATACGCTCCGAACTTCCTGTCCATATCTCCGCCACCTCCGGTGCATCAGGCGACGCCTGTGACTCTGAGCACCACGAATGAGCCGAATGCCAGCATCACGTTGGAGGGCTGGGCCGGCGATCCGGCCACAGGCCTGCCGGCCAGCCGGGTTGTCGCCACGGTTGGAGGCACAGCGGTGGGACAGGTGACGCCAAGCATCGACAGACCGGACGTGGCGGCGGCGTCGAAGGTTCCTGGGTTCGCCACCAGCGGGTACCGGCTCACGAGCGTCGTACCCGACCAGCTGCTGTCGAGTCCGGCTGGAATGAGCTCGATCAGGGTGTTCGGCATCTCCGCAAATGGCGTGGCCTCGGAACTTCGCGGATCGCCCGGCGGAGCCGGCACTGCCTTGACCCAGATCACGCTCCAGGACGGCACATCGGTGCCCGTGCGTCCCGGGGAGGTGACAGGCACGGTCGACGTCGCAATTCCCAGCCACCAGGTGGACCTCTCCCTGCCTTCGGGGACGGCCTGGTCTGACTATCGCTGGATGGAGATCGATACTTCGACGAAGTTTGCTCAGGATCAATGGACGGTCTCTGACGTGCAGACGGGTGATCCGGGGCACCAGATCATCTTCCGAACCCTGCCCAGCTCATCCAGCTCTTTCCGGGTCTATGTCGGGAGCTGCGCCCAATGGCATGGTTACCAATCGTCCCAGCTCATCCTGAGCCACGGCCAGACCCAGACCATAGCTGCCATCCGACTGCTCCCCTGATCCGTAATGGAATGACCTTGCAGTGCGTGGTCCTTGCCGGTGGTCTCGGGACCCGGATGCGGCCCGCGACCGAGGTGCTGCCCAAAGCGCTCATTCCGGTGCTCGGCCGGCCGTTTGCGGACTGGCAGCTGGAGCGTCTCGCCGCCCAGGGCATTGGGCGTGTGACCTACAGCGTGGGCTACCGCGGCGAGATGCTGCGCGCCCACGTGGGCGACGGATCGCGCTTCGGATTGAACGTGGCATGGGTGGACGAGGGCGAGCGCCTGCTGGGGACAGGCGGCGCGCTTCGCCGCGCCTTCGACGAAGGTGCGCTCGAGGAAGCATTCTTCGTCCTGTACGGAGACTCCTACCTGCCGGTCTCGATGAAGGAGGTCGAAGCAGCCTGGCGCGACAGCAAACAGCCGGCGCTCATGACGGTGCTGCGCAACGAGGGGCGCTGGGACACCAGCAACGCGATCTATGCGGAAGGCAGGGTGGTCCTCTACGACAAGAGCCGCCCCCAAGAACGGCAATCCGAAATGCGCTGGATCGACTACGGGCTGTCCGTCCTCACGCGCGACGTGATCGCAAACCGCATCGAGTCAGGAAGCATCGCGGACCTGGCCGCCGTCATGAAGAGCCTCAGCATCGAGGGCCGGCTGGCCGGCCTCGAGGTCACAGAGCGCTTCTACGAGGCCGGCTCCCCCCAAGGCCTGCGGGACCTGGAGGCCTATCTGTCACGAGCAACGGGTGGGGGAGAGTCCGGCTGAGCTGGAACTAGGCCGAGACCGTCGGATCCCGCGTCAGCTTGGACCGCAGGCTGAGCACGGCCCACCGGCTCCAGATCCCCAGCCACACCAGCCAGTTGGCGGGGGCCGGTAGGCCGGACGCGTAATGCTTGCGGTGGAAGATCCACATCGAGCGGTGGAACTCCCGCAGCATCGCGGAGGTGGCCAGGCGGCTCGAAGCGCCCTTGACATGAGTCGCG